>JBDHHK010000155.1:0-10887 GCA_039589395.1 Gemmatimonadota bacterium
ACGACGCATTTCAGGTCAAGCAGTTGAAAGAGGCCGGGGCAATCATTTTAGGTAAAACCAACTTGCACGAGCTTGCTATGGGCATCACTACCATAAGCTCGCTCGGAGGACAAACGCGGAATCCGTACGATCTCTCGCGTAATCCCGGTGGTTCGAGTGGCGGTACGGGCGCCGCAATCGCCGCCAGCTTCGCCGCCGTTGGCTGGGGTACGGACACCTGTGGTTCAATTCGAAATCCGGCCGCACAGAACAACCTGTTCGGGCTGCGACCAACAAAGGGATTGTCCAGCATCGACGGAATCTTGCCGTTGTGCCACTCGCAGGACGTTGGCGGTCCGCTTGCTCGCACGGCCACCGACCTGGCTATCGCGCTGGATGCGACCATTGGAATCGACTCGGCAGACCCGGCCACGACAATTCTAGACGGAGTAGCCCTACCCAGCTTCGTGGACGCTCTCGATTCAACCGCTCTTACTGGTGCCCGTTTTGGTGTGTTGACGAGGATGTTCGGAGAGGCTCAGGAAGACCGCGAAGCGAGCCGCGTCGTTCGGACTGCTCTCGAACAAATGAAGGAACTGGGTGCGGAGATCGTCGACATCGAAATCGCTGACCTCGACACGCTGCTACGGTCATCGAGCGTCATCGAATATGAATTCAAATTCGACCTAATTGACTATCTGGCAACAAACCCCGGCGCTCCAGTAGAATCGATGCAGGACATCCTGGACCAGGGCCTTTACCACGAAGCTCTCGAACAGAGATTTCGGATGCGCAACAGAGTCGAGCAGCGCGACAGCGATGCCTATCGCACCGCGTTAGCGAGGAGGGACTCGGTACGTGAAGTGGTTATGGCCACGTTTGGGGAGAAACAACTCGACGCTATCGTATATCCCACTCTGCGGCGCAAGGCCGCGCGCATCGGAGATCCACAGACAGGCTCGAATTGTCAATTGAGCGCGGCCTCCGAACTACCAGCTCTGAGCATGCCCGCTGGTTTCACGTCAGACGGGAATCCGATTGGGATGGAGCTACTGGGACCACCGCTCAGCGATGCGCGACTGCTAGCATACGCATTCTCGTTCGAACAGGTGCAGCAACCACGGCGTCCCCCTCCCTACGTACCACCTCTCGAAGGAGGGCAGCCGCCTGCCCCAATCCTCTATTCGGTAACGGCAGAGGGCGCAGTCGGGAGCGTTAGCGGCAGATTCTCCTTAAATGTGACCACCGGAGTTTTGTCGTTCGAGGTTGCCGTCTCGGGCGCTTCGCCTGAAGCGGTGCATGCTGTAAATCTGGCGCGCACGGTAGATGGGCACCCCGGTCCGATAATCCATTTGCTGTCCGGGCCCGGGGAACTGACAGCCTCGGGAGCAGTTACCCTCTCACTGGCGAATAGTGAAGCGCTGAGAGAAGGACAGCTCTATCTGCGAGTGTTTCACGACGGCGGTTCCATGGGCGGTACACTGGTAACCAACCATTAGCTGACGACTTTTGGACAGCGTCGGTATTCAATAGCACTCCTCTTCGAGGCCCAACTCGCACGCTCTTGCGAAAAATGCCTCAGCGCGATCGGTGTCTTGCGTGACTCCATCGCCGATGTTGTACATGAGGCCAAGGTTGAAACAACTTCGTGCGCTACCCTGCTCGCAGGATCCTTGAAACAGCGAAGCGGCTCGGCCGAGATCCTTGGTGACTCCAGAGCCGGTATAGTATGCGGAGCCAAGGCTGGAACAACCTTCTGCATCGCCCCCGTCACACGCCCGCTCGTACAGTGATATCGCCATAGTAAGATCCGGGTCGACCCCGTATCCGGAGTGGTACCACACGCCAAGGTTGAAGCAGCCACGTGCATGCCCACCATCACATGCCACCCGAACTAGCTCCACCGCGTTGCCTGAGTCTTGAACCACACCAGAGCCGGTGTAGTACATGAGCCCGAGATTATGACAGGCCACCGGCACGCCGCCGCTGCACGCCTGTTGGAATAGTCCAGCCGCGCGTGTGATGTCCGATTCGACGCCCTCACCCGCGGAGTACATGCCACCCAGGTTGAAACAAGCGTCTGCAACATCCCCGTCACAGGCTTTCTGGTAAAGTTCAACAGAACGGGCCGGATCTCGCGGGATGCCCTCACCAGAGTACGCCATGACACCTAATCCGAAACAGCCTTGCGCTATCTCACCTTCACAAGCATCCCCGTACAGCGAAGCGGCACGGAGTAGATCTCGAGGTATCCCGTCGCCATTGTAGTATTTGAATCCAACGGCGTAACAGGCACTTGCCTCTCCCCCTTCGCAGGCTTCGTGGTACAGTATTATGGCGCGGCTGCCGTCTCGCTCGACACCTTTGCCAGTATCAAACGAGAGCCCCAGTTCGTAACACCCACGTGCCTCTCCGCACCCACACGCGCGCTCGAAAAGAAAGACATCTCGCGACGGCGCTGGGAGGGTTTCTTCTCCTTGGATGTAGGACACGCCCGGGTTTTCACAAACCAGAGGATCCACTTCTTCATACGACCGGACCGTCCAGTGTGGAGGATCGTCTGCAGCGAGGTAAGCAGTTTCCACCCGGACCGGGTCCAGCGGCACATGTTGTCTCCCGGCGTACTCCCACGTGGCACCTGCGTTGATTTGGTCCACTACATCCATTCCCTCCAGCACGCGGCCGAACACTGCATAGCCATGCTCGGATTCGGAGGGATTCAGGCGGTTGTTGTCGCTAACGTTGAAAAAGAACTCGGCCTGCGCAGTATGCGGGTCAGAGGCGCGTGCCATAGAGACCGTTCCACGAACGTTGAGCAATCCCGTGGATTCGAGCTCCAAAAACGGGGCTCCGCTCAGGCGTTCCTTATAGTCTTCAGTCCAGACACCTGTTTGGACTATGTATTCGGATATTACGCGGTGAAATATCAGACCGTCGAAGAAGCGTCCGTTCACATGCGACAGGAAGTTGCCAACTGTCCGCGGCGCGCGTTCCTGGTCGAGTTCAATGACAATTCGCCCGAGATCCGTCTCGAACACGACGATCGGGAGCGATTGTGCCTCGACAGACGTAGCAAGGTGCAGGGCGACACCTACAGCTGATATTGCCTTCAGTTTTGATTCGAGTCGTGACAAGGCCCACCTCCTGGACGTAAGGTCGGTATGCCCCGAACCGAACGCAACTGAGAGGTGCGGTTCGCTATCCCCTACGTCTGCGCGGTGGTGCCGGTGGCAGTGCGTCGACGAGTTCGATCATACGTCGTCGCGTGGGCTCGTCCGGAAGTTGTCCAATCCCAGCTCCGATGTTGTCGACCATGTGCTTCGCTTGACTGGTAGCCGGAGTGACCACGGTGACGGCCGGATGGCTCAGTACATACTTGATGAAGAACTGTGCCCAAGTCGTGGCGTCGAATTCCCCCGCCCACTCGGGGAGCTCACGGTCCCCGACACGCTGCCACAGCCGAGTGCGACCGAACGGCACGTAAACCAACACCCCAATGTTGCGCTCGGCGGCTAAGGGCAGGATAATCGCTTCCGCATCACGGTTATCAACAGCATAACCAACACCGATGAAATCGATCGGCTCGTCGCGCATGACCTGCGCTAAGTCTTCATACCTGCTGTTGTTGGTTGAGGTAACGCCGATATAGCGAATCTGACCTTCCCGCTTCAGCTCCTTGAGGATCTCGAGTTGCACCGGAATGTCTGCCAAGTTGTGCACCTGGATGAGATCGATTGTCTCCTGGCGGAACTTCTGAAACGACGAGTGGATCTGCTCGCGCGCGGCCCTCGGATCGGCCGAGCTTTCTCCGCGCGGCACGACGTTGACCTTGGTCGCCCAGAATATCTCGTCAGCAATTCCCAACTCGTTCGAGATATCGCCCGCAACCTGTTCCGATGCTCCGTAGGACGGCGCCGTGTCAAACACCGTAGCACCACCATCTACCATTGCACGGAGTACCTCTCTCAGCGCAGTAACGTCTTCGCTACGAGCCACCCGGGAAAATGTGGCAGAGCTACCCAGGCCGACCGCGGGGAGCATCTCACCTGTCGATGGGACAGCACGCCGTATCATTTCACCCTCTCGTAAAGCCTCAAGGATGCGTGGGTTGAACATCAGCGCACCTGCCGCACCCATTGTGGTTCCGATCCATTCGCGACGACTCAGCATACGATCCTCCAACTTCAGGCGTTTAACAGTAATCCGGTTCCAATTTAACGGATTATCACATTAATTCAATTGTTGATGGTCCCGCCGGAGTACGCGGAAGAAACGCGGACAACATCCTTAGAGGTGTCGGGGGGTGGGGATCAGCGTCACTCGGCGTGTATCCGCGGCGAAATACTTTTGGCCCTGTGTACAGCGTACAGGAAAACACAAACGCGTGTAACCGAGCCACTGGCGTTTCAGGAGCTGCGGGTAAAAAACGGGGGGGGTCTGTTTGGCCCCCGCTTCTCAAATCAGATGGTCCTCTCTTAGGAGACGTCCCGTTCGTCAGTGCGGTATTTCTCGAACCATCCAAGGATGTAGGCAATCTTCGCCACTAGGTTGCTTGGAAGGTTCGCGATGCCGTGGCTGGCATCGGGAATGCGCACCATTGCTGTCTCGACACCTTGGATCTTCAATGCACCGTAGAACTGCTCGGTCTCCGACATCGGTGTGCGATAGTCGACTTCGCCGGTGATGAGCATGGTTGGCGTGGTAACGTTGCCAACATATTGAATCGGTGACCGGGCCATGTAGTGTTCGGCATACTCCCACGGTTTGCCCGGGAACCAGTACCGCCAGAAGAAATCGAGGTTGTCTGCATTCAGCACGAACGAATACCAGTTGATCACCGGCTTCTGAACGGCCGCAGCCGCAAACCGATCGGTGTGCCCAACTGCCCAGGAGCTCAACACCCCACCACCGCTACCGCCGGTGACAAACAAGTTGTCCTCGTCCACGTAGCCCCTTTCGAGTACGGCGTCGACACCCGACATCAGGTCGTCGTGATCCTGGCTGGGATAGTTGTGGTGGATCAGGTTGCCGAACTCCTGACCGTAGCTCGTGGAACCTCTCGGGTTCGCGGACAGAACCACGTACCCAGCAGACGCGTACAGCTGGTTCTCGGCCGAGAACCGATCGCCGTAGTTCGAGAATGGCCCGCCATGGATCTCAAGCAAAAGCGGGTATTCGTTCGCAGGGTTGAAGCCCGGCGGTTTAGTGATCCAGCCCTGAATGCGCCGGCCGTCGAAAGATGACTCCCACCAAATCTCCTCTACCTCACCCAGTTCCTTGTGGCCGAGCAAGTCATCGTTGAGGTGGGTGAGCTGTCGAACATCACTTCCGCGTGCCCCGACGGCCAGTTCAGCAGGGTGATATGGGGTACCCAGCGTGAACGCGAATGTGCCGTTCGATGCAACCGAGTACTGCCCACCACCGTAGGGTCGGCCCAGTGACAACCCACCGACATTCTCGGCAAGAACGTCGACGTCACCACCGAGCGAGATGAAAGCGACCTTGGTATTCCCTTCGTCGTCGTACTGGAAGAATAAACCGCGACTGTCGGCGCTCCATTGTGGATTGCTCACATCACGGTCGAGGTTTCCGGAAAGCAGTCGACTGTTAGAGCCGTCGCTGTTCATCACGTACAGCTTGGTGACCGTATATCCCTGAAACGTGTCGTCGTAGCCGGTGTACGCTATCAGACCGCCATCGGGCGATAGGCGCACATTGTTGTCAGGCCCGAAACGGTCGGTGAGCCGGGTATACGAACCCTCTTCTAGCGATAGCAGGTAGACGTCGCTGTTGTTCGGTTCCTCCGACAAGTTTTCGCTGCGGTTCACCGAGATGATCAGTGAGTTCCCATCAGCGCTCCATTCAGGAGGCCCGCCGTGATCGGCGTGTCCGGACGAGACCTGGCGTGGCGTCCCACCTTCAGCCGGTATCACGAATAGATGGTCGTATCCCTCGTCGAGGTAGCCGGCACCATCCGCCCGGTAATGCACATGATCGATCACGTCAATCGGCGGTCCCCACTCCGCACCCTCTGGCTTACGCGGCATTTCCGCAAAGAGAGTTCCGTGATCGCGAGCCACGAACATGGAGAAGGCGATCGATTGCCCATCGGGAGACCACGATATCCCGCCCGGCGACTCGGTGAGGTTCGTCAGCCTCGCCTCCTGCCCCGTGTCCATCCAGCGAAGAAAGAGCTGAGACCTGTCGTCCTTTTCCGAGACATACGCCAAGTGCGAGCCGTCGGGCGACCAGCGTGGCGACGAGTAGTTGTTGGGGCCTGTGATCAGCGGCCTATGATCCGATCCGTCAGTGTTCACTATCCAGAGCGAAGAACGACTCCGATCTGTCATGACATCGAGGCCCGATCTCTCGTACACGATCTGACTCCCGTCGGGTGAAATCTGGGGGTCGACCGCACGCTCCAGTTGGAAGACGTCCTCGGCGGTGAAACGATCGTTCTGGGCAACAGCTTTCGTCACCACAGTCAAACACGCCAATAGCACAATCACACTACGCATGAGGTTCTCCGTGAATAGGTGCGCTTCCTTCCACTAGACAATCTATGGCCCAGGGCCTTGGTGGTGTCCATGTGGCCAAAGGAACCCAAGGTTAGCTGAAGAAGATGTACGCGATGAGAATGCCAGCGATTATGGCAGTGAAGTCTGCAATTAGACCGCAGTGCACGGTGTAGCGGGTGTTTCTCACCCCGACCGACCCGAAATACAGCGCGATTGCGTAAAATGTGGTGTCGGTGGCACCCTGGAACGTGGATGCCAGTCGACCCACGAATGAATCGGCGCCGTGGGTTTGCATTGCGTCGACCATCATACCTCGTGCTCCACTGCCGCTCAGCGGCTTCATGAGAGCTGTCGGCAGAGCTTCGATGAAGTCCGTGTTTACGCCGAGTGCGGTGAAGACGCTTCCGATGCCGTCAACCACATATCCAAGTGCTCCGGATGCACGGAACACACCGATTCCGACGAGGATGGCAACCAGATAAGGAATGATCTTTATGACGACCGCAAATCCCTCTTTGGCGCCATCTATGAACGCCTCGTAGACATTCACCTTGCGAAGCATCGCGAGGGAGATGAAGCCCGCGATCACTCCGAAGAGGATCACATTGGCTACCACATTCGAAATGGTCTCCACCTGTTCCTGCGGGAGCCGAGAAAAATAGAGGATGATCGCCCCAACTAGGCTCGTGAGACCCACCAGGTAGGCAAGCACCGTCTTGTCCAAAAGGTTGATCCTCTGTACGATCGCGACCGAGATCAGTCCGGCGAGAGTGGAGAAGAATGTGGTCAGTAGAATCGGCAGGAAAACGTCGGACGGATTAGCTGCACCCAACTGGGCGCGGTACACCATGATGCTTATCGGTATGATCGTGAGACCCGATGTATTGAGTACGAGAAACATGATCTGAGCGTTTGAAGCCGCGTTCTTGTCGGGATTGAGTTCCTGCAGCTCCTGCATCGCCTTCAAACCCAGCGGGGTCGCAGCGTTGTCGAGCCCAAGCATATTTGCCGCGAAGTTCATGATGATCGAGCCATGAACTGGATGATCCTTTGGGACCTCAGGAAAGAGCTTGTTGAAGAACGGTCTCACCGCGCGCGCAAGGATGTTCACCGCACCACCCTTCTCTCCAACCTTCATCAGACCCAACCACAGCGTCAACACACCGATCAGACCGAGACATATATCGACACTGACGCCAGCCATCTCGAACGTGCTGTTGACCATCTCCGTGAAGATTTCAGTGTCACCAAAGAATACCAACCGCACGAATCCCACCACGAGGGATATCAGGAAAAACGCAATCCAGATGTAGTTCAGGACCATGCTGCCTCGCCGGTTAGCAGTTCCGCCAGCACTGGAACGTGCTCGCGGACCAACGCGTCCGTTGTTGCGAGTGGAAACTCGTAGGTAACAACTCCTATTCCCTGCTCGCCTCCCCAAGTCCCGAGAGAACCGGGCGTGGGATAACCCACGTCCGCCACCAACTCGAGACCGGTCCGCTCGGCGAGCCACTGCGCTAAGGGGCCCTGCTTTGCATCGTCGATGCATGCCAGAGGCGCGTGCAATGCAATCACGTTCTCCGGCTGCAGCTCTCCGATTAATCGGATGAGCGCCCTAACTTCCGCCTCGGACGCCCTCATTGATCCTGGGCTCAGTCTCACGTCTCTGGGCTCGTCGAGAGTGGATCGGTGTTCGACGGGGCCTGGTTGCCAATCTGCTGTCGGAAAATTGCGGTTCAGATCGACGCCGCGCGCATTGCCTCTCGTGCCGCGATTCAGACCGTCCGGGTTAACGGCTAGCACTACAGCGCAATCGTGGGACGGCTCGGCTAGCATTCTTAAAGCGCGCGAAAGAGCGATCGTCGTCTCCGCCTCTTCACCGTGTATTCCGGCGTGAATCAACAGCTTGCAGCTACCCGTGGGTTTCCAGACCTCGAGCGACGTGCCTAGATGTGAACGGCCGTATGTAGTCGGTTGCCATGCGATTGTCCCGGTATCCTGGCGACGTCTATACCTCATTGTAGAGTCCTGCAGATGTTGTTCACAAATCTCCGGTAGATCTCATCGAGGTTTTCCAAAATGACTTCTTTAAGTTCTACGTCCGCGCGTTGGATGGTATCTCTGATGACACTCGTCGTCAGCAACCGCTCGTTCTGCATCGCCACCGGCGCGTAACTCAAATGCCACCGCTCCGGCGCTACCCCATTCTGGTCCCATTCGTATGGTCTGAAAAACCCATATGCAGTGTCCGCCGTTATACGGTCGTCCAGCCAGTCGTGCAGCGGGCCAAACATCCCACCGGAGTTTACCTCATCCGGAATCAACTCGATTTCGTAACCGTCAGGTTTGGCGGCCGCGTCGAACACATCGAGATCGGTCCCCCAGTGATGCCGTGAAGCCCCTGGCAACGCAGACCATCGCAGGATGGCGAACGCCAGCTCCCTGTCATTGAGCCGCCCTACGTCGATCGGCTCGGCATTGCTGTCCAGTACGGCCTGCTGCCCACTCGCCTTGCGGTTCCAGATCCCGAGTTGGCGATCGAAGTCTCGAAAGCCGCTGAATATCTCGAGTTCAAACCCTGCGTTCCGCGCTTCTCTCTTTAGGCGAAGGAACGGTTCGACGACGTCCTTGTGTACGCGTGCCCCCAGCGACTCTCCGTCAACCACTGAGCACAGATGGGATTCGGTCTCGCCAGTCAGGTGGGTGACGGTCGTTGGCACTCGGTTACCCGGTCACCGCTGCCGCGGCACGCACATGTGAGTCCATTCGTTTGTTCAACATTGCCGCGAAATATGAGACCTGGTCAACGAATGAGAC
The DNA here is from genome assembly GCA_039589395.1 of Gemmatimonadota bacterium. Taxonomy (GTDB): domain Bacteria; phylum Gemmatimonadota; class Gemmatimonadetes; order Gemmatimonadales; family GWC2-71-9; genus JBDGYW01. The sequence goes on from JBDHHK010000155.1 coordinate 9,315, forward strand.
AGCGGAAGACAATTCAGCCGCGGAATGACGCGGATGAACGCGGGAATATGGTTGTGTTGGGTGGGGAGACCAAGCATCGCTGTTATCCGCGTCCCTCCGCGTTCGTCAGCGGCAAAAACCAACAATATCCGTGATTCCTAGAACGGGTTGGTCGCGAACACGGAAAACTCAGGAATGAACCCGCGATTATCGACCTTTAGAGCACCAATGATGGCGTCGGCGATCTCCTCAGATCTCAGTTTCTTTTCAGTTTGGGCCTGGTCCCGTCCGACCTTCGCGGCAAACTCCGTCAGCACTTCACTTGGGTTCACCAACATGACTCGCACATTGTGACGCCGCAGCTCGTCACGCCAACACTCGGTCATTCCCCTCAGCGCGAACTTGGATGAACTGTACGCCGTACTACCGCGGCCACCCTTGAGACCCGACGTAGACGAGATATTGATCAGCTCACCACTCCCTTGTTTGACGAACTGGCGCGCCGCCTCCCGAGCCATCAAAAACGCACCGAAGACGTTGGTGCGATACACGCCCTTCAGCTCATCCAGTCCCATTTCGACGAGAGGCTTGAATACGCCGTAACCGGCATTGTTGACGAGAATGTCGAGACGACCGTGTTTCTCGATCACCGCCTCCACGATGTGGACCGCATGAGTCTCGTTTCCAACGTCTCCCGCGAGTGAATCGACCCCCAGGTCGTTTGCAGCGGAGCTCAGCAGCTCTTCGCGTCTCCCAGTGATGGTGACCGCTGCATCCTCAGCTTTTAATGCTGCGGCAATTGCCTTGCCGATGCCTTCGCTACCGCCGGTCACCAACGCTACCGCGCCCTTGAGTTCCATAATCCCCCCTCAGGAATTGCCCGCTCAAGCTACATCATCAATCCTCAGTAGCACAGAATCGCCCACTCTCTCAGTCGAGACGAGATAGTTCCTTCGCTGAATGCCGTTTGGGGTTTTGACATCCTGATGGGCCGGTGCTCGCTTCACGCCTTTTCCGGTGGCGCGTGCTGTGTTCACCGAATTCCGGATCGCGCACGCCTTGCAGTGTTGGGTCTTGCCGCACCCACCCGGCAAGTCGGCATTGGCACATTCGAACACATCACCGCTAAGCCGATCTTCAATGGCAGTGAGCTCTTTACCGACTATCGCTCTGGCCGCGCTATTCGCGGACACTATCCTACCGCCTGCGCCAACCAAAAAGACCGCATCACCCAAACTCTCTAGGAACTGACCAGCAGTCTTGCGAGGCGCGGAGCTGAGCGAATCCTCACAAGCATCGCAAATGCCGTGCGAAATCAGTTCTCCAGTATTGTTCTCCGTCGATGCGGGTGGCAGCTCCTTATTGCACCAAGCACAGATCCTCTTCACCGATTACCCTCCCTAATCTCAACCAGGCACCTCGAGCCTGGTGTCGGTTACATATAATCAGCTGAATTCTCCGCTATATGACGCACGCAGCGAAGCAGCTCGTCCACCTCTTCGGGCATGTTGTAAAAATGAGTCGATGCACGACAGCCCTCGACGTCGCCCCTGCTGGATGTGCGGATGTGAATCCTACCGAGGTCCATTATCCC
>JBDHHK010000156.1:0-10787 GCA_039589395.1 Gemmatimonadota bacterium
TGTCCGCCCTGAAGTAATAACCGGGCCAACGAGTTTCCTCACGGAACAGGATCGAACGCATGTGCGCGTCGGCCTGGCACATCCGGTGGACGTTCTCCCAGCAGCGCATCAATTCGTGCAGATCCGCCGCGGCCTGGTTCTCGGCGTCTTCCTTCAAGAAGTCCAGCAGCTCCATGCCCTTTTCGAGCAGCTTGTCGCTGGTCTGGAATTGCGCCGACACACCGCCCGCATACTCGTCCATGATCTTCTGCAGACGATACATGAACTGCTTACCGCGGATGTAGTTCGGGTTGACTTCAGGATCCGTGGTGGCACCCTTGTGCTCTTCGAACATGTCGAGAGGCTTCAAGATCGTTGCGGTCAGATCATCGATCTGAGCCTGGTCGACGTTGGGGGCCTCGTTGTTGTCAGCGACATAGGCACATGCAGCCTTTGCCGCGATACGTCCCTCTGTAAACGACCCTGAGGAGAACTTGTGACTCGAGGCGCCGGAGGCGTCGCCAGCGGCGAACATGCCGTCTACCGTGGTCATGTTCGGGTATCCCCAGAAGTACTCGTCCTTGGTCTCGGCGGTCTGCAAATCTTCCGGACCGGAGACCCAGGCACCCGATGCACCGGAGTGGGAGCCGATGAAGTACGGATCGCAAGCCATGATCTCGGACGGCTTCTTCTCAGGCTCGACGTTGGAGGCCGCCCACAGAATGGCCTGTGAAATCGTCATGTCGAGGAAGTCTTCCCAAGCTTCAGCTTCGAGTTCCTTCAACTTCTTTTTCGCAGCCTTCTCGTCGGGAGCTTTTTCCGCGATAGCTTGTATTGCATTGGCCGTCTGCATGTAGATGGGGGCCTTGCCTTCCATCACGTCGAGCATCATGAGCCAGTTGCGGATGTTCGCGGGACGCGGCTTCACCTTGCCGTACGGCTCCCACTTATCCAGCTCGCCTTCCCGCTCCTGCATGTAGTTGCCGCCCTGCGCGTTCGTAGCAATAGCCTTGAACAGCAGGAACCAGGCGCCGACAGGCCCGTAAGCGTCCTTGAACCGGACGGGGATGAAGCGAACTTCCTGACACGTCATCTCAGCACCGGCGTACACCGTGAAGAATGTGCTTGCGCCAGAGTTGAACGGCGGGTACCAGGAACGTCCGAAGCCCTCACCAGTTGAACGCGGCTTGAAGACGTGCACCGCGCCACCCATGATGACCATGGTTGCCTTGGCCTTGAAGACATACACTTTGTTCTCACGCACACTGAAACCGATCGCGCCAACGCACTTGTTGCCGTCCATGAGCGGGTGCGTCAGGAAGACGCGCTCGAAATATTCGGCGCCGGCATCGGCAAGCGCGTTCTTGGCTGCCTCGGCGACGATGACTTTGTAGGACTCACCGTTGATCATGAGCTGCCAACGGCCCTCATGAACGTAGTTGCCGTCCGCGTCCGTCCAGATCGGAAGGCCCCACTTCTCGAACAAATGAACTGTGCCGTCTACGTGACGAGCGATATTCGCCACGAGGTCCTCACGGGTAATACCCATGAGGTCATTGCGTACGTAGTCGCAATAGTCCTTCAACGTGTTGTTACCGCTGTTCAGATCCACATACTGGTTGATGGCCGAAAGACCCATCGCAACCGCGCCTGAGCGATCCATCGCCGCTTTGTCGACCACGGTGACCTTCATACCATTCTTTTTGGCCCAATAGGAGGCTTCAACCGCCGCTCCGCAGGCGCCCATTCCGCCGCCGCAGATCAGCAGATCAGTCTCGACCGTTACAGTTTCAAAATCCGCCATTTTCTTCTATCTCCTTAGAGTTCTTCTTATCGAAGAATTCAGTCCGTTGAAAAAAGGCCTCTCACGCTAGAGCGTGGGGACCTTGTCCATTTTCACTGGGCCCCGCTCGGTGTTCAAGACTTCAGGCTCACACATCAGCGTGGGACTCTTCAGATCTTCGTCAGCCGTGGGGTAATGATCGAATGGCTGCGCCTTGCCTTCTTCAACGCCTTTTCGAATGGGGAACTTGAACCGCTTCGGCTTGATTTCCTTACTGCGGAACTGCACTGTCCACATAATGCTGTCAGTACTGCGCATTGCCGTGACACTCGCACCCATCGGCACGAAATCCTGATAGCCACGGACCTCGATCGCCTGGGTCGGGCAGATCTTGACGCAGCTGTAGCACTCCCAGCACATCTGCGGGTCCTGGTTGTACGCCTTCATGATCTCTTTGTCCAAAACCATGAGGTCGTTGGGACAAATGTACTGGCAGGCAGTCTTATCGAGTGCCTTGCAGCCGTCACATTTGTCCGGAATCACGTAACTTGGCATCTTCCTTCTTCCTTTCGTAGGACGTTCTCGAGAACTTGACCTAACCGGCTACTGAAAACCCTGCACCTTCTGTAACATCTCCATCGTTTTCAACTGTTGAGACTAAAACCGCATGCATTCAGATCGCATGCGTGGCTTGCGCGACAAATACCGCTGGCAATCGGGAGAACCTTGGCGATTTGTGAAGTTTTACGTCCAACGTTGCCACCCCTGGCGCATCTAGACCCGTCCGACGCGCGCACGTGGAGAACACCCAACGCGTAGCTTTGCCGCTTCCGTATCACTTCACATCCTACCCAGAGCAAACCCAGACCACGGGTCTGCGAGATATTTGTCACGATTTGCCGTCACCGCACCCAACACCCACCGAAAACCCGAAAAACCCGCCCTCGGCGACTTTACGAGATTTTTATCACGATTAAATGTCGCGAGGGGAACCCGCTTATGCAAGGCCTCGTGAAATCCACATGAAAATGTGTTCATACAAGACCTGCTTAACCGAATTGGCGCTTGCCCGGCCACGCTGGATCTGGACCGCGAGCCGCAACCATTTCGGCATCGCCCTCGTGTGCCGCCAGTTATGATTCCTCCTGCTGTTGCGCCTCAGTCAGTTGGGCGAGGTGGTGTGATATCTCCGCAAAACCGAGAGATATGTGCTCGTCGCGTACTAGCACATCCTCCGGCACAATCAGCCTTGTGGGCGAGAAATTCCAGATCGCCTTGATACCCATGCCCACCAGGCGATCCGCCAGGTGTTGCGAGACTTTCGCCGGGGTGGTGATGATTGCCAGCTGGATTCCGTGCTTCTCGACGAACGGTTTCAGCGCCTGCATGGGCTTTATGACGCGTCCCGCGACCTTGCGGCCTTTCAGCTTCCTGTCATTGTCGAACGCGGCAACGATTTCAAGCCCGTAGCGCGAGAAGCCATGGTATGTCAGAAGAGCGCTTCCGAGGCGGCCTGCACCAACCAGGACGGATTCGACCTCGAGGTCGAATCCGAGAGATGCCCTGATGGACCGACAAACTTCACATCTCTCAAAGCCGACACGACCCATACCCACGATCCCTATGGAACCGAGATCCTTGCGCACTTGTGTCGGGTCGATGTCTAGCGCCTCTGCAATCTCGGCACTAGTGACCGTCGGTCCCTTCCGTTTCGTATTCGAATCGGAAAGGAGCCGGTAATATCGCATCAGCCGCTCGACGACCAATCGTCGTAAACGAGCCACGTTTAAACCTCCTGGAGCACCTAAAACCATCTCACGCCGCTAACGAGATTTTTATCACGTTTTCGCCGTCCGTGCATTTTAATCGGGGTCTCCAGTTAGTCAAGCCGAATCGAGAAATCCATCACGTTTCAGATCTGAAGTGGAACCCGGAGGTCTATTTGCGTACCATGCAACTCATGAACAGCCAGACCAAAGCAGCTGCCCGATGCTGATCGCAATCGCTCACGGGAGCAGGAATCCCACTTGGCGCGACTCGGTCGAGCGACAGTTCGAGTTGCTTCATGCCGAACTCGGCCCAGATAGACTGCAGCTGGCCTACATGGATTTGTCTCCTCCCTCACTGATGGATATAGTGGAGGCAGCCGTACAGCATGGGGTTACGAAGATCCGAGTCTTTCCGTTGTTCCTGACCGTCGAGGGGCACGTGACGAAAGACATTCAGCCCTTGTTGGATGAGGTGAGGGAGTCATTTGCCTCTATGGAAATCGAGCTGCTGCCACCGCTGGGACAACAACCACTATTCCTGGAAATGCTCCGCTCGCTTGCCCAAGAGGAATCCCCGTAAGCGGATTTACCAATGACGAACTTCGACGTGACTCCAGGTACCGTATTCCTGGTAGGTGCCGGGCCGGGTGACCCGGGTGCAATTACGCTGCGTGCGGTGGAGTGCCTCCAGAAAGCCGATCTCATTCTATGGGATTACCTGGTTAATCCCGTTGTCGTCGAGCACGCGTCACCCTCGGCAGAATTGGTACGCTTGGGAAAGCCGAATTCGGGCCGCGCGCTCACTCCCGATGAGATCACCGAGACCATGCTCGCAGCGGCGAGAGCCGGACGGTCAGTTGTGAGGCTCAAGAGCGGCGATGCATCGGTGTTCGGACGGGGAGCCGATGAAATGGAGGCTCTTCGCAATGCCGGAATCCCCTACGAAGTGGTACCGGGAATCACTGCCGGTTTGGCGGTGGCCGCTTACAGTGAGATTCCAGTCACTCACTTTGCCGCTGCGTCCGCTGTCGCCCTCGTGACCGGACGGGAGCGGGACGAGAAGACCTCGCTCCAGTTGGAACGAGGCCTCGCTGAGTTTCCCGGCACCTTGGTGTTCTACATGGGCGTTCGCAAGGCACCGGAGTGGAGCCGCGCGCTCATGGAGCAGGGGAAGCCGCCTGACACTCCCGTTGCCATCGTTCGTTGGTGCTCACGTGTCGAGCAGAAGACGGTGAAGTGCACACTATCGACCGTCGCTGACGCCATCGAAGAACATGGGATACGCCCGCCTTCACTCTTCGTGGTTGGTGCGGTGGTGGATCACTCACCGGCGGTTTCGTGGTTCGAAGCTCGCCCTCTGTTTGGCACTACGATTCTGGTACCTGGGTCTCCGCGCACATCGGAAAAGCTTCGCCGCTTTTTAGGCTCACACGGTGCCGAAGTGATCCTTGCTCCGGCGATACGTATCGAACACCCGGACGACTGGTCTCCGGTCGACCAGGCGTTGGAGAATCTCGATCGGTTCGACTGGTTGGTGTTCTCCAGCTCCAACGGCGTCGACTTCCTGATGCGAAGGATGTTCGAGTTGCGCGGTGACGCACGGTGGCTCAGTACTATCAAGCTTGGCGCGATCGGCCCCGGAACCGCCGAGCGCCTCTCTGAATATTTCCTCAACGCCGACCTGGTACCGGAAACGTTCACGGCAGATGCGCTAGCCGAGGCGCTGCTGCCCAGCGCGAGCGGACAACGTTTCCTACTCGCTCGGGCCAGCCGAGGGCGGGACATACTCGCGGAGCGCCTGAGTGAAGCCGGTGGCGAGGTCACACAAGTCGTGGTCTACGCAAGCACCGGCGTGGAAGAAGCCGATTCTCGTGTGTCCGAAGCGCTTTCAGAGGGAGAAATCGACTGGGTGACCGTAGCCAGTTCGGAAACGGCAACTTCCCTGCATCGACTCTACGGGCCATCGCTGGGCAGAGCTCGGCTCGCAAGCATCAGCCCGCTCACGTCAGAGGCGCTTCGCGGCCTGGGGTATGAGCCCACGGTCGAGGCAACCGCTCACACTATGAAAGGCATCGCGGACGCGATCCTCGAGGCACATTACAAGTCCGAAGTGTAGACGATCTCATTCAGTCGCGCGGATCCGGCCCAACGCATCCCAGCCCACACCTGAGACTAGCCACATGATCGCCATGATGATGATCGACGAAGTCAGACACCAGGCACATGTGGCACCGATGACAAAGGGTTCGAGGAACGTTAGGTAGATCGAGAAGATCGTTCCGCCAAGCGTCATGACCAGCAGTGACACTCTAGACCAGAGGGACATAGGCTCTGGGGTATACCTCGATCCTATCCATGCGAGGGCTATCGCCACATAACCCAGCAACCCGAGCGCTCCCACCGGCAACATTCCAAACAGCCGCGCGTACTCACTTTGATTGACGGTGTTGCAGTCGCCGACCGGCCCACAGACTGCAGTTGCTCCAGTTGCTTCGATGTAGGTTAGGTAGCTCGCGACACCTGCCCCGACCAATGCAAGCACTGGCACGAGGATTCCAAGGCCCCACGTTGCCGGCATTGCATCTGGCTTGAGTAAAACCACGGTGACGCTGGCAATCATGAGCACCAGAACCGCGACAGAAAAGCTGTTCCCTACAGGATCGAGCTGGAAGTTCTCGAGAATCGACAGTTCGCGCGTCGGTACTACATCAAACGCCGAAGGGACCGGCGTCGCAGAATCGACCGGCTCAGCCACCACATGCGTTGCGGAGTCAATCAAAGTTTCTTCAGCAGCATCCGGTTCCACTTCCGCGACATCCACCGGTGGAGCCACTTCAATCGATGGCTCGTATGCCGTGTCTACTCGACTCGGCAACACCGAATCAGTCAACGCGGTAGCTGGAGCGGCTGTTGGTGCGGTATCCGCCGCGGACGCCTGATCAGGCTGAGTCGCAGCACTGTCCTCCGGCTCGTCGGCAACGACAGGCGCCGAGTCCCGCGGCTGCGCGGCAACAACCGGTCCGAGGCCCGGGATGGATGTCAAGGCATCTGCCAGCCCGTCCACAGCCGGCCACTCGAGCCCGCCCTGCTCTAAACCCTGCCTTACCAGATCGCCGGTGCGTTCCGGAATCTCGAGCGATCCTACCAGGTATTCGTCGCCGATCACCAACCTCGGTACCCCCGATCGCTCTCGCGGTATCTGCTGGTTGCGGGTAGATGCCATGTATAGCTCACTTCCGAGCGTCTTTGATGCGTCAACCAGCAATATCTCCAGCCGAGAGTTGCGGAACAGGAAGAGGCTCCGCTCGGCTTGAGGGATCGACTCACCGGTTATCACACCGGGTGGACCTCCATTATTCTGAAACAACAAAGGCAGATATTGTGTGATCACCTGATGACAGTGCTGGCAGGTCGGCGAAAAGAACAACACAGCCTGGACGGTTTGTGCCTGAGCGGTGCGAAGGCACCCGGTGGCTCCCTGAAATCCGGCCACAAGGAATATCAGAGCCGCGGCGCGCAGCACTCGGCCAAGAATCAGTTGGCGAATTGGAATTCCCCATTCAAATGAAGTGGTTGCGTCCGTTCTCACAATGTCCCCACCTGTCTAATGCCGCTCATATCAACGTATGCACCGAGCGGCTACAGCACCACGACAGTGCGCTCTCGACCACTCCGACGCTTTGCATTGGCACCGCCTCCATGCTTGCCATGATTAGTCCCCAGAGGAATCTTTTGTTGGCCCATACACAATAACCATGGGATTCTGCTAAGGAGGATCTGCATGAGCGCGGGCGAGGGTTTCTCTTCCCTTTGGAAGAAGGAAGACTGGTGGGCGGTTTGGCTTGGGTTTGCGATCTTGGCGTTCGCGGTGTTCGCTGCAGGGCTCGACCTCGGAATCAAGACGCCCAAAATAGAACGATGGGCGGGAAGCCCGCTCGACGCGTTTTACAGCGATGTCTCCGTGCGCGTGAGTGACTGGCCTACAGCCTCCCCATCAGGTGGTTCTCTCGCCGCCGAACTCACGTCGGAAACTGCAGGCCGGTTCAAGTACACGCGAAAGGTCGGCTACCAAGAAGGTAGGCGCACGATCTCGGAGACGATAGGGTGGAAGTCACGGTACCAGATGAGCGCGGCGGACCGGGACGCACTACTTGCCCTCGTCACTACTCAAACCCACCGCGATGCGGTAAACGACCTTTTTGAAAGAGCGCAATCGCCAACGGCGAACTTCGTTGCCATCGTAATACTCCTGATCGCCCTGGGAGTAGCGTTCGCTTTTGCTATACACATGATGGGAGAAAAGGCTAAGACCTTTTCCGCCGGGTATGCTATAGTCTTCGTTCTTGCGGTCTTGGCTTACTTCATTTCCACACAAGGTTCGGTCAGCGCCTACGGTCTGCCCTACGCCATGTGGGCTCTAGCCTTCGGTCTCCTGATAAGCAACACCATCGGAACTCCGAGCTGGTTGCTGGCCGGGTCAAAGACAGAGCTGTTCATCAAGACAGGACTGGTCTTGCTGGGTGCTGAAATCCTGTTTGCTAAAATCGTCGTGCTAGGTGCAAGAGGGCTGATGGTAGCGTGGCTAGTTACGCCAACGGTTCTCATTTTCATGTACTTCTTTGGCACACGGGTTCTGAAGATGTCGAGCAAGGCGCTTGTGATCATCGTCGCAGCTGCCACGAGCGTGTGCGGTGTATCCGCGGCAATCGCGACCGCCGCAGCATCAAAGGCGAAGAAGGAGGAGCTCACTCTAGCGGTAGGCATGACCCTGATCTTCACAGTCCTGATGATGATCGGCATGCCTCCCGCAATTAGGGCGGTAGGCATGAACGAGCAGGTGGGAGGTGCGTGGATGGGAGGTACCATCGATGCAACCGGCGCTGTCGTAGCAGCAGGCGCACTGCTCGGAGATAACGCAGAAGTCGTTGCCGCTGTCGTGAAGATGATCCAGAACATTCTGATTGGCGTCGTCGCCTTTTGCGTCGCAATCGCGTGGGTGACCAAGATCGAACGCGGTTCGGACGCACCCAGGCCGAACGCCATGGAGATCTGGTACCGATTCCCGAAGTTCATCGTCGGGTTCGTAGCGGCATCTCTCCTGTTCTCGTTCGTTCTGATTCCGGCGTTTGGAGGCGGCCAGGAAGGTCTGAATGTGGTCGATAGAAACGTCATTGGTGCGATCACAAAGACCTGCCGAGGTTGGTTGTTCTGTCTTGCGTTTGTGGCCATCGGATTGGAGAGCGACTTCAGGCAGTTGGCCGCTCAGATGGCGGGTGGGAAGCCGATAATCCTCTACATAATCGGGCAGAGCTTCAATTTGATCTTAACGCTGCTCGTGGCTTACATCGCGTTCGGCGGTTGGCTCTTGAACGCCGTAGTTCTCTAGCGGAGTCTAATGTTGCTTCCGAACAACCCTTCAACGGCTCGAGAAGCTAGGAGACCTGCTGCATGGGCCCGGCTGGTCGCTGGAGCGTTGGTGATGGCAGCATTCGTTTTCCTGCTGATGCAAGGTTACGCACCTCCCGGCCCGGCGGGTGATGTGCTCCGCAACAGCCTGAAATCTGGGATCGACGCGACGCCACTCTTTTATACAGACCTGGAGACTCCTTACCCGGACGATTGACCCGCGGCATTCCGACTGATCAAAGGGCGCCTGCCCCTCTGCCACCGCCTGCCCCTCTGGCACTGCATTGTGTCAGCCAAGGAGCCACCTTTCGACAGATCAAGGGCAGGCGTTTGCTGACGATGACGAAGTAGCGAGCATCGGTGAGGCGGCAGTGCCAGCCTACCCGAGATTTGCATTGTCGCACCATCAGTGTTGATTGAAGCGTGGTGAACAAGCCGCGGCTGTTCGACCCCGACGTGGTGACGCGCTCCGACCACTCTTCATCGAACACATCCTGGCCCTGATGACACTACCCTAGGTTCGCACAACGGAAGGAGTAGCTTATGACCTCACGCAGCTGTTCGACAGGTCTGGCACTGATCTTTCTTCTTGGCGCAATTGCCTGTGTTTCAGAAAGCGGTACCTACGAGACCGAACTCTTGTCCGTGCTTGAAGACAAGGTTCGAGGGGGTTGGGCCGGCCAGATGATCGGTGTCAGCTTCGGTGAGCCTACCGAATTCCGCTACCTGGGTAGGATCATCCCTGAAGAGGAACTTCCGACATGGCGGCCTGAGATGGTTGGGAGCACCCTCAACCAGGATGACCTGTACGTGGACATGACATTCGCGGCAGTGCTGGACGAGAAGGGTCTCGACGCCACCACCGATGATTTCGGGGCGATGTTTCGAAACGCGGAATACCGCCTTTGGCACGCCAACCTCGCCGCTCGCCGGGCGCTGCGACGTGGCGTGCCGGCGACGCTGAGCGGAACACCGGAATACAATGCACATGCCAACGACATCGACTTCCAGATCGAGGCGGACTTCATTGGTCTGATGACCCCAGGACTTCCCCAAGCGTCCAACGATCTTTGCCTGCGCGCTGGCCGCGTCATGAACTATGGAGACGGCATCCTCGGTGGTGTGTTTGTGAGCGGCATGTACTCAGCGGCGTTCTTCGAGAGCAATCCGCGTAGGATTGTCGAGGCGGGCCTGGCTACGCTTCCGCCGGCGAGCCCCTACGCGTTGCTCATTAGCGATGTGCTCGAATGGTCGCTTTTGCACCCAGACGACTGGACCGAGGTGTGGCGGCTCATCGATGAGAAGTGGGATGGTCGTGAACCGTGTCCCTCCGGCGCACTGCACCCGTTCAACATCGACGCCAAGATCAACGGCGCCTACGTAGCACTTGGCCTCCTGTACGGCAACGGCAGCTTCTATGATACGATGGCGATCTCCACGCGCGCCGGCCAAGACTCCGACTGCAATCCGGCCAGCGCGGTTGGGATCCTGGGAGTGGTCTTGGGCTTCAGCGGCATCCCCGATGAGTACAAGAGCGGTATCGACACCATCGCCAACAAGAAGTTCTCCTACACAGACTATACGTTCAACACAATCGTCAGCAGCACCATGGACCGAGTTGTCGCTCTGGTAGAGCGACTCGGCGGACACGTCGATGGAGACCGCATCACGATCAAGACCCAGGAGCCGTTGTCGGCGCAAGTAGAGATATGGGACGACTACGGAGACCCGGTGGAAAGAGTCACCGTCGACGACCCTCGTTGGGTCTTCGGTGGTGATTGGGAGAGCGGCCAGCGGATGGCGCGCCGTGCAAACACCGCGGGAGCCGAGGCCTCAATTGAATTCGAAGG
>JBDHHK010000157.1:0-10653 GCA_039589395.1 Gemmatimonadota bacterium
CGTAATGCATTGATTCGATGCGTGCCGGCAAGCCCATGGCCGCATAGTCCTCGGGCGTTCGCTGCAGATCGGTTATCACGATGTCAGAATCAACAAGAATCACTGTACTGACCGCAATCCGAAGCATTGGATGCAGTGACCTGTAGTAGTCCCGGACATCGGGGCTCTTTGCGTTTACGCTCGAGAGATAAAGGAGGGTATATCCGCAATATGCCAGGACCAGTGGTAATGCGACGCGCTTCGCGAGCACGCGAACACGAGCTTTGCCAGTCAGTTTTTTCGACAAGACCGCCGAATAGAGAGTGAGGACAAGTGCCGTCGCCGCCACCCCACCCGCGAGAGCGACCCAGGTCTGTACAGCGTACGTGGCATAGAGGTAAACCGACACGCGAACTAGTACGGCAAACGGGAGCACAAGAAGAAGAATGAGGCTCAACAACAGGAATAGCAGGCGCACCAGAATCGGACGCCGCTTCACCTTCTCGACTGGGGCCTCCCACGTTAAGCTCGATTCGGACAATCGTGGGACGTTTGTCAGGATCTGTTCTCGGTCCACACCAACAATTACGGCCCGAGTTCAACGCCGGTTTCGAGTATAGTCTGGTTAGGAATCCAAGTCCGGCATCGGGTAGGATGCGAGCGACTCTCTCACCTGCTGCGCGAGCGCTAGAGGATGTAGCGGTTTGCGAACGACCGCATCCGCCCATGCTGACTGATCACCCCTACCACTCTCGTCCTCGAACATTATCACGCGGATATCCGAGGCTATGCTTTTGATTTCGGTTACCGCGGCTCTGAACTCAGGATCGTCCGTCGCGAAATCGAGCACCACGACTCCTATCTCATCGTGCTGCGATTTAACGATCTCCACAGCAGCAGCTGCCGTTCTTGCACTGAGCACTTCGACACCGGCTCGCTCGAGCACGGCCCGTGCGTCATCAACGACCCACTTGTCTTTGCCCGCAACTACCACGGTGTTCTTCTCGTCCGTCGTTGTGTCGGTTTCACCTACCTCATTCGTCTCTCCTGAGACTCGCGGTGCACGATCTTGCTCTCGGAGCGGCGAGATGATGCACTGATATCCCTGGACGTTACCTTCACCATCGGTTCGCAAGGTTGCCGCGAGCAAACCCTTGAACGTTCGTCCCAAGCTCGTCAAAAACTCGACCTCGAGATCCTTTGCGGCGCCGTTTTCCTGAACAGCCTTCTGAAATTCCCGAATATCCTCCGGGTTATTGTACAGCTTCCTGGCTTCTAGCCCAACAAACTCCGCTCTGGTATACCCAAACAGATCGATCGCGCTGTCGTTCATATCGGACACCGATCCGTCACGCGCCGAGCAATAGATCGCATCTCTGGACAGATCGAACAGGCTTCGGTACTTGTCCTCACTTTCGCGTAGGGCCATCTCGGTGCGACGCCGCCGGTTCACGTCTCGCGCTACCACCAGCATGTACTGACGATCGCCAAACTTGCGACGCGTGAGCGCGACCTCGACCGGGAATGACGTTCCGTTTCGACGGCGATGGGACCCGCTGTCGTAGACTGACGGCCGATTCGCGTCACGGGTGTCGGTCACGTGATCTGAAACGCCGTCGGGGCTTTCGAGCGGAAAATCGAGATCAAGGTCGCGTACGCCCATGGTTAGCAGTTTCTCGCGACGCTGACCCAGCCAGCGGCATGCAGTTTCGTTTGCGTCCACAAACCGCCCAGTCTCGGGATCCGTTATGAAGATGGCTTCACCGGCCTGATCCATGATCTTGCGGAATCTGCTCAGCTCCTGCTCGCGACGCTCCTGCTCGGCGAGAAGGGTTGCCACCTCTTCCCTATCGGCCGTGATCTGGTCGATCTTCGCCTGCAGCTCCTCGATTTCGTCTCTAAACTTGTCTTCGCTGCGCTTCCACTGCGTGATATCCCGGGCGATTACGGTTGCAGATACCACTCCCGTGGCACGTTGATTCGGTGCCACCCTGCAGTGATACCAAGATTCGGGCGCGAACGGCGGATTGCCATTACACACAAACGCATCATGGTCGCCATCCGTGAAAACGCGCGAAAGGGCGTGCCTCACGGCATTCTGGTGTTCTGCTGAGATGTATTCGAAAATGCTCCTACCCACCGCAGTACCGTCTGGAGTACCCGCAACCGGACGATTCAGAAAGAGAATCGTGCCGTCTTGTTTCACTATGAGCACTATATCGGGCTGATAGCCTGCCTCGATGGATGCGGCAAGTGCTGCCGCATTCGCCGAAGGACGTGCGGAACTCACGACCCCGGGCCCTCTGGACCCGAGCCTGTCCTCGGAACCCGGGCCGGGTCTAACACTACCCCATGCCCTCGTCGTTCTTTCGTCCACGCCTCTAGTCCTCAATTCGAAACCCAGAAGGGGCTTTCAATAGTATATCCACATTTCCACATCACTCAAACCAAACAACTTATCACCAGCTTGATATATGCTTCTTAACTTATTGTTTTTCAGGCACTTAGAGTATATGATCTAAACATATACATAAAGTCAAAGAACCACCCTGCCTTTGGTAAAATCCCAATTCTCCCAAAACCTCAGATAATAGGCGTAGTCCCTAGATTGCGGCACTTTCCGCCACGGGTGATCGGCTAAATCCGAAGGCCGGTCGACCACTATTCCGGTTTTGAACACATTCAGGCTCCGGACAACCGCACTGTGACCGCAGAACGGACACAGGAACCGTTCAGCGTCCGGCGGCAACCACCAGACGTACGGGGCCTTAGCACAAACCGGCCAAGCGTCGCAACCATGGACTACTGGCAGGAATTGGGCCTGTTCCCCACCAACCTCCTGATAGAATCCACAAAATCGACAGCAATGGAACTTCAGAGCTGGATCTGCGGCTCTGGGACCGTAAAAGCCAGTGTGACCGCATTTGGGACACGGCCTCGGTTCGGCACGTTCCCCAAACAGCATGTAGGAGTCTTCTTCCCATTGTTCTTCCGTGTATTGGGAAGCTGTTTGAGGAGCTTGCGTATCTGTGAGCAGCATCTCTTCGGTACCTGTATTGGTTTGGAAAGCTGCAGCTGCGGGTACAAACCCCGTTCGCTGATTCTCGCCGGCTAAACCGGATGAGCAACGATAATTGAAGAGGTTCTCGACTTCTGGTACCGGCGTCACATTTTGTAAACTGAAGTTTCCAGCTGCCGAGGAGGAGCGGAAAACCGGGAGAGATGATGCGGTAGATGTTAGGTGGTTGGACTGCTACGACATTCCAACACAGATGATGGCGATTAAAAACGCGATTACAACGATTACTGCCGCGTTAATTGCCAACGATGCCATCTGCTCCCAGACTTCGTTCCGGTCCAGGGCTTCGAGCTTCCGCAGGAGTTCAGGCCTTCCAGACGCCATAGTCCGCACCTTTCCGGTAAGCGGCCGAATGTACACGACGGTACAGCATTTGGTAAGGGGTACGAGAAAAAGACCTGTAAGTGGTTGTAATACTTAATCTTAGACACACACGACAAATAGCCTGTAAACACGTAAAGGGCGGAAAAAGCTGATTCCAGCATCCCCAAACACCCTGGCGTTGCGCACTGCAACCCTACGCAAGCGAGTTTTCGGAGCACGTTCTCGCGCCAAGCGCCCTGGCGGAATCCTACAGGTCCACCCTCCTGATCGTAGGTCCCCGGCCGTAAGTTTAGATAACCTTCATTCCCACAGACAAACTTTTCTATCGAAAGGCGGTGTATGCATGACAAAGCTCGCGTACTTGCACACACGTCTCCGGTTGGCTATCGCGCTAGTCGTTCTATTCACATGGGCCGTTGCCCCAGTTCAAGCGCAGATAACCACACCCAGGGAGCATCTCGGGTTCAACATCGGCGACGACTATCACCTCGTTACCTACACCCAGTATGAGTCTTACGTGCGAAAGTTGGCTGAGGAATCGCCGCGTATGGTACTCGAAGAGATCGGCCAGACTGCCGAAGGTCGGCCGCATCTGATGGCGATAATCACGTCGCCTGAAAATCACCGGAATCTCGCCCGCTACAAGGAGATATCTCGACGCCTTGCGATGGCCGAAGGCCTCACTGACGATGAAGCCCGCACTTTGGCCGATGAGGGTAAGGCGGTCGTCTGGATCGACGGAGGATTACACGGAACTGAAATCGTCGGTACGCACCAACTGCCCGTGCTGATATACGAGATGGTCAGCCGGACCGATGCGGAGACTATGCGGTTCCTCGAAAACGTCATTCTGCTAGCACCGCACGCCAACCCAGATGGGATGGAGTTGGTGTCTAGTTGGTACATGAGACACGAGAACCCGGAAGATCGCAGCACCAGAGGAATCCCGAGGTTGTACCACTGGTACGTGGGGCACGACAACAACCGTGATGGCTACATGAACAACATGCCCGAGACCGAGAACATGAGTCGCGTTCTCTATCGGGAGTGGTTCCCCCAAATCATGTATAACCCGCACCAGACCGGGCCGGTGGGGACCATATTGTTTGCACCGCCGTTCCGCGATCCGTTCAATTACAACATCGACCCGCTGGTCATAATGGGTATCGAGGGTGTGGCCGCAGAGATGCATGGTAGGCTCATCGCCGAGGGCAAATTCGGCTCTACCATGAGGTCGGGCGCAGGGTTTTCGACATGGTGGAACGGCGGCCAGAGGACAACGCCGTATTGGCACAACATGATCGGGTTGCTCACCGAGATAAACGGGAATCCAACACCAATGGACATTCCGTTGGTCCCCAACCGCCAGCTAGCCCACAGTGACCTTCCCTATCCAGTTCCGCCTCAGAGGTGGCACTTCCAGCAGGCAATCGACTGGTCGATCACGATCGACCGCGCAGTGATCGATTATGGGGCGAGAAATCGTGACAAGCTGTTGTACAACCAGTACATCATGGCGAAGAATTCCATCGAGCGCGGCAGCAGGGATCACTGGACGATCCATCCGCAGCGTATTGCGGCTCTCGAAGAGGCGGCGACCGGCTCGGGAGCGGACGTGGCCACTGCCAACGTGGCGGGGTACGGGGCGAGGGGCGTGCCGGCACACCTGTACGAAGAGGTCCTACACGATCCCGACCACCGCGATCCCAGGGGATACATCCTGCCAGCGGACCAGGCAGACTTTCCCACCGCAACCAAGTTCGTGAATACGCTCATGAAGAGCGGTGTGGCAATTCACCGCGCGACAGCTGATTTCCGGGTTGGTGGCAAGTCGTATCCGCAGGGTTCCTACGTGGTCAAAGCAGCACAGGCATACAGGCCATTCGTCATTGACATGTTTGAGCCCCAGGACCACCCCAATGACTTTGCGTACCCGGGTGGCCCGCCGATCGCACCTTACGACGCCACAGGCTGGACCCTGGCGTTCCAGATGGGTGTCGAGTTCGATCGCATTCTAGATGGGTTCGACGGTCCGTTCGAGAAGTTGGAGGACTTTGCCGAAACTCCAGCCGGTACCGTCTCGAACGCTCAGGGAGCACGCGGGTTCATGCTGAGCCACGACTATGTCGATGCGTTCACCGCAATCAACCGTTTGATGGACACCGGTGAGAACGTCTATTGGCTGAGCCAGCCCGTCACCGTTGACGGCAATCAGTACCCGGCCGGTACCACCTACATCCGGTCGCGGCGCGGCACCCAGGGCCGGCTCGAGCAGATGGCCTCGGAGCTGGGTGTAGACTTCCACGGCGTATCGTCAATGCCGCGCACTGATGCCCTTCAGCTGGACGATGTGCGAATCGGACTCTGGGACAGGTACGGTGGATCGATGCCATCGGGTTGGACTAGGTGGCTGTTCGAACAGTTCGAGTTCCCGTTTGAAGTCGTGTATCCGCCCAGGCTCGACCAGGGCAATCTGAACCGTGACTTCGACGTTTTGGTGTTCCCGACTGGAGCCATTCCGGATGAGGTTGCTTTAGCAGACGAAGGCCCATATTCGACACAGAACTTCGACCCGGCTACCGTGCCCGAAGAGTATCGTGACCGCCTAGGTGGAGTGAGCACCGACGTCACGGTACCTCAGCTCAGGGAATTCCTGGAAGAAGGTGGCACGATCATCGCTATCGGCACCTCGGCAAAGCTGACCACGCACCTCGGCCTGCCGGTAGGAAACCACCTGGTGGACGGGAGTGGCAACGATATTCCGAGAGAGGAGTACTTCATACCGGGCTCGATTCTGCAGACTCGTGTCGATAACACCAATCCGGTCGCCTACGGAATGGGTGAGCATGTCGACATGATGTTCAACCGCAGCCCCGTACTCCGGCTTGAAGCCGGAGCAGAGGCGCAGGGCGTTCGTCGGGTGGCATGGTATGACTCGGCTGCTCCGCTCAGGAGCGGTTGGGCCTGGGGTCAGGAACACGTGAGGAACGGCTTGGCGGCGGTCGAGGCCGACGTGGGAGACGGCAAGCTATACATCTTCGCACCCGAAGTGTTGTACCGCGGGCAACCACACAAGACGTTCACGTTGGTGTTCAATGGTATCTACCTAGCAAACGCGGAGGAACAAACCGCCAACTAAGGGGAATCGCTTTTTTGCTGCGCAGGGTCACATGCAGATGACCCTGCGCAGTACGGTTCCTCCGCTCCAGAGATTGAGTCCTTTGGACCCGAGGATGCAGCTGCGCTCACCCTTACCTCACACGTCGTGCAAGTGACTCCGGAGCCGACGCCCAGTGGAGCGACTCGATCTCACCGTCAGAATTGCGCACGAACACTAGCGTGTTCCAGAAGTAGCGGTGAAAGAAACGATCTCTTCCAACCGGGATCAGTGTAGCTGGGTAGCGCGGCCACGCGATTCGGGCGAGAAGTGCGTCTCCTTCGATCGTGATGTCGAAGCCGTAGTCCGGTGCGAACTCATACGAACCCACGTAGTCCAAGCCGTTTTCGCTCGCCGAGAACGGTATCGTCTCGAGCGGTATAGGCACGCGGTATTCCTCGTTGAACACTGCTGCAGCAATGTCCTGACCGATTGACGTCGCACGCGGAATATCATGATTAGCCAGTACTACCACACACAAATCTTCGTCAGGATACAGCGCGAAATATCCGCTCACACCCGGTGTATTGCCATTGTAGTAGGAAACACGACGGCCGTCGCGCTCCCGCAGAAACCATCCGTAGCCAACGTGTTCGTTGACCTGCGCCGAGATAGGATGTGCCCCGACAAACAAGAACACGAGGAAGGTGAACGGTGCTCTCAATGCCGCCTTCTCCACCGCACCGACTTCAACTCTGAGATTCTCTTGATGTGAGTCGGTTGTAAAGCCATGCAAACACCCCACCGAACACGAAGCCATCGAACGCCAAACACGATGCTAGCAGCATCACGGATCCGCAATTCGCTCCGGTCACACCGGGCATAACCACCGCAATCGAGTCCATCCCACCGCCTCGTTCCGAAACCAACGTGACCGACAGCCTGTCTACAGTCTACGTGGGGTCGTTGTATAACGTCCCCTCAAACGTGAAGCGGGATAGTGGCCCTCGATCTAGCTGCTTGATCCAGACCTGCTCATCACCGTCGTCCCGAATCGTTACAGCAAGCTGGGTTCCGTCCGGAGAGATTGCCAGCGCCGAGAAATCTGCGGTGTGACTTGGGATCGCCCACAATGGATCGCCAATTGCCTCCAGGTGTATATGGTGCTATTCCAAACGTGAAGTGAACAGCGCCGGTGGCCCTACGTCCCCGCCCGCCACGCACACACAGCTTCAGGACATCTTTGCAGAGGTCTGTATGCATCGCTCCATGAGCCGTCAGTTTCTAACCGGTGTGTTTTGTCTCGCAATACTCAGTGCTTGTGAGAACCCAGAGGATCCAGACACGGATAGTCTCGGCGAGCCAGAGTTGAGGTACTCGCTCAAAAGCAAAGTTGGCCTCAACGGGCACGTGCTGGATGATAGCACTGGTTCTGGAATAGGACTCATACCAGTAGCTGCCAAGATATTGAGCTACGATCCCGCCGGCGAAGTGTTTAAGAACAACGATATTCCGGAGTGGTTTGCGACGTTCACGAGCGGCCATTTGCTGACTCAAGGGGAGTTCTACTTGAGAGTTCCCCGTGGCTATGAACTTCAGCGATACCGTGACGGTGTACTCGAGGCCACGATCGCTGATGTCGACTTCAGCTACATTGTGCTTGTGAACCGGGACGACGCTGGGCAGACAGTTAACTCCACGTACCGGCAAGATTCCTTGCAGGTCACCGCCGCAGGTGACCAGCAAGTTGTCGTGAGATTGCTGCGCATACCCTGAATGAGGCAAGACCATGGCCATACGAAGCCGCGCACCGTGTGAAATGACATGACAGGTGGACGCACGATTAGAAGAAGCCGGTTCAAATCGCGCAGAACTGCTTCGCCGACACCTGGACGAGGATCGGGAAGATAGCCTCATACGGCTTCATCTCCGCGCCATCGCTTCTCGTCACTCTTGGTGTCATACGTGCACCCTCTGAAGCGTAATCCAACACGGCAATCCACCGTCGCGGGCTTGATGAATGACGCGACCGGCTCCGGTCGACGTGTACCTGGGAACTCAAGAGGGGCCGAACGGGGACCACGCGGCCATTTCGGTGACAAAAAATCCGCCCGAAGAGGCGGCTTCTCGATGCCGTAAGTCGTTGTGTTTCAAGGTAGTGCCCGAGGTGAGAATCGAACTCACACCCCATTGCTGGGACGGGATTTTGAGTCCCGCGCGTCTACCAGTTCCACCACTCGGGCGCGTTCTGAAGTATAGCCAGTCTTGCGCCCGAGGGGGAATGGCTCATCAAGGCTCTCGGCTGCCCTGCCCCGGCCGGTTGGGCAACCTCCGCTGCATGATCTGCTGGATGTTGTTCTGGAACCGGCGGTGAATCAGCACCAGCTGCGCCCTCTGCACCGGTGTTAGAAACTCGGCGTATTCCTCCTGCTCGCCGCGTGCCAGTTGTATCTGCTGCGCCGGAACGGCGATCAACGAGTCGATCAGAGCGACAACCCTGTCTTCGTTCGCTGCAACGCCAGGGCGCATCTGCCCCTCCAAGCCGCGCCACAATTCACGCTCCCGCCTCTGAATCTCGTTCCGGCTCGCCATCGAACGCCTCGCGATCTCCCGGTACCGCTCGAAGTGTTCGTCGGTCATTCCAGTTTGCGCCCGCACATTTTGGAGCAACCGCTGCATCACTTGCTGTCGCAGCTGGTTCTGCCGCGCCGTCTGATCCTGAGCTTCTGCAGAACCGAAAAACACAGCTGCAACAATCAGCGCCACGAATACTGTTCGCATCAATCCTCCATCATTCTCTGGAGCAACTCCTCGAGTTGTCCAACGCTCAAATCTTCGAGACTCGCCGCGCTGAGCTCGAACACAGGCGCGTCAAACGAGAGTGAGTCGTACACTTCTTCTAGCTCATCTACGGTAAGAGCCTGCAATTCGACAGCCGCTGTTGAAAGGCCCTGTTCTTCACCACCCAGGTACTCACGTCCGTCTGCGAGTACACCCACGGCCAGAACCATCGCGGCCGCTGACGCAATCGCACCAAGAACTGGCATCTGCCTCCTCCACCACACGACACCTTCGGGCTCGGCCCTCAACCGTTCGACAACACCACTCGCGACAGCGTCAACGTCGAGACGTGCGCCAGCGACATTCCCAAGACGCTTTGCCAGCTCTTCAACTTGCCGGTCGCTCAGACTCATTCTCATTCGCTCCGCAACTCTAGCCCAGTGCCTTCTTCAGTCGTTTGACGGCTTGGTGATAATGCACCCTCGCCGCGCCTACCGAAGTCCCCAAGACATCGGCGATCTCTTCGTAATCGATTCCCTGCTGTGCCCGCATGAGGAACACCTGGCGCTGCTTTTCAGGCAGCCTCTCTACCTCACGCTGCAAACGACTTTCCAAGTCACGCACCACAGCGCTGGCATGCGGATTGGCACTTTCATCGACGACTTCGCGTTCCTCCAGCGCGAACACGGTCCGCCGAGCTTCACGCCGTCTGAGATCCTTCAAAGCATTCGATCCGATCGTCATGACCCACGTGCGAAAGCTAGCCGTTCCACGAAAGCCATCCAGCTTCCTGAAAGCACGATAGAACGCCTCCTGCACCAAATCATCCACATCTTCTCCACCTCCGGCCGCACTCAGATACCGCGCCACGGCTCTGGCATGCCTTCTCACCAGCTCCGCGGCCGCAGATTCATCCCCCGTCCGCCAAGCCGAGATCAACTCCGCATCTGTAGGTTTGGCCCGAAGCTCAGGCATCGACACATTTGGTTGGACGAGTCATGGAGTAGAATGTTAAGAGAGAAGGCGGCAGAGTTGCAGAGCAGCAGAGCGGCAGACAGAATCTGCACCTCTGCACCTCTGCACCTCTGCACCTCTGCCACCTATGCTCATCCCACCCCCCTCAACTACCTTTGAGACCACCATGCTCGATTCCCACAAGGAAGCCCCGGACCAATGACCCATCGCATAGTGCTCGCACTGGGTCCGTTGTTACTGGTCTTCACATTATTTGTCGATCCCATCGGCGGTATGGCCGAGCCCGCATGGCGTGTGGCCGGTCTCGCCGCTTGGATGGCAACATGGTGGCTGACCGGTGTTATCCCCTTGGAGGCGACCGCCCTGCTTCCGGTTGTCTTTCTGCCGCTGATAGGCACCCGCTCGATTAGGGAGGTAA
>JBDHHK010000158.1:0-10595 GCA_039589395.1 Gemmatimonadota bacterium
GGAACTCTTTGCGGGAGGTCGATTTGGTCGACCTCCCGCTTTTGTTTAGATTCCCGCCGATCATGAAGAACACCAGGAAGAAAATCTGCATCACTGCGGGTTGTGTGCTGGCGATCGCAATGACGGCGACAGCAACCCCTGAGCGCGCCGTTGCGCAATACCCCGACACCTATATGCTCGGCCGCGGCGTGCTCAGAATGAGCTTCGAACCGTCGTACTTGAACTGGGGCTTCAGGTTCGACACGAGCGGTATTGCGGTGCCATTGGGTACCAACCTCAGCTTCGACTCAACGAGTTCCAGCATCTTCCCGAGTATGAGTCATGCGGAGGCGCTGATTTGGCAGATAGCTGACGATACGTCACTCGGCGTCAACATCGGATCAGTGCAAACAACGCTGGACGCTGATGTACGCCGCTTTCCATTCAACTTCCGCATCGGTCTTCACGATCGGTTGACCTTTACCGTCTCTGTCCCATTTGTGACAACACGGATGCAGGTCGATTTCGCGCATGACACGACTGGAGCAAACGCCGGATGGAACCAGGCGTCACCGTTCTCGGGCGCAGCGGCCGGCGCGGTCCCGCAGATAGCTGAGTTGTTGGTTCAACTTGAAGCGTCCGCCAGCGCTCTAGATGCCACGATCGGCAGCGGCGGATTGGATTGCCCGAACGGTCCTCAATGTGTAGTCGCAGGCGACCTCGTACGTAAGGCCCGTTCTCTCGCCGCAGGCCTGGTCGGCATTACTGGAGTGCAATCGGACGGACAGTTGTTGAGTTCGCTACCCCCGTTCGCCCCACTTGCGTCCTCAGATGCAGGTCGGGCTCTTGCGACGGAAATACAGACGATCTCGGCGGAGTTTCTGGCCCTGGGTGCCCCAGGGATTACTAGAACGCTTCCGCTGCCGACCGCGATTATCGACCCCGATAGCTCCAACATACGGGACGTGCTGACTGAAGCTGGATTCGGTTATGACGCGCAGCCGCTCGAGTTTGCCAAGTATCGCCAAAAGCTGGGTGATGTCGAGCTCGGTCTTCGGTACGGATTGCTGCAACGGCCTACGTTACGCGCCGTGCTGTCAACGATTGTGCGCCTCCCAACAGGGACTCGTGACGCTCCCGACCACTATGTGGACATCGGGACCGGAGACAAGCAGACCGATATTGAAGCAGGTTTGGACCTGGCATTCGAGCCTGGCAGCGTTGTGGGCATCGCTATCTCGGCTCGTTACAATCTTCAGCTCGGCGACCAACTCGTTCGGCGCCTCAGTTCACCCTACCTGCCTCTCGCACCCGCATCGACCCAACACTTAGTCTCGCGAAACCTTGGTGACGAAATTTCGGTTGCGGCGTTTCCCACCTTGCGACTGAATCAGTCCTTCCGGGCGTACGGTGCGATCCATTATTACCGCAAGGGATCGGATGCGTACTCCTGGGTGTCCGGCGAGGAATTCAGCCCATCATCTTCGATCACACCAGGGTACCTCGAGATTTCAAGTTCGATGCGCAGTGCCAGCCTGGGCGCAGGGATTCACTACCGCTCGCAAGGCCGAGGGGGACTCAGCCTACCAGCTGAGGCAGGTGTCTATTATCACGCTGCATACCAGGGGTCGGGAGGGTTCACTCCGAAGACAACAGGGGTGACGTTTTACCTGAGGTTGTTCAGGAGATTGTTTGGCGGTGCGCCTGACGAGCCTGAAGAGGAGGTTGAGCCAGTGGGAACATCGAACGTTGAACATCGCACTACTGCACCTCTACACCTCTGCCCCAGTTTTAACCACCCCCTGCCCTCCTAAGCATCTCGCGGGCATGCTTAGTCGCCACCGGATCGGAGCCATCGCCTAACATTCGCGCTACCTCCTCGACTCGGTTTTCACCCTCCAGCACAGTTATCTCTGTGCTCGGCAACCCTTCTTGCTGGTGTTTCTCCACCCGGAGATGATGCTGTGCTCGTGCCGCGATCTGAGGGAGATGAGTGATAATCAACACCTGCCGAGTTTCAGCTACCTTAGCGAGTGCCTCCGATACCTGGACCGCCACCTCACCACCTATACCTTGATCGACTTCATCGAACACCAGAGTGGGAATCGAATCGTGCCGCGCGAGCACCACCTTGAGCGCTAGCATGAGCCTGGACAGCTCTCCACCACTGGCCACAGTTGCAAGAGGTTTTGGTTCGATACCTTTGTTGAGAGTGACGAGGAAGGTCACCACGTCTCCGCCAGACGCATTGATCTTTTCGGCATTGTGGAGTTGAACCACGAACCTGCCCTGGTTCATGCCCAAGCCAGGGAGGAGTTTGTTCACCGCCTTCTCGAGTTTTTTTCCCGCCTTCTTTCGTTTCTTGGTGAGGCGTCCAGCCTCCTCTTCGAGTTCTCGAGTAGCCGCGGCAAGCTCCTCACCGATATTCTCCAAGTCCGTATCAGCGGTATCCAACAGATCGAGTTCCTGCTGTGACTGCTCCCCGGTGCGCAGCACATCTTCGATCGCGGGTCCATACTTTTGCTTCAACCGGTACAGGAGATCGCGGCGGCGCTCAACTTCTGCCAGGCGTTCGGGATCGAGCTCGATTGAGGACGCATATTCCCGAACACCACTGGCTAGTTCTTCGACATTTGCCAGCGCGGTGTCCAGTAGCTCCTGCCACTTTCCCACGGACCCGTCTATGCGTTCGATCGAGGACAGCTCCTTGAGTGCCCAACCGAGGGTTGCGGCAGCAGAGTTTTCTTCGCCGTCGAGCAGCATCGCAAGTCGTTCAGCGTGAACCGTCAGATCCTCGACGTTGGCTAACTTGCGATTCTCGAGTTCCAACTCTTCGTATTCGCCAGGACGCGGTTTTGCGGCGGCGATCTCTTGAGCCACATGCCGCAGATAATCTGCTCGTTTGCGCACTTCATCACGCCGCGCCGTTAGCTCGGCTTGCTGCGTCCTGAGGCCGGTAACTCGCTCGAACATTTCACCGATCGTGTCGACATCGGCGCTATGCCCGCCGAACGCATCGAGGATGTCTCGCTGCGATGCACCCTTTAGAAGCGATTGAGCTTCATGTTGGCCGTGGAGATCCACAAGAAATCGCCCGATCGTCGCGAGCGCCGTCACGGTTGTCGGGCTCCCGTTAGCCCACGCGCGGTTTCTTCCTTCGTTGCTGATGTCGCGCCGCACTGCAAGGCGATTCTCCTCGAGGTCGAGACCCGCGTCGCTCGTGGCTCTGCAAACGTCGGAGTGCTCTTCGACCTCAAATGCGGCCTCGACAATACAGCGGTCGGCTCCTGGTCTAACGAGATCACTGCTCGCGCGTTCACCCAGCAGAAGGGCAAGGGCGTCGACGAGCATGGACTTGCCGGCACCGGTCTCACCGGTGAGGACATTTAGGCCAGGTTCAAGAGGTAGCGTGGCGTCTCGGATGACCGCCAGATCTCTGACTCGGATTTCGCTGAGCACTGGACCCTACTCCTGACGAGCGCGTAAGTCACCCCATTGTAACAACGCACGCACTCTATCCAAGTACCCTTTCTTCCCGAGACGTACCAATTGTACGGGGGTTGGAGCCCTCTTCACCACAACACGATCGTCGGGACCGAGTGTGTCACCATGCTGCCCGTCATACGATACGATTACTTCATCACGCTGCGGAGGAACCACCTGCAAGCCAATAACTGCGTCACCAGGCAAGACCAGAGGACGAAACGCCAACGCATGGGGGCAGATCGCGGTGATGACGAGTGCGTCTGCCGCAGGCATGACGATCGGGCCTCCGGCGCTGAGTGAATATGCGGTCGAGCCGGTTGGAGTGGCGACTATGACACCGTCGGATGCATAGAGCCCAACGACTGCTCCATCCACCGTCACGCGGAACTGCATCAGGTGCGCTACGCCGGCTTTGTGCACGACGATGTCGTTCAAGACTACGACCTCAGACCGCTCTTCACCGCTCTCATCGACGATTGAAGTCTTCAGAGTGGTTAACTGCTCGGTGCTGTGCTCTGAGCGTACGACAGCCGCTAGTGCCTCTTCGAGACGCTCGGGAGTAGTACTGGTAAGGAACCCAACGCGGCCGAGGTTGACGCCGAGGATCGGGACATCAGACGGCCCAAGGTAGCGTGCCGCACGCAGCAACGTGCCGTCCCCCCCCAGAGTCACGAGCAAGTCAATTTTGGGACCGTCGGGCCCGAACTCGGGAACTGGCGAAGGCCACTCGTCGGCGATACGAGGCTCTCCGACAATGTCTATACCGTTTTCAGAAGCGAATGCGATGATACGCGCGAGAAGAGTCGATAGGCTCTCGTAGCTCAGGTTCCCAACGACTCCTACTCTCATGCTGTGGTAAGGCTCTCTTGCGTGGCGCAAGCGCGGACCTTGGACGCGATTCCCTCAGCGGTCAGCGCCACCTGTTCGAGTTGTCTGGCCCGGGTTGCATGCTGGTACATCTCGTCTGGGATGCCCATTACCGTCACTCGCGCAGACGGTTCTATCGACTCAACCTTGGTCGCGACATAACTCCCAAAGCCATTCACATCGATTCCTTCTTCGACCGTCACGAAGAGGCGGTGTGACTCCCCTAACTGTTTCAGCATCTCTACGTCGAGAGGCTTGATGAAACGGCAATTGACTACGGTCGGGTCCAGCCCGTCCTCTTTGAGGAGTTCCGCGGCTTCGAGCGCCTGCTGGCACATCACACCAACTGCGAGGATGGCGCACTCACTCCCCTCCCGCAACACCTCCCACGTTCCGTACTCTACCGCTTCGACATCGTCTGCTGGAAGAACGGCGGCGGGCACATTGTCGCGCGGATATCTGATGCTGAATGGTCCACCTTCATGCTCGAGAGCGCACCTCATCAGGCCAATCAGTTCAGCACCGTCCTTCGGCTGCGTTACAGTCATGCCAGGAACAGTCAGCATGTAGGCAATATCATAAAGCCCCATGTGGGTTTGACCGTCCGCACCGACCATCCCTGCTCTATCCATGCAGAACACCACGGGCAGGTTCTGGAGCGCCACGTCATGGACTACACAGTCGTACGCGCGCTGCAAAAAAGACGAGTAGATCGCCACTACCGGTCGTATGCCCTGAGCGGCGAGCCCAGCCGCGAATGTCGTCGCATGGGCCTCAGCAATGCCAACGTCGAAGAAACGATCTGGGTACTTCCGCTGGAAAAAGTTCGTTCCCGTCCCGGAGGGCATGGCAGCCGTAATAGCCACCAGTTTCGGATACTCCCGACCCAGATCCATGAGCGCTGTCCCAAATACCTTCGTCCAGGACGGCGTGTTTCCAGGCTTGCTTGGGCGCACGACGCCGGTAGAGGGATCGTACGGATTCCGGGCGTGGAATCGTTCGTGATCGGGCTCCTCGTCCGGGAAACCTTTGCCCTTTTCGGTTAGGACATGCACGATTCGAGGACCGTCGAGCTTCTTGACCAGATCAAACGTCTTGACCATTGCATCTATGTCGTGCCCGTCGATCGGGCCGAAGTAGCGGAAGCCAAACTCCTCGAACAGCATGCCCGGCGACCAGAGATTCTTGATGCTTTCCTCAATGTTCCTCGCCAAGTCGACTATCCGCTGGCCACCCACTACTTTCGATGTCCGTTCAACCACCCCCTTCACACGTTCGCGAATTCGGTTCGTGATGGGGCTGGCGATGATCGAGCCGAGGTATTTGCTCATCGCCCCGACATTGGGGGCGATTGACATGCCGTTGTCATTCAGCACCATGATCACGTCATGTTCGGAATGGCCTGCGTTGTTCAAACCCTCGTAGGGAAGCCCACAGGTCATCGCCCCATCGCCAACCACGGCTACGACGTCGAACGATTCCCCATTCAGATCCCGCGCAGCTGCAATACCCAGTGCGGCTGACATGGCCGTTCCGGCATGCCCCGCCGCAAAGATGTCGTGTTCGCTTTCATCCGGCCTCAGGAACCCCGATAGCCCGCCCTCCTGGCGCAGCGTCGGCAGGCGATCGTTGCGACCGGTCAGCACCTTCCACGGATATCCCTGGTGACCCACGTCCCACACGATCTTATCGCGCGGCGAGTCAAAACAGCGAAGTAGCACAACCGTTAGCTCGACGACTCCCAAGCCCGAACCGATGTGACCTCCGGTTTGGGAAACAACGTCAATCAGGCGTTTACGTACTTCGTCCGCCAGGTCCTGCAGGCGGTCGGCAGGTAGCTCCTTTATGTCTTCTGGGCCAACAATCGTTTCTAGTAAGCTCATCGATTGGTGCGCGTCTCTCGAAAAAAGGTTCAGGAGCGGCGATTGGCGACAAACCTCGCCAAGCCACCCAGCAACTCTGAATCTATCCCACATTGGGCAAGATGGTCTACAGCACTCATCACACGCGTTTCCGCTTCTTGCTTTGCAGCTTCCATCCCGTGCAGGGCCGGATAGGTGGCTTTGTTCTGCTCAACGTCTTTTCCGGCTGTTTTACCCAGCTCCCTCGACGTGGCCGTCGTGTCCAGAATATCATCCACGATCTGAAATGCCAGGCCTATGTCCTGACCATAACACCGCACGGCCTCGACCTCGGCGTCCCCGGCACCTGCCGCCAGAGCGCCGATGACGCCGCATGCGGTGATGAGGGCGCCTGTCTTGGCTCTGTGGATTCGTTTCAGCTCTTCGAGCGACACAGCCTTGTTCTCCGCCTCGAGATCCAACACCTGACCGCCAACCATTCCGCTCGCCCCAACCGCGCGAAACAGCTCCGTGCCAATCAGTCCCAGCACTGGGGTGGAGATGCCCAGTCTCTGAGCACCCGAAGCGAGCACCCGTGCTGAAAGCGGGACCATTCGAAACCCGGCCTCGGTGGCAAAGGGCACATCAAACTGGCAATGTGTGGACGGACGGCCGCGCCGAAGATCGTCGTCGTCCATACAGGGCAGATCATCATGGACTAGGGAATACGTGTGCAACACTTCAACGGCAGCCGCCATCTCGACGACGTCGCCCGATCCACCTAAGGCGTCAAACGCCGCTATCACGAGTGCTGGACGCAGCCGTTTGCCTGGGGTCGCCAACGAATAGCCTATAGCTTCGCCAACACGACCGGCGAACTCCTGTCGTGCTCGTTCCGACCAGGCAAAGAGAACCTCGTTTACCGCTCCGCGGGTGTTGGCGAGGAACTCCGCCGGGTCAGAGATCGAGATCTTCTGTGCCGAGTGTACCGTCGTTCTCCTCCAGAACACGTTGAACGGTGAGTTCTGACTGCGCAAGCAGCTCGCGTGCTTTCTTGAGTCGGTCGACGCCCTCTTGGAACAGCTCGAGTGCCTTGTCCAAATCGAGGTTTTCCCCTTCCAACGATCTCACGATCGCCTCCAGGCGTTCGACTTCCGTGCGAAACGATAGCTTTTGTTCGCTCATACCTCAGCCGCCATTGTTCCCAGGTTCCTTGGTTACCGATCGAGCAGCAACTTCGCCATCGGAAACGGTAAGGCGAAAATCCATACCCGGAGTGAAATCACCGGTCTGTTTGAGAACCCGCCCGGTCACGTCGCGGGCAACCGCATAACCTCTTTCCAGCACCTTGAGCGGGCTCAGTGCGTCCAGTTGTACTCCCAGTCTATGCAGCACCGCCTTGCGATTCTCGACCAGATTCGACATAGCGCCGGTCAATCGGTCGGTCGTGCGAGCCAGCCTTTCACGTCCAAGTGTCGTGTGCGAGGACAATCCACTCGCCAGCCGCTGAGCCAACGCGGTCGTCATACCGACCACCTCGCCTCTGTCAGGCAGCGCCGTCTCCGCTGCTACTGACGGCGTCGGTGCTCTCACGTCAGCAACGAGGTCTGTCAGCGAAATGTCCGTCTCGTGTCCTACGGCCGAGATCGTAGGAACGGACGCGGCTGCCAATGCTCTCGACACCTGTTCGCTATTGAACGCCCAAAGGTCTTCAGCAGATCCTCCACCGCGCCCAATGATCAACAGATCTACCGCCGGAATTCTCTCGGCCAGAGTGAGCCCCGCGCACAGCCCTTCCACTGCACCTTCACCCTGCACCAGACTCGGAACCACCAACAGCTCCACCATCGGCCAACGCCGCCGTGCCACCGACACAATGTCTCTGAGGGCAGCCCCATCAGGACTGGTAACGACTGCTATACGGTTAGGGAATTTCGGCAGCGGACGTTTGCGAGCCGGGTCAAGCAAGCCATCACGTTCCAACGCTGCTCTGGCTCGCTCCAGCCGCAGCTTCCACAAACCACCAGCATCCGTGGGAACCAGTCTCTTAACGGTGAGTCTGAACTCACCGCGTTCTTCCCACACCGTGGGTTTTGCCTCAATGAATACCTGCGTACCCTCGTCGGGTGGTGCCGGCAGGCTACGATTTGCGTTGCGCCACATCACACAGCGCACCTGAGCGTCGGCATCACGCAGCGTGAAATACCAGTGCCCACTTCGATAGGCTTTGAATCCCGACACTTCCCCGCGTACCCATACCTGCGTGAACCCGGACTCGATCAATCGCCGTGCCTGTTTTGTTACAGCCGAAACGCTCCAGGCACCGTCGCTCGGATTCTCGTCGACTTCAGAAAAGAGGTCTAGACCTCCATCCACTGTCTTGCGGCCTGTACCGTATTGTACAAAAGCATCGTGATCGTCATCGGCCCGACACCACCAGGAACCGGGGTCACCGCCGATGCAACCTCGATGGCGGCGTTGAAGTCGACGTCGCCAGCGATACGATACCCCTTCTCGGTGGATGGATCGTCTACGCGGGTCGTCCCAACGTCAATTACCACTGCACCGGGCTTAATCATGTCGGCGCCTACAAACTCAGGCATGCCCATCGCGGCGATGAGTATGTCCCCTTGGCGCGCGTACTCCGCGATATCCTTGGTGCGAGAATGACACATCGTCACTGTGGAGTTGGCGCCTTTGGCCTTCTGGGTCAGTATGGCCGCCATCGGACGCCCAACCAGATTGGACCGGCCCAGAATCACAACGTGGGCCCCCTCGAGTTCGGCACCGCAGCGAATGAGCATCTGCTGCACACCATATGGCGTCGCCGGACGGAAGCCAGTTGGATCACCAATCGAGACTTTGCCGACATTGACCGGGTGGAATCCGTCAACATCCTTCCCGGGATGAATGGCCAGTAGCACCTTTTGCTCGTCGATCTGTTTCGGCAGCGGCAGCTGAACTAGGAAGCCGTGTATCTTCGGATCGGTGTTGAGCCGATCTATCACACCTAGGAGTTCCTCTTCCGACGTCTCGTCAGGGAGTCTGATCGTTTCGCTGTGCATGCCGATCTTCTCGCATGCCTTACCCTTCATCCGCACGTAAACCTGACTCGCTGGATCCTCTCCCACCAATACGACTGCGAGACCGGGAGTCACTCCCTTGGCCTTCAGTTCTTCTATCTCGACGGATAGATCCGCTCTCATCTGTTCGGCAATCGCCTTGCCGTCAATTGTCTCAGCGCGCAAAGTTCACAGCCCTCGTTTCTCGGATTACGACCACTTTTATCTGGCCTGGATATTGAAGCTCGTTTTCAACCCGGCGCGCGACTTCATCAGAGAGCTCTTCCGCGCGCTTATCATCGATCGAATTGGGCGCAACAACAATGCGGACTTCACGACCAGCCTGAATCGCAAATGCCTTGTCTACACCGTCAAATCCGGTCGCTATGTCTTCTAGTGCCGACAACCGCTTGACGTACGTTTCGAGCGCCTCTCTGCGTGCCCCAGGACGGGAGCCACTTACTGCATCAGCCGCCTGTACGATCGCAGAGATCGGTGTTTCATGCTCAACATCATCATGGTGCGCCGCTATGGCGTTGACTACAACCGGGTCCTCACCGTATTTTTTGGCCACCTCGACACCGAGCTGAACGTGAGTTCCTTCGTGCTCATGAGTCAGGGCCTTACCGACATCATGCAGCAGAGCACCACGCTTTGCATGCTGAACGTTGAGTTTCAGTTCTGCCGCCATCATACCGGCGAGGTGTGACACCTCCTTGGAATGGCTCAGAATATTCTGACCGTACGAAGTTCGGAACTTCAGCCGCCCAACCAGTTTCACCAAATCGCTGTGCATACGGCGAATCCCTAGATCGTACACCGTCTGCTGTCCGGCTTCGGCGATTTCTATTTCGATCTGTTTGGTAGTCTTCTCGACAACTTCCTCGATGCGGCCGGGATGGATGCGTCCATCAGCTATCAGCTCTTCGAGAGCCTGCCGTGCGACCTCACGACGAACGGGATCGAAACACGAAATGACTACAGTGTCAGGTGTGTCATCGATTATGACGTCGACACCCGTGGCCGTCTCGAACGCCCTGATATTTCGGCCCTCACGCCCGATGATGCGCCCCTTCATTTCGTCGCTCGGGAGTGCCACGGCCGAAACGCTTGCGCCTGAGGCATGTTCGGGTGCGAGCCTCTGGATTGCGTACGCCACAATGGCTTTCGCTTCCTTGTCAGCAGTACGCTTTGCGTCTTCTTTTATCTCCCTCACTGAAGCTGACGCCTCACTCTTCGCGGCGTCCGTCATCTCCTGAATCAGCTGTTTCTTGGCCTCAGCCTGAGTCATGTGCGCGAGTTCCTCTAGGCGCGCCTCGACTGCCCGCTGAGATTCCTCAAGATCGGCTTCCTTGAGGTC
>JBDHHK010000159.1:0-10789 GCA_039589395.1 Gemmatimonadota bacterium
CGGCTCCAGGTCCGGATCCGGCGGCTCGACTCTGAATCCACCGAAATCAGACGGAAAGTGTCCGTGAAAAACAACGAGCGGATATCGTGCACTGGGGCGTTGATCGAATCCCTCAGGCAAGAGCACGTGTGCACCGAGGTACATTGGTCGTCCCCAGAACTCGGTTAGGAGCTGGCTCTGTATCCTGATGTGTTTCACGTACTCGGTGTCCTCGGGTTCAGGTATCGGGCGTATCACCTGATCCAGTGCAATCGCGATCGTACCAGCTCGCGTGGGATCAACACGGACTCTCTGAGGAGTACTGTAGAGGTTGCCCGGGGCGCGGTTCCAGTGTTGTCCCTCGCCTCTGTCCATCGGCAGCTTCACAGTCTTGCCGCTGGCGAGGTTGAACGTCTCGTACTTGTGCAGTACGGCCTGTACGTAGTATTCACCTGCCGGAACCTCGGTCAGGCTCTCCATGGGAAAGCCCAGTGCGTCGGTTCCGATAACCGCTGCTGAATCTGGCTTCATTCCCTCAACGTCTATCCCGAACACCTGGGGAGCGTTGATGCCCGCTGAGACTTGGAAGCGCGGCTCAGGTTCCTCACGGTCCGTGACGATCAGAATCATGCGTCCGTCGACCGGTTCTGCTTCGATCGCGGTGCCGAAGGAGATGGCAAACTCGAACTGAACTGTCGACTGCCCGGTGCAGTTAGCCAAAAGGGCTGCCAGGGAGACTGACGAAACCAGCCGCAGCATTCTCTGCGAGATCATGGTTGGGATCCGGTTAGAGTTCACAGGCGAAACTACCGCCTGTGCACGAGCGGCGCTACAGCAGTTGCCACGATTCAAGAAGATCGCAATATTGTGCCCGATCTGTGACCGGGAAACCGGTCTCTTTCAGTAGCCCTACCGTAGAGCCGTCCGGAGGGCCAACGGAGTGATTTGCACGCTGCTGGTGTGTCATGTCACCGAGGCGCTCGTTCAGGCCGACAGCACGTCTATCTCCGTCTCTCAGGCTCTCCTGCTCTCCATCGCGCTGATTCTTCTCTTCGCCGTGCAGGTGTACACAGCGGGCATCACAGCGAGGAAACTCGATGTATTTGACGTGAGCTACGGCAGGGCGCTGTGGGCAACGGTCCTTGTCGGTGTGTCCTCAATAGTGGTCCAGGCACTCTTCGTTGAGCTGCTAGCGCTTTCGCAGCTGGTGACGGTCCTGGCCCTCATGGCAGTGCCAATACTCATTTACAGGCTCGTGTTCACGTGTACGGTCAAGCAGGCAATCCTGATCTGGATTGTTGTACTGGCCGTTGGAGTCTTGGCGGGTATCGCCCTTGTTCTTGGAGCGTTGAGTCTGGGTGCGTGGCTGGATTCGAAGTTCGATTTGCCCATGGTGCCAACATTGTAGTATGTCCCAACACCGGAAGGAGCCTAGTTCATGTTTGCCGTCCTAAGCTCGACATTGCCGATGGTTCTGCAGGACACGGTCAGCGAAGGTGAAATAGTGGGGGGTGTGTGGCTCGGTCTGATGATTCTCTTTTTCGTTGCCGTCTTCGCGACAGGTTTCACGGCCAAGAAGATCAACAACATTTCTGCACCGGGCTACGGCAAGGCTTTGATCGCACAGATGCTCATTGGACCGTTGTCGCTTGCAGGCTTGATGATGTTCGGACTCTACTTCGAGGCTCCACCGATTCTTGCATTGGCTGTTGCTTACTCGTTCATTCCAATCATCGTCTACAAGATCATATTCTCGTGTATGTGGCGTGAGGCTGCTCTGATTTGGATTGTAGTGCTGCTGGTCCAGTCGGCGGCGACGTACATTCTGATGTTGGTAGGCTGGATCAGTCTTTCGGCGATCATGGGAGGGTAAGTTACGCAAAAGCGAGGCCGGCTATCTGGGCCGGCCTCACCTCCGGCGCTCAGTTACTTCTTGGCAGTAGACTTGTCCTTTAGCGCCCGGGCGGCCGGCTCCTCGACAGACTTCAAATGGAGATCCCTCTGTGGGAAGGGGATCTCGATACCGGCGCTCGCCAACTCGGAGTTCACCGCTACCGTCACATCACTCATCACTCTTCTCCAGAAGTCGAAGTTGGACGTCCAGAACCGCAGTACGAAGTTGAGTGAGCTGTCGCCGAACTCGACGAACAATGCGTATGGCTCAGGATTCTCCAGAACGTCATCGTGCTGCTTCGCAGCCGCGACGAGGATCTCCAGAACCTGTTTTGGATCGGTCCCGTACTTCACACCCACAGGAACCTCGACGCGGCGCAGTTTGTCCGACAATGTCCAGTTGATGACTCTGCCGGAGATCAAGTCTCCGTTCGGCACGATTACCTCGGCGCACTCGAAGGTTCTCACGGTACTGGCGCGAATGCCTATTTGCCGCACCTCGCCGATCAACCCATCGACTTCGATCGTGTCGCCGATTTGGATTGGGCGTTCGAACATCAGTATCAGGCCAGAGATGAAGTTGTTGACTATGTTCTGAAGTCCGAAACCGATGCCGACACCGAAAGCTCCAGCCAGTAAGGTGATTGAACTCAAGTCGAATCCTGCAGCACCTGCCGCGAACAGAAAGCCCACGATCAAAACGAAGTAGTGAACGAGCGCGGATATGGTGGTCGGTACGCCGCGCGGCAGGTCCATCTTGGGAAGTACATCTTCTCGGAGTAGCAGACGAATGCCTCGTGATATCCAGATTGCAAGCCAGAGCGTCAGCACAAAGGCTAGAATGTCGCCGAGAGAGATCTGCCAGCTGCCAAGGGCCCACTCCCTCCCTAGAACCAAAACGATGGTGTGTAGGATGGGGTCGATGATTTCGAAGGCCCGTAGCACCGCAAAGAACCACAGGGCCAGCGCTCCAGCGTGGACGATGCCGGAGATGCGGCGGCTCAGAACCCCGGAGGAGTATCCGACTGACCGAAGCCATCGGGCCGGTCCTCTCTTGAGTAGGACAGCCACGATGCCGTCGATCGCCTTGACTAGTACGATTATGCCGAGTGCCGCGGCACCGGCTGTCAGTACCCCCTCAGTCAATATCCAGGATAGCCGTACGAATCCGAGGACGTTGGCAAGGATGGACACGGCCATCCAAAAGAGTCCAAGTCGGGCAATCGGGACTACAGCCCACCACCACTTGACTGGGTAGTGCTGACGCAGCCAACTATTCCGTTTGAGTAGCACGGCGAGGCCCGCGAGTGCCAAGGCACATATCAGGAGGAGCACCCCTCTCATAGCCAAGGGCTGGTCGATCAGAAGGTCGCCGACTTTGAGAAACTCCCATAACGCGAGTGCGCCGAAGGCGGAAAGCCGCATAGTCGGGTCGAGCACACCGGGAATGAGACGTAACAGCGGAATGATCCAGAGAACCTGCGCTACATTTACCACCACCGTTGGCGCGAGTGGGAAGAACAAGCGGGTGCTTGCCAACGTGAGCAGCAAGGCGGTCGACACGGGCCGCGATAGGATGTGGGCCGATGCTTGAAGGGCGGCGTCGTCGACTCCCCACCTTCTGCTCGATCGCCTGAGGCCCACGAGTCCGATTAGGAGCAGTACGAACAGAACGACGTAGGCGATGATCGGTTGGTGTTGCCTGCTACTGAACTCACGGAGGCTGGCTGTCTTCTGTTCCCAGGAATCACGCAGGTGCTGGATCAAGGAGAGCGAATCGGTCCGGGATCGTAAGCCGCGCCACAAGGGGGGACTATCAGGAGTTAGGATCCTCCGGCGAGCACTACCGTATGCCGTTGCCACATCCACCTGTGCCTGTGCGACAATGGAACTACTCTGCGAGACCTGGCTCAGCAGAGTCAAGATCCTCTGGCGTCTCTCACCAAGCGTGTTCTCTACGCCACTCACATGTTCCAGCACGGATTGGATGGTCTCAATCGTAGCCGGGGGTAGATCTTGGTCGGCCGCCGACTCCGCCGTACTCTCCCACGCGGATCTTATGCTCTCGAGAGAATCCCTCGCCGTATCCAGTTCGCTAGATCGTGCCTCCAGGACTTCTCTCCAGCGCGTGAGCTGCACCTCACGATTGCGCCACTGCACGTTGAGGTCGTCGATTGCACGGAGAGATATCCCTATCATTCGACTGGTGTCAGATCTCTGCCTCAGCTGTTCCAGTGACTCTGAAGACTCGGCCAGCGAAGAGTCGATAGTGAGCACGGCTGACGAAGGTTCCAAAGCCGACCGAATTTGAAGTAGAATAGCTGTAGCATTCTCGGCAGACCGAGCTATCTGAGTTGCCCGGATCGCGGCCGATGTCGTATCTGCCTGCGTGGTGTCGGCGGCCTCTGGCGTCTCTTGACCCCAGGCGGGCATCGTGTGACCGAGGCTCAGCAGGAAACAAAGTGTCAACGCCAGTGCGCAGCCGTGGCCTCGGGGGAGTTTCTCGGAGGGCGTAATCACAGAACCAGCTTTCATGTCGCGGTGTTGGGTGAGTGTTGTCGATTAAGATAGAGTCGTGTTGTCATGCGGGCCAGAAGCGGTCTGAGGGAGGCACGCCTCGCATCGGCTATCCGGTGCTGGCCAAGGCGTATCATCGAGCGTATTCTATAGATAGGTAGTCCCGGACCTCCAAAGTCGCCCCTCCAGGCCAGTCTAACGGAGGGCACGAGCATGTCCGCCGGGCGCTCCAAAGGCGAGGGGGAGGACAAGGTGGGCTATCCGAAGAAGCACCGCGGCTTCCGTCTGCGGAAAAAGTAGCATCTCTCAGGTAGTGGGCTGCCTACCGCCTAACGAGACTGAACCGTAATCGATCTGCGTGCGCCGGGCGCCCCCGGGGAGCTGCGATCACTATCTCAGGTCGAGGGGTCCAACTGGTTGTGCGCTCGATTCGAGTACTCTTCTTTGCAGACACTCATCTAGGATTTGACCTACCACAGCGGCCCCGCATCGCCCGCCGACGTCGGGGCCACGACTTCTTTGCGAATTTTGAACGTGTCCTCGAAGTTGCGGTGCACGAGGGTGTAGACTTCGTAGTGCACGGCGGCGATCTCTTCTTTCGTAGTCGGATCCCCGCAGAACTAGTGCAGCGGGCGTTCCTGCCGCTCAAGCGCATTGCCGATACTGGAATTCCAATCTTCCTCGTTCCTGGCAATCACGAGCGGTCACGTATTCCCTACCAGATGCTGGCCCTGCACCCACGGATCCGGATCTTCGATCGCCCCAGGACTTTCGTGGAAGAGGTAGGCGGTGTGAGTGTGGGGTTTGCCGGTTTTCCCTACTACGGGGGCGATGTGAAGGACAAGTTCCTGACGTTGTTGGCGGAGACCGGTTGGCATGATACCAAGGCCGCGATCAACCTGCTCTGTGTACACCACTGTTTCGAGGGCGCAACCGTTGGTCCTAGCGACTACATGTTCCGGCACACCAGCGACGTGATTCAGTTGGCGGACATACCCCTAGATTTCACAGCCGTATTGTCGGGTCACATTCACCGCCATCAGGTTCTGGTACACGATCTGCAGGGTCGGGAACTTGCGACTCCGGTTCTCTACCCGGGGTCCATAGAGCGAACGTCATTTGCCGAAATAGACGAATCCAAGGGGTACCTTCTGTTAGAGTTTGATTTGGCCAATGGAAGTCGAAGTTCATTGTGTCGCTGGGATTTCCACGAACTACCTGCGCGGCCAATGCTCATACACGATCTGCAGGCGGCTGACAACACGGGGACCGAAGTGGAATTGGCGATTCGGAAGTGTATAGAGCAGTCCCCTGTAGACGCCATCCTCCGCGTTCGAATACACGGCCGACCTGGAGGTGAGGTGCGTATGGTAACTCGGGCAGCGAATCTGCGAGCAATCGCGCCACCCACCATGAATGTGGAGGCTGTAATGGTGGATGAGTGGTCGTGATATTGAAGAGCCTCTTTACGGTCGGTTTCTCGTTTGTTGCCCTGGTGGCGGGCACACTTGTGTTACAGGGCCAGGCTGAGCCGAGTTCCGCCTCTCGAGTAACCATAAGGGGCACCGTGTACGACGCGCTGTCCGGGAAGCCTGTTCCTTTTGCCATCGTCCGCGCGCTTCAAACCGACTCTTCGGCATTGACGGACCGAAGAGGCCGCTACCGGTTGAGGGTCCCTGCGGGTGATTGGCAACTCGAGTTCCGGCAGATCGGTTACGAAGTTGCCACCGAGACCATAGCCGTGACCGGAGAACCTGCCCCGCTCGATGTGTACATGACGCCGCTAGCTGTGTCGCTGGCGGCAGTTGTCATAACGGATACGGTAGAGAGCAGAGCCACACGGATCATCCGGCGGGCAATTGCGCGAAAGAATGACGTGCTATCTCGCATCCAGGACTACCGGTACGACGCTTATGTAAAGCTCGTCATCAACAACCTCGAGAAGAACGAGGACTCGGCCGATGCCGTTCTGCTTATCACTGAGACCGAGACAACTGCTTACTGGGAACAGCCGGACAGATACCAGGAAGTGATCACTGCGCGGCATCAGTCAAGCAACCTGGATGCGGAAAATAACCTCGTTTCAGTCGGCCAGATCGTAAACTTCAATAGAGATCGAATAGACCTGCAGAAGTACGCCGTTGTATCACCGACCGCTGATGATGCACTCGATCACTATACTTACCACTTGGTGGATTCGCTTACTGTAGACGGCAGGAATGTGTACAGACTCGCCATCGTGCCAAACACCGACGGTGCGCCACTTTTCGTAGGCATGATCGACATCACAGACTCGACGTACGACGTGATCTCGATAGATGTCGGTTTCAATGAAGCTGTCCGATTCGATTTCTTCGAGAATCTACGATACCGCCAAAAACTGACCGACTATGGCGACGACCACTGGATGCCGTCCGACATTGCGTTCACAGGCGAGGTCCACTTTGGCATCCCGATCCCAGGTGTGCCAAGGCATCTTGGGTTCGAACACCGGGCAACCTTGGGCGATTTCCGCTTTGACGAAGGAAATCTCCCGACCACGTTGGGCCAGTTCGTCATCGTCGTGGATGAGGGAGCCGACGATGTGGACAGCACGACGTGGACCGATCGCCGAGCGGAGTCTTTGCGTCCTGTAGAGAAGGAGGCATACGCCCGAATCGACTCAGTAGCCAACACCCCGGTAACATTTGGCCGTGGCGTGGCGAATGGCGCTGGGATAGCCGTCTTTCTTTTGATGGATCCCAATTTCTTCCATTTCAGCAGGACTCAGTCGGTATATCTCGGAGCCGGCTGGACGTTCCGCGATTTCTCGCCAAACGTCACGCTTCCGGTGAAGCTCGGCTATTCGTTCGGTCGCGACGAGTGGCAATATGATGTGGGTGCCCAGGTCAGGCTGTCAGCTCACCGTGGCCTGTGGATAGGTGGAGCATATCGCAACGACGTAGTTAGGAGGCCCACCATTGTCTCGAGATCGTACAATCCGACATACCTCGCGCTTCTCATAAAACTCGATCCGCTGGATTATCATCGCGAACGGGGATACACATTGTTCGTGAGTGGCAGAGTCACCAATCACTCTCGATTGGAGCTGCGCTACGGCGATTTTGACCAAGAGTGGATTCCGGCGGTGACGGACTTTTCGTTTTTCAATGTGAACGATACAATGAGAGCCAACCCACCAATTGTGGACGGCAAGCTTCGTTCCGTGTCTGCAACCTTGACATATGACTCGCGGCCGATGCTGCGGCAAAAGGGACGCGATTTCCGACTCAACAGTCTCACCT
Organism: Gemmatimonadota bacterium; assembly: GCA_039589395.1. Taxonomy (GTDB): domain Bacteria; phylum Gemmatimonadota; class Gemmatimonadetes; order Gemmatimonadales; family GWC2-71-9; genus JBDGYW01. Next base: position 7,674 of record JBDHHK010000159.1, read on the forward strand.
ATACTCAAGTGACAGCCGGTTTCGAATACGCAAATCCGGACTTTATCAACAATGACTTCGATTTTGGACGCTACTACGTCCGACTTCGCCGCCGGCAGCGGACTTTCAACTGGGGCCTGACTACAATCGACGCTTACGCGGGGGCGTCGAGCGGAGAGCTTCCGCCACAAAGGTACTTTACTGTGGACTTTGGCAAAGGAGCGTTCTTCGAGGAAGGTGGCTTCAGCACAATGCACGAAACCAATTTCTACGGCAACAGGGCGGGCATGGTAGTGGTGAGCCACAACTTCGATCGGATGCTGTTCCAGAAGAGCGGCATACCGCTAGTGAAGAAGGTCCCCTTCACCCTGGCAGTTCATGCGGGTCTATTCTGGACGGATTTTGTGGACCATAGTCCGAATCCGGGAGACGAAGTCCTGACCACGGCGCCGACGGCATACACCGAACTGGGCTTCGGGATAGGCAACCTGACCCCGTTCATCTCTCCTCTGAACATGGCGGTTTACTTCAGCTGGCAGATTTCGTCCTACGCGACTGAGGGATTTCAGTTCCGTATTGGTGTCCCGACCCCCTGACGCCAGTGAAGGATAGTAGGTCACTAATGGCCAACTTGCAGGCCCGATGCCGCGGATGCACGTTGCCGGGGCGTCGGTCGAGCCTCCGTCCCTGACATTTCCATCCAGCCACCGTTTTTACTCGACCTGTAACGCAACCATCGGATCGATCTTGGTTGCACGGCGGGCGGGAATCGCGCATGCAATCAAACCGACGCTGATCAATATAGCTGCCACAGTTGCAATCGGACCGACAGAGAGAGCATTCGTGATCTCTATGCCATCGCTAGCCGCGGCTGTGACCACGCCACCGATGAAGCTCACCACCAATGCAGCGAGGGGCACCCCGAGGAGTAGACCAGTTCCCGCCAGCCACATGCCTTGACGGGCCACTCTACTCAGTATCTGAACCGGTTTGGCGCCAAGTGCCATGCGGACACCGATCTCGTTGGTTTGCTGCGAAACTGAGTACGCCATAACGCCATATATGCCGATTGCTGCCAACGCCAGAGTCAGCAAACCCACAATGAACAGGATTTCCGTCATGGTGTTGGGGCCGGCGAGTTGACTTGCCATGTACGCGTTCAGGGTTTGAACAGCTGTGACCGGCTGATCTCTATCGATGCTCCAGATCGCGTTCTGCACTGGGCTGGTCAGCTGATAGGGATCTGCTTGTGCTCGCAGGATTATGCTCATGCTTCGTACCGGTACCTGCGACAGGGGAAAGTAGACCGCCGCGAAGGGAGCCATCAATCCCGACAATCGTGACTGAGCTATGTTGTCTACAACACCCACTATTTCGCGTGATTCATCCCGTATGGTGATACGCCTACCCACGGGATCGTCGCCGTCGAAGTACTGGTTTGCCATGCGCTGGTTGATCAGTATGACGGCTGGAGTATCCGACCGATCGGTTTCGGTAAAGGTGCGGCCAGTGCGCACATGTATACCCATCATGCTGAAGTATTCCGGGCTGACCGAGAGCCACGACGTAGTTGGTTGTTCATTGCGCTCGTATGTCAGTCCATCAATCGTGAAGTCTGTGAACGGCAGGTTGCGGGTTCGAGGTAGTGCATTAGCGAGTGCGAATGCACTCACCCCGGAGACACTCTCCACTCGGCGTTTGGCTTCGTCGAAGAACGCAACCCTCGAGGCTTCATCCGCGTATTTGTAATCGGGCAACGTGAGTTCCATCTTGATGACGTTTTCCACGTCAAACCCAGGGTCAATAGCAAGTTGTCGGTGGAAGAGATCAGTCAGCACTGCAGCGCCTACTAGGATCGTCAGAGCAAGCGCAAACTCGGCCATCACGAAAGCACTTCGAATTCTCTTCTTCCGCCGAGTGGCTGTTCCACCGCGACTCCCCTCAACTAGTGCAGAACCCAGCCCACCGGTCACTGCCTGGGTTGCCGGAGTCAGCCCAAAAGTGAGTCCAGCAATCAGCGAGATTGCGGCACTGAACCCGAGGACGGTCCCGTCAATGGAGGGGAAGTAGGTGGCGGGTATCTCGGGCGGAAACGCCGTGGTCAAGAAACCGACTCCCCAGATGGAGAGCGTGGTGCCGAGAGCGCCGGCGATGAGCGCCAAGATAACGCTCTCAGTGAGAAGCTGTCTTACCAGTCGTCCCTTGCCTGCGCCAAGTGCTACGCGGACGGCGATTTCTTTTTGCCGCGCGTCGGTCTTGGCCATTAGTAGACTGGCTACGTTGACGCAGGCTATCACCAGAACGAGGATGACTACGGCCATTAGAATCTGCACCAACCCGGTGTCGGTCTCCCCCGGAAATGCTTCACGAATCGTCTCGACGTGGACACCGGATCCTTCATTTGTCTCGGGGTATTCTATCTCCAACCTCGAGGCCAGCGCAGTCATCTCTGATTGGGCCTGTTCCACTGTGACACCAGAGTTCAGTCGCGCCGTCACGATCAAGGCCTGGTCTTCCCTGTCGTGGCGTCGATCGCCGAAATCGGATGCAATCCAAAGGCCAACAGTACCGAGTAGGAAGTCGAACGTCTCGGGCATGATGCCCACGACAGTGTAGCTTTGTCCGTCCAGGGTGACCGTATTGCCCAACACCTCCGGCGCCGCTCCAAACCGGTTATTCCATAGAGTTTCACCCATCACAGCTACGGGTGTGTCCTCCGTTCCGCCTTCATGTTCCTGGAACGTGCGCCCCATCATGGGTTCTGCACCCAAGACACCGAAGTAGTCTGGAGTAACTCGGGCGATTGTCAGTTGCTCCGGCCGCTCCAATCCGGTCAAGTTCATTGTTTGGAACTCGGAAGCCGACCACGTACCTAGCGATTTTGCCTCGGCCCGCCAGTCCCAGAAGTTGGCTACAGTAACGCTCCCAAACGAGTACGAGCCTTTCGGCCTCTGGATACGGTAGTGGCTTGAGCAGCCATGAGTTGACGAGGCTGAAGATCGTCGTGTTGGCGGCGATGCCGAGAGCCAAGGACAAGACGGCTATGGTCGTTACCACCGGTGTCTTGACGATCATTCGAAAGGCGTAGATGCAATCTTGGCGGAATGAACTGATCATGTTACGGCTTCTCTTTGGAG
>JBDHHK010000160.1:0-10482 GCA_039589395.1 Gemmatimonadota bacterium
AGAGCGTCGGCGACGGGCGTCAAGATCTCGATGGTCTGCTCCAACGACAGCCGCTTGTGTTCCTTTAGATAATCTTCAAGCGATCGCCCTTCCACGTACTTCATGGTATACCAGAAGAGCTTCCCGCCAGACGCGATTCGATGGATTGGAATTATGTGGGGATGATCGAGTGCAGCAGCCGTCTTTGCCTCGCGCTTGAACCGTTCGACGCCGTGCCCAAACGTGAGCTCCGGAGGCAAGACCTTTATGGCGATCTTGCGATCGAGATGCACCTCGGTTGCCAGGTATACCAGAGCCATGCCACCCTTGCCGAGCAGCCGGTCGATCTCGAATTCGCCGCCGGTTTCAGCGCGGAGCATCCGTTCCAGCTGCTGTTCGTGGGACTCGTCCATGGCCGCAGTGGCGGCTGCCTGACCTTCGGCGTCGGACACCGCCGAGCCACACCTGTGGCAGAAGGTTGCGTCGTCAGGGACCGGTGTAGAGCATTGTGCGCACTTCACAATGCCATAATCTACTAACAATCGCTCTCTGCGCCGAATGTTCGTACGAAATTGCCCTTGCTGTTGTGTTGCGCATTCCACAGATTGGTGGGGATTTCAACCGGCCCTCCGGAGGTCCGGATGTCCTCCGAATCAGCCGCCATCTCAATCGTTTTGGAGGAGTTATAGCATGAGACGCTCCCTTCGTTGCCTGGGTCCCATCTTTCTGGTCCTGTTTGTTGCCGTGACCGTGCAAAGCATAACGGCCGCTCCGGTCAATGCTCAGCAGCAAGAAGAAGACGTCGTGTACCTGAAGGACGGCAGCGTACTTCGTGGCACTATCATCGAGGACGTCCCCGGGGAGAGTGTTCGGATCAGGACTCGCGACGGAAACGTGTTCCGAATCTCCTATGACCGCATCGAACGCAGAACAAGGGAGCCGGCAGTGGTAGCTGCTCCGCCACCAGCTGCCGCAACAACCAGCCAGCCCCGCGCGCAAGTCACGACTGGGCGTAAGAGTCCGGGGCTAGCATTCTTTTTGAGTTTCTTGATTGTTGGTGCTGGGCAAGGATACAACGGCCAGTGGGGCAAGACGCTGCTGATGGCGGGCGGTTTCTGGGCGGGCGTTGCGATAGCGAACGGCGCGTCAGAAGACTGTGTCGATTTTGACGAATGTGGAACTTTCGCGGCTGGTGTGGTTGGAGCGGTTGGGTTCGCCATCTGGTCCTGGATCGATGCACCGCTCTCTGCATCTTCCATCAATACGCGAATCGACATGGGCATTGCTCTCGAACTCGGACCCCGAACACAATTGGGATTCCCGTCAGACCGGCTCGCGGGTCAGCTGTCGCGCGGCAGGCATACACCGCAGATAGGCTTGAGTCTGGCGAGGTTACGCTTCTAACCCGATCACCTACGTGACGGCGTTGCCAGCAACGGTCGTTGCAGGCAACCGGCGCTGCAAGCAGTGCGGGCGAAATAGCAGCAGCCCGAGGCTCGTAGCTGAGCGTGGGGCTGCTAATAGTATCTGCCTATCCCCCTTCACCATCAGCTGCTTGTCGCTGGAAACGTGCGCCGTTCATCTCGAGCATAGAGGGTTCCCCCTCAGCATTCAGTACAAACGATACGAAGCTCCGGCCACGCCACGCGGCGTCCCAATGCACCCTGAATGTGTCATAGTGCCAGTGAAGAAGCGGTCCCTGAAGTCCTGGGCCGTAGTACAGTCGCAGCCCCGAGTCGCTCGCCGAAACTCGCACTTCACCGTAGAGTGGATCGGCATACGATCCAACGTACCGATCGAGTGAAACTGACGGATTTGTACCCTCGACCCGCCCTGCCTCTATACTCGCACGCCGTTCCTCAGCCTCCGACCTGAGCTCCGTATAGAGTTCCTTGAGTTCCGCACTCCAATCGCGAGGAGGACCTTCGTCAAACAGATCGAACACCCGGTACATGAGCGCGTGCCGGAGTTCCGCGTGGTCGAGGTTAGCCAACACACATACGCCCAAGCCCTCGTCCCGTATCAATCCCACGATCGCTACCATGCCGTCGATGCTACCCGTGTGGAACTCAACGGCCCTGCCTCGGTAATCCGCTTGAAACCATCCCAGACCGTAGGTCATCCAATGGGGGTTGGTGAGTCGAGCTGTTGGGTAGAACTCATTCCTTCCAACCATTGCTTGGGGGGTGAAAAGTTCCGCGACAGTCTCCCGGCTGAGAAGTGTGTCGTTCTCCGCAGTTACGCCTCCGTCCAGAAGGAAACGGATCCATTTCGACATGTCGTTCACGCTCGACCATATCGAGCCCGCCGATCCGACGACGTCTACGTTTGCATTTTCTATGACTGTCACGTCACCGTCGATCTCGTAGTGTGGCGAAGCGACGTCGGGTTGAAGATGGAGTTCTGCCGCCGTCGGGACGGTAGCCGTCATTCCGAGGGGATCGAAAATCCTGGTCTGAACGAATTCGGCCCAGGGTTTACCGCTGACTCGCGCAATAACTTCACCAGCGGCGGCGTACATGATGTTTTGGTATATGAATCCCGATCTCATGGAATACGCGAGCTCGGCGTGCCTGATCCGATCGAGCACTTCGTCTATGGTGGTCTCTTTTTCATACCAAAGGAAATCGGCGTTGCCAAGCCCCGCCCTGTGAGTGAGCAGATCGCGGACCGTTACCTCGCGAGTGACGTAGGGGTCGTGAAGTTGAAAGGTGGGAAGATGTTTGGTCACGGGATCGTCCCACCGTAGCTTGCCCTCGTCCACGAGCATTCCAATCGCGGCCGCCGTCATGGCCTTTGTGGTAGACCCGATCGCAAACAACGTTCGGTCCGAGACCTCGGCGGACTCCCCGAGTTCCCTAACCCCGAATCCTTGTGAGAAGGCTATATCCCCGTCTTTGACAACCAATACCGCCAGACCAGTCACATTCCAATCTCGCACACCCTGAGCCACGTACGATTCGAAGTTTTCTAGTGGTTGTTCCTGTGCAACGGCGGCAGTCGAAAAGGAGAGTGTTAGTATCAGCGCTCTAGCGAGCGTGGAAGAAATTCGGTGTAAGAAGGACCGTTTCTTGTGACTCCGGATGACGTGAGCAATCACTTGACACTCCTAGAAGAGGCTGGGGCAACGATTCGCGGGAATATCGCGGCGCCATCTGCCATCGTCAAACGTGGTTTGTCCCAGTTGTCCTACCTTGATACCGGGGTGTTTCTCGAACACCTTCGTAGGCACAAAGGATGGCTAATACGGCTGCGTGCAGATGAGAACTTAGCGTCCGCCGAGGATGAATGTCAGAAGCTCGACCGGGTCGTCGGTGGATGAGGGAGGGATATCTTCGGGCTAAGGACTGAACATCCAACAATGAACAAGGAACATCCAACATCCAACGGAGGGTAAGATTACCGCCAAATTGGACGTTGGATGTTCGGCGTTCGATGTTCGATGTTCACTACCCCACCCCCAACAGCCCCCTGACCAGTCCGGCAATTCCGAAGCCCAAGTAGTTGCCTATTGCGTAACCGAGTAGTCCTACCGCAACTCCCGGCAACAACCGGTCGGCATAACCGCGGGCGCCGGCGATAGCCATTGCAGACGCGGCTCCTCCTACATTTGCCTGTGATGCAACAGCCAGTGTAGGCAGGTCAATTCTAAGCAGCATTCCCAATCCAAATATCACAGCACCGTGGAACGCAACCGTAATCAAGGCGAAGTAGAATACGGCCGGTCCAACGGCGACGATATTGGCTACGACCGACTGAGCACCGTTTCCCGCGAGAAACAGCAGAATGAGGTAGTTGCCAAACAATGCGCCGCCGGCGATCGATTTCACGGCGGGGATCTGAGCTACGGCGAGTACAAGCGTCGTGAGCCACAGTACCTCGGGTAGGAACGAGAATATCTCAGCGAGCTTCCCTGCTCCCCATACAGTCCCTATCGCCAGGGCTACCAGGGCAGCGGCATCTGAAATGTGGATTGGCCGGCCACTGCTGGAGAGAGCGTGCTCCAGCGTCTGCGGTTTTGAGCTATCGTCGGGTGTTGCGGACGACGGTGCGACATTTGGTTCTGCCTTCTTTCGCCCGAGCAACACGGGTACCGCTAAGCATGTGGCCATCCATATGGCGGTGAGCATGACGTCAGCAGCCACTGCTGCCGAAAACATGGTGGGACTCGTATCTAGCGCTTGCCCCAACGCGGCGAAGTTCACTCCTCCGCCAGTGTAGGTACCGGTGAACTGTCCTGCGAGTTTCCACGTCTCAGGCCCCACTAAGCCCGAGAGCAACAAGGCGCCAACCACAGCGCCGACTGCGGTGCCAAGAGCACCCAATCCAAATGCAGCCAGCATCGTCGGTCCCGCGTCCAGAATTGAGCGGATGTTCACATTGAACAAGATCAACGCGATCCCAACGCTCACTCCAGGCCCGATAAGGAAGTCGTATGTCGGCGAGTTTCCTGGCAAAAGCCCGATGTTCGACAGTAACATGCCCAGCAGCAACGACACCAAGGCGGCGCCTACCGCCCGGCACAATGGGACGTGTTTTTCCAGGAAGATCGATAGAACAACGACGAGCGTAAGAACGAAAAGTACTGCGCGTGGGTCGGAAATCATCGCAACAGTGTACCGCCGGGTCCCGCGCAGCACAACGCTGAGTGTGTCCGCCGCCCCTCAGATACGACTTGGAGACCGGGATCTCAACGTTCTATCTTGTTTACATCATGCAGAGTATTCCGGTTCAACTGCATACGCCTGACGCGATTCTCACCGAGACGTATGGCCTGCTCGGATTACAGGAGGGTTGTCTCGTTCTGGAGTACGAGTCAAAGGACGCCTTCATTGGAGCATATAGCTCGGGCGTCGAGGAACTCCAGATATTCCCGGACGATGTGTCATCGCTCACCTTCAAGAAGGGTTTATTCAAGGCGAAGCTCACGATTCGTGCGCGGAGCATGAAGTTTTTCGAGAAGGTTCCTGGCAGCAAACACGGAATGATCACTCTCCGCATCAAACGAAAGCACCGAGCAGACGCCGCAGAACTGGTGATGTTCCTGCAACACCGACTGAACGAGCTGGCGGCTGCCGAATCAAGCACGCCAGCCCCGATTCTCGATACAGGTGAATCTGGTCCTTCGGGAGACTGGTCTTAGGGGACTGCGCTAGCGCCCCCGGATCTCCGCGGGTCGCCTCCGGCGCGCACTTTCCCGCCGTCGATGCGAACGGCAGCACCGTAGCCCATCCTGAGTTCCCCGCGAAGCGAAATTAGCTGGATATCGTGTCCCAGCCGTCTCAGTTCTCGCATCACTTCGGGTGAGTACCCGTCTTCCATCTGCACGACGATTTCCCGTACTGGAGTTCCAAAGCCCCCTGTACGCACCAGGAACCTCGGCAACTCCAACGCATCCTGAGGGCCTAGTCCCTGGTCTACCATTGCGACCAGCATTTGGTAGACAGCCGAGGTGATCCAGGCGTTGCCGGCAGCAGCGACAGCGAAACGAGGACGCTGGCTGTCACCCGTTCCCTCGAAGACTATTGTCGGAGCTATGCTGGTGCCGTGACGCGCGTATGGTAGACGTGCTCCGTATGCATCTGGGTCGGTGCGATAGGACTCAGCTTATCGTTGTAGAGGAATCCAAGGCCCGGAGACACATAGAAGTTGCCGCCCCAGGTGCCCAACGTCTGAGTGACGGCAACGATGTTGCCGTCAGCATCTGCGACAGTGAAGGCAGTGGTTCCCGACGAACGGCATCCAGGCTCGTCGCCACTGACGCACTCCCCTAACTCTTCTCCCCAGGAGAATCCGACTTCCAGTCCATCCACGCACACCGGTTCGCCGTTTTCGTTTCGACGCAGCTCGCTCGGACCTGTTGCTCGCTCAGGATCGAAGCATTGCTGCCAAGTTCGCTCCGCATTCTCAACATCGAGAATGGGATCGAGGTCGACCGGCCATAGGCTCGGGTCGCCCATTCGCCCAAAGGTCGTCGGGGTGAGTTTCCACGCCTCTATCATGGCGTGTGCCGCAGCAGTGTTCTCGCGGTACAAGCCGGTCGATTCCACGTTTCCCAGAAGGTTGAGCTTGGTTACGAGTGACACCCCGCCCCCGGCGGCGGGTGCGGCCGAATAGATGGTGTGTCCGTGATACGTTCCGCTGATGGGTTCTCTCTCATTTGCGAAATAACGGGCCATGTCATTCAAAGTCATGGCGTTTCCGAGCCCTCGGAGATCTCTGACCACCCGTCGCGCAATTTCGCCGCGGTAGAATGCTTCAGCGCCGCCGGCCGCAATCTCGCGCAGCGTCCATGCGAGATCCGGGTTTCTAAGCGTATCACCTGGCTGGAGTGGCTCGCCGTTTGGAAAGAACACTTCCATGCTGCTTCGGTATTTCTCAAATCGATGGCGTTCACGCGCAAGCGTCGTTGTGAATGCCTCATCAAGCACGAAACCATCATCCGCGAGGCGGATGGCCGGCTGTAAAAGATCTGACCATTCGAGATTTCCGCTGCCGTATTCCTGCCACGCCTTCCACATTCCCGCGACCGTTCCCGGTATGTTTGCCAATACCGGTCCGTCCACGGGTAAGCTCCCATTCTCCAGTAATGAGGCGTTGCCCAAGCCCGCCTGCTCCGGAACGCGGGTTAGGAACTCGATCACTACCGGTTCTTCCATATCTGTAAGAGAAAGAACCATTTCTCCGTATCCGCCGATGCCACTTGCATCGGGCTCGACCACGCCGACTGCAAATGAAGTTGCCACTGCGGCGTCGATTACGTTGCCGCCTCGCCCAAGGATCTCTGCCCCGGCGGCCGACGCGAGCCAATGGGCACTGGAGACCGCTGCCCTGCCCTCGACTTCTTCGCGCAGATGTGGTCTCCGACGCAACGCGTCGTATATCACCTCATCGAGTGCAGAGTCAGTAGCAGCTCTGAGCGCGTCAGATCGGTACTCTGCAGCTACACCTTCCCAAGCTTCTCCACCCTGCCAACTGAAGTAGAGATCATTTATCCGATTCCAGAATCGGTCGAACCTTTCTCCGTTGCGAGTAGAACGGTCCTCCTCACCCGAGAGAGAGATTTCGGTCGTATTCGATCCTGGCAGCTTCGGAGCCGGTATTACCCGGAGGCTTCCCTCTCCCGAGAGTTCATCACGTCCGGGTACCGAACCCAACCGTCTTGGATCTCCGTTGTAACCCACATCGGCACGCGGCAGCGATGCCAGGATCAGCCAATGGCTGTCCGGCGACCATGCTTGCTTTGCGGGCCGAAGGTCCAACATGTTCACGTATCCCCCGTCGAGCGGTGCGATCCAAACCCCGCGATTGCCGGAACGGGTCGTGAAGGTGAGAGCGTCGCCGCTAGGCGCCCATGACGGGTACTCGATGGCCATGTCCTCGACAATCAAACGGTCTTCCCCGCCCCTCACAGCAGCAACCCGGAGCTGGCGGCGTCTTCCCAAAACCGACACATAAGCAACAGAGCGTCCACTCGGGCTAATTACCGGAGATGCTTCCGCGCCGGCCATCGATGTCAGTTGCCGTTCGTTGCCGTCCGGGGAGAGGACCCACAGGTCTGTGGCACCGACCTGCCCTCGCGCAAACACGATGGTTCCGTCCTCCCCAACTGTTGGTTCACCGTCGGTCTCGTCAGAAAACGTGAGAGCGGTCGGCCTACCGACAGAACCGTCGGCGCCTACTCGCACGCTCCAGAGGTCGACCGATCCGCTTCGATCCGATGAGAAAACCAGCGTTTCTCCATCGGCTCCCCAAGCAGGCTGACGGTCCCAACCAGCGCCGCTCGTTATTTGAACGGGTGATCTGAACGAAGGGGCGGAACCGGCTGCGGCCTCTTGTAGCCGACATGTACTTCCAATATCCATGTTCGAAACCCAGAGGTCGCCTTCCGACTCGTAAGCCAAACGCCCCGCCACCGAAATGGTGGGGTTTCGAATACCGGTCTGTACGAACACCGTGCTGTCGGCTTCCTGCGGTGTCGTCACCGCAAGCGCAAGGAGAAACGCAATCATTGGAGCCTTCCTCGTCGATTCAAGAGCCTCGCCGGCAAACAAGTTTGTTGAATAAAGTGCACCTAATAACTGCACCCTGCCGCGCGTGTGTGGCAGCGGCTAAGATAGACCGAGCGCGTTGGGGCGGTAAGTGGTGGGCCATTCAGTGATTCCATTGCAGCAATGCCCGCCTTGAGCGAGTTACTGGGACACACGAGCCAACTGTCCGACGAGGTTGCATGATCCACAGTCAAATTGGGCGCCATTTGTGAAAGCCACTGTCTGGGTGTTTCTCTCGGTCGTGTGGGGATTCGTGTGGCTTGCTGTTCGACTCGGTCTGGAAGATCTGCCGCCGGTTACGTTCTCGGGACTTCGGTTCTTCTTTGCATCATTGGCGCTTTGGCCTGCGGTTCTGGCAAAAAAGACCAGATTCCCAGTTGACCGGGCAGGCTGGAGAGTCATCGCTGGTACATCGCTGCTCACCATAACGATCCCGTACTCGCTGCAGTTTTGGGGACAACAGTACGTGTCCAGCGGTCTGGCAGCCGTCATGTTTGCGACGGTGCCCGGTTTCACTATCGTGTTCGCGCACTTGAGTATCCCCAACGACAAATTCACCATGCAGAAATTCGTCGGCGTGATCCTGGGGATATTTGGCGTAGCCCTGATCTTCTCCGATCAACTGAGAGCGGACAGTTTCTTGGCTATTTGGGGATGTCTAGGCTTTCTGCTTGGTGCTGCCACACACGCACTCGCTCAGGTCATTATCAAAGCGCGCGGCCAGGATATGGATCCGCTGGCGATAGCCACAGGCCAGATCACGATCGGCGGAGTCATACTGTGCCTGCTTGGAGTCTCCATTGAAGGAAATCCGTTGGCGATCACATGGACCCGGCAGGCCGTGCTTTCTTTGGCCTATCTGTCGCTCGTCGGCTCGGCGTTGGCGTTCTTCCTGTTCTATTGGCTGCTCAAGCACGCCAAGGTGACCACGGTAACATCGATGGCCTTGATTCATCCGGTCGTGGCGGTCTTTGCCGGATGGGCGGTCGTGAATGAAACACTCGGCTGGACCGTATTTCTTGGAACCTGTTGCGTGCTCGGCGGGCTCGGAATCCTCATACTGTGGCCGTCGAAGGAAGAGCGAGCTGAAGTGGCTCTGAAAAACTGACCCCAGCGTGGTCAACTACTTACAGGGCAAAAACCTCACCGTCGTCTCCATTTCCTCCAGCACCTGTGCTAGTGCGACGCCGGTTCGCTCAATGTCTTCTCTTGTTGTAAAACGCGACAATGAGAAACGCACCGAGCAGTGAGCGTCAGCGTCGCTCCTTCCCATGGCGATCAACACGTGCGTCGGCTCCGGCGATCCCGCCTTACACGCCGAGCCAGATGACAGAGAAATCCCGTGCATGTCGAGCGCCACTACCAGCGACTCTCCGCGCAAGCCGGGAAGGGTGAGATTCAACGTATTCGGCGTCCTGTCCGTGGGGTGACCGTTCAACACTGCTTCCGGTATTTGCTCACGGATTGTCGTTTCGAGTCTGTCCCGCAGCTGCCGTATTCGATCTGAGTCTTGAAGTGCGTGTCTGGCCAGTTCGGCAGCCTTGCCGAGGCCCACGATTGCAGGAATGTTCTCGGTGCCGGCACGAAGTCCGCTCTCCTGCTTGCCACCGTGAACCAAAGGCTCGAGCGTTACTCCCTTTCGCACGTACAGAGCACCGATGCCCTTTGGCCCATGGAACTTGTGCGCCGAAAGCGTCAGCAGGTCGACGTCAAGATCTTCGACATCTACCGGGATCTTCCCCATCGCTTGCACCGCATCCGTGTGGAAAATCGCGCCTCTTTCGTGAGCGATGGCACACAGTTCTTTGATGGGAGCGATGGTGCCAACTTCGTTGTTCGCCATCATGAGAGACACAAGTAGCGTTTCCCCGGTTATCGCTCGTTCCAACTCAGCGGGATCGATGGCTCCGTGTTCATCAACTGGCAAGCAAGTGACATCAAAGCCCAGTCGCTCGAGGCTTCGACATGTTTCCAAAATCGCCGGGTGTTCAATGGCAGAAGTGACAATGTGCCTACCACGATCGGGGTGGCCAAAGGCGATTCCTTTGAGAGCGAGATTGTCGGCCTCCGAGCCGCCCCCGGTGAAGATCAGCCGTTTGGGACGGCAATTGATCAGTGATGCAACCTGACGCCGCGCAGCCTCCATGGCCTCTCTAGCATCCCGTCCGATTCCGTGAATGCTCGACGGGTTACCCAGTCTGTGCTCGAGATAGGGCATCATCGCGTCACGCACTGCGTCTGCAACCGGGCTGGTGGCGTTGTTGTCCAAATAGATGCGTCTCTCGGGCGGAATTATCCCTCTCCGTAACCCGACATCCACCGAGGTCTCCAGTGCGTCACACGCTCTAACGACTACTCTTGGAGCTGGTTTCCCCTTTTCCGACTTGGTCACTTGGCACAGCAGCGCCTTGTAGACTGGAAATCCCGATATTTCGTCATAGTTGGAGAGGTC
>JBDHHK010000161.1:0-10690 GCA_039589395.1 Gemmatimonadota bacterium
CATGCAATCAGCCTAATCCTTTGGTGAGATAACGGCCGAGTGCATGTCTAACTGAACACCCGTGTGAAGATCGTGAACAGGATGATGAGAAAGATGAGATTCAAGAACACCACCCAGTACCAGGTGTTCCAGGACTTAAACAGTGGGGGCGGCTCTTCCGTGACCTCGGGCTGTCTTTCGTGATTCTGACTGTCAACGTCCATCGTATTTCCCGGCGGAGATCATGTTCACGAACAAACGGTACGCCCCTGGAACACCCGCTGGCAATTGGCGGAACCACGCATAGCCTGAATAGATGAACACGCCTTCGCCGTAACGTGCGAAAAGCATGCCTCCTGGGAGGTCCGACTCGCCCGGGTCGTGACCCGCGAGCACAGGTTCGTAGGAATTGTCCCACTGACCGGCGAAGTAGAGACCCCGCTCCTGTACCCACCCATCGAAATCGCCGGCCGTGATTTCGTTCGGGAAATGCAGAAGCTGATGACCGGGATCAACGAACGACATCTGCGCGGTCTCATCCGTTATGCGGCCGCGGCTGATCGCGAAAGGATAGGGACCGATCTCCTGGGTGAGCAACCCGGAGGTCACGTTGTATTGGACGATGAACGTGCCGCCGTTTCGAACGTATTCCACTAGCCTTTGCCGGGCATAAAGCAAACGCTCGCGTGTGTTGTATGCGCGTACTCCCGTGATGATGGCGTCGAACGACGAAAAATCGGCGTTCTCCAGCATCTCATCGTCGAGCTCCACCACCTCGTAGCCGAGACTCCGCAGGCTGGAGGGTACCTCGTCTCCCGCACCCATCACGTAGCCGATTATACCATCCGGCTTCTCCATCGGGACCCTGACCGCCACTATCCGCGCGTCGGGGAAGTGAGTCTCGGTTCCGATGTGCGGATAGCTGACCTCGACCAGCGATCTCCGGAGCGCTGTGCCGGCAACTGTAGCTTCAGCTCTCAGGACCACTTTGCTCGAAGACGCGTTTGTGCCCGTCGGTGGCGATACGCTGAATTCGGCAAACGTCTCCTCATGCTTATCCAAATCGGAAAACGGCACAGTGGCAGGTGAGATGCGCCACCCCGACGGCCCGTTGAGCCTGATCTGCCCAGACACACCTGCCGAGTGCGCTTTCACCTGTACGGTCACCGACCGAGGTGTATTGTCGGTGAATACCAGTACCTGTTCCGAGACGTTCAGGGTCACTGGCGGACGGATCTCGAGCCGGCGATAGAGTTCCCCGTCGACACGATCCGTCCAGCGGTAGAGGACAGGAACCTCGTACTCCAGCCGAACCTCTCCGCTCCGCAGCGTGATTTCCGCGCTCACCGAGGGGGGATTCTCCGGACGGGCTACCATCCACTGGCCGGGTATCGCAAATGCCCCCACCGACGCCTCGGTCTCGAGCCAGTAAGGCTGCGAGATGGGATGCTCGGAGGGAACGTTGAGCGTGTTCGTGACCGTAACAGGCGCATTGTTCCGCAATGCCGAGCCGACGGTCGTGTCCGCCTGTCCCGTCGTATAACCGATCTTCTCGAGCGTGAACTGCAGGTCGGAACGGTTAACGACCGTCGCCTGCACAGAAAAAGAGTGACCAGGCGATACGGCGTAATCCCCGCTGATCGCTTCGATCCAGATGCCCGCGCACAATCTGATCAACTCTAGGAGTTCGCTTCGTTTCTGCTCGACCCAGACGGTTCCGCCGAGTTCGCTCAGCTCCTGATATACACGGAGCAGCGCAGGAACGGAGGCGGAAGGATCACGCAGATCGAAGCCTGCAATGATGTCGTCCACCAGACTGCCGATTGCCGCTCCACCCAGAACGCGGTTCCAGGATACGTCGATACCGTCCATTAGATCGCTTGACGGTGCATCGCCCTCTACGAGAGTGAAACTCTCGAAACGCTCACCGCGCCGGCCTGCCGATCCGAAGCCTTGGCTCTTGTGCATGGACCTTGCCCGGGCCGCGATCTCCCCGTACGACTCGCCAAGCAGAGGGTCGTACTCCCCGACGTCCACTCGGACGGTAGTACCGCGTTGCTGCCCACCTCTCCGGTAGCTGTTCCAAAACAGCCGCCGTGCCTGCCAGGTTCGAACAGTCTGCAGTTGCTCGGTGAACCGCGTGCGGTCTGTGGCGGCGTGAAACGCCTCGAGCGCGAGTTGTGCGGATGCTGTGTGATTCCCATGCCCGCCGGATCCGCCGGGAGGAAAGCGCGTGACGATGATGTCGGGTTGGAAGCGCCGGATCACCCATACCATATCGGCCAAGATCTGTTCTTTGCCCCAGAACTCGTATGTCTCTTCCGCCGTCTTCGAATAGCCGAAGTCGATTGCTCGGGAGAAAAATTGCTCGGCGCCGTCGATGCGCCGAGCCTCGAGCAACTCCTGCGTGCGTAGTATGCCGATTTCCGCACCATTTTCGCTGCCGATTAGGTTCTGGCCCCCGTCACCGCGGGTGAGTGAGAGATAGGCGGTGCGGTACTTCTTTCCCTTGGACAGGTATGCGAGAACCGCTGTGTTTTCGTCATCAGGGTGGGCAGCGATGTACAACACGCTCCCGAGGGTGTTCAACTTTTGGAGCGCGATCTGAATCTCAGCTGCACTACGAACCGGTTGGGGCTGACCGCTCGCTTCCGCCGCAATCAGCGAAAAGAGCGACCACGCCAGCGCAAGAGAGGTTATCCATTGCGCCGGCGTTTTCTTCTTGTCACGCCCCGAGACCACGTGTTTACCAGCCACTGATTGTGCCGAGTGGAATACGTGTCCGAGGCGCAGCGTCGCCGGGATCAATTGGCGAGTGCGATCCTGATGGGCACCTTCAATTCTTCCCAGTGCAGATATGCGGTGGCCGAAGCACCGGCGAGATCCTCAAACCCGTACACCAGCCACTCCTGGTGAGCCGCCGCCACCGGCGTCACCGTCACTCTGAGTGCGTCCTCGGCCTCGTCGTAGGAATAGCTTCCCCAAGCGTCGTTCGTCTTGTTGAAGATGATCGTCCAAGTGCTCCCGGTGGGAATCATGTGGATGCCGTATTTACCTGCGGGTAGTCGCTGTCCCTCGACGAGCAAGTCGCCGGTGCATTCGAATGTCGTGTTCTCATTCGCGCCAGCCCGCCAGGGGAAGGGCTTGTTGTCGGAGTAACTGTTTCCCGGGGCTAGGCCGTGGGGTACCAACTCTCCCCAGATAACTCGGCCTTTGACGCCAGGTCTACTGTAGGTCACGGTGATTTCGGTGTCGGTTCCCAGTCGCTGGGACACGGTCGCGGCCAGGCTGGGCCTCGGGTCGTCTCCCTGCGCGAAAGAGTCGATCGGGAAACTCACCAGGCAGACAGCGGTGAACAGAGAAGAGACGAAAATCTTGGGGAGTCTCATGGTATCTCCCTTTCCAATTGGAGTTAACGGCATTCAAGTTCCAGAACACATTATACAACGAAATGTGAAAACATGTTTCATGGAATTTTGGTGCTGGTGGGTGTGGCCGTCCCTTTGAAACAACCTCAACCCCGCCATGAGCGGAAGGGCCTGCGGTTTTTTTGGGGTGCGCCGAGTCGGTCTCGGAGACTTCTCAGCTAGCTGATGCGTCACAAACGACACCCCGCCTGAGTGACACAACTGTCACCTCGGGTGGCGTACCGATCCGCAAAGGAATGCCCCAATAGTTTGTGCCGGGATTTATGTAGAGCAGTGAATGACCCTGGCGGTGGAATCCCATCGACAGCTCGAGAAACATCCCCGCGATATTCCAGTTCCATTTCGGGATAGCGAGCTGGCCGTAGTGTGTGTGACCGCTCAAAGTGAGGTCGACACCGCGCTTTGCGAGTTCAGGCCAGAGCATGGGGTTGTGCGCGAGAGCGATGGCCGGCTCGCCAACTGGTATGTGTTGGAGCGTTCGGTCAATGTCGGGCGCCGCACTCAACCCTCCACCACGCTGCCACGATAGTCCTGCGGGATCTCCTGTGCCGGCAACCCAAATCCTCTCGCTACCCCCCTCGACGGGCACTGCGTCGTTTACCAGGACGATAATTCCTGCTTCTGACAGCCGCTGATGAACCGCGTCCCAGCCGGCATATACGTCATGGTTGCCTGCGATTGCATAGGTACCCAATGGCGCGTCGATATCGCCCAACGCTGCCACCAAGTAATCGACATCGCGATGGAAGTCGTCTACTTGATCTCCTGTGTAGACCACCATGTCGGGCTTAGCCTCTCGCACCGCCGCCGCTATGCATCTCAGCAATCGCCGCGAAGTGTGTGGCCCAACGTGTAGATCGGAGATCTGGACGATTCGCATTCCTTCGAAAGCTTCTGGAAGACGCAGCAGTCGCACATCGAGCTGCTTCACAACCAGCTTCTTGGTGCCGAGGTAGCCTATCACGGACATGACAGCCAGGAACACGCCCGCCCCCAGGACAATCCATCTCCCGAACACTCCACTCGAGCCGAACGGCAGACCAGCGATCGCACCGACCATGCCGGTCATCGCCAGCAGCGGCGAAAACAGCATCACATACCAGAATGGCCTGAGCACGAAGAGTCGAGTGAGCGCTGACGGGTACAGTGAATTGGTCAGGCCCCGAATCAATACCCAGATGGGTATGGTGCAGAGCACCAACAGAGTCGCGATGGTACCCCACCCACCAGGAAGGATTGGGTGGAGCAGGGAACCCACAATCAGCCACGATCCTCCTAGCCAGACCGCAACGAACGTCAGGATGGGTCTAAGCGTCATCTGCCGTGTTTGGTTCCGACTGGATGACCTCGAGGATTCCGATGCGGGTTGCTGGATCGCTTCCAGCGCGGGGTTGCTCGTCAACGTATCTCCTCGACGAGAGCCCGAATGTCGCGGTTCTCCAAAACCGGTGATGTGTGCGCACCGGTTCCGTGGAGGCCTGCGTGTACCATTGCACGGGCGAGGTCGTCTGACGCGACGCCGATGTCTGGATATATGCGACGGAGCACTGGCCAGAGCGGTCGAAAGACTCTGAGGAGGAAGTTCGGTTCTTCCCGCGGTGTCACAGGATATATGTAGCCCGGTCGAAATAAGTGGACGCGCGGGAACCCCATGCGCAGCAATGCGTTCTCTGCCATCCCCTTGTAGCGTGCGAAAGCTATTCGGCTCTTCTCCTTCGAATCGGTACCGGCACCGCCGAGAAAGCAGAGAACGGCTTCAGGGCTGCAAGCGCGGACAGTATCACCGAACGTCTGCGCAAAGTCTACTGTGATCTTGCGGAACTCGTCATCGGGAACCGCGCCCGTATAGACGCCGATGCAGAACAGCGCGATGTCCTGGTTGTCGAAAGCTGCTTCGATCTCACTGTAGTCCGTGTAGTCGTTGTGAATGACCTCACTGAGCTTCGCGTTCGTAATCTCGACAGAGCGACGTACAATGCTCGTAACCTCCGATACTTCGTCGCTGTCGAGGCAGAAGCGCAGTGCCAGTCCACCGATCATGCCGGTGGCGCCGGTTATGATGACGCGTTTTGCGGACACGGTGATTCCTCAGGCGTTGACAGCTCTGTCCACGGGGAGTTCTTCAGGCACGCCCAACGTTGCCATAGTCATAGTGATCAGTCCGGCTATGAGGGAACGCAGCTCCTTCACGTCCTTGGCGTTTTCCTTGAAGCTGATCACGGAAACGGCCATCAGATGGGCAACCTGGGCTGCGGTCATGCCGGCTTGGGGCGCTTGTGGCGCCAGCGGTTCGAGGATCCTCGTCAGTAACTGTTCGAATCGCGCTTTTTCTTGCAGCATTTCATCGCCAGCCGCGCCGTGTGCGTTATCGAGAAGGTCCTTCGCGTCGGGTAGCTGGTTGATCACCTCGAACGGGCGAATCAACCAGATCTCAAACGCAAAATCGAGCTTGTCGCGAACGGTATCACGTTCGCTGAGGCCGGCTTCGATTTCGCGAAGCGCGTCTTCCATGAACATGATGACGCCAGCCTTGAAGATCTCTTCCTTGCAGTGGTATACCAGGTACAGTGCTGGCCGCGACATCCCGGCGGCCTTGGCAATGTCACCCATGGTGGTACGGCGGTATCCGTACCGGAAAAACATCTCATTTGCCGCTTCCAGAACGCGGCGCTCTTTCTCGGTAGTCATACTTAACACTTGACAAATCGTGTCCAAATGTCAATGGTTGACACTGTGACAGAAAATGTCAGCACGTTCCACAACAATTTAAGTGGGTCAACGATGAGAGCCGATAAGAAGTGGACCACCAAAGACATACCGGATCAGACTGATCGCAAAGCGACCGTAACCGGTGCCAACACCGGAATCGGGTTCGAGACTGCGAAGGCGCTGACGGCAGCCGGGGCCGAGGTGAAGCTCGCTTGCCGCTCCGCGACGAATGGCCAGGACGCGGTTAACCGTTGAGTTACAGCGTCGCTTCGAACGGGAAGGATTAGATGCGATCGCGGTTGCGGCTCACCCGGGTTGGACCGGAACCGACCTCCAGCGCAACGCGTGGTACATGCGCACAACGAACGTGCTTTTCGCCATGTCACCGGCACGGGGAGCTCTGGCGACACTCCGCGCAGCCACTGCGCCAGACGTGAAGGGGGGTGAGTATTGCGGGCCCCACGGCTACAGGGAGATGCGCGGTTACCCAGTGAAGGTGGCTACGTCTGACGATGCAAAGAGCGCAGAGGATGCGGCTCGGCTGTGGCAAGTGAGTGAGGAGGCGACCGGGATTATTATGAGACCTGCATGCCCAACGTCAAAAGCATCGATGTGCCCACTTCGCTGGTGCAGAACCGCGACGACCCGTGGACCAACGTTGTGATACGCGAGACACGTGGCCCTTGAAATTCTCGTTGTCTGTTAGCGGAGCGCAAAGGATCTGAGAAGGCGTCAACCCAATACCGGATTTTCCCAAAGCGGAAGCATGCGTCCGATACCCATGTCTTTCGCATTCTGATAGACTCGGTGGGCTTCAGATAGGTCGTGAATGCCCATGCCGATTGGATTGAAGAGTATCCGTTCGGACGGGCTTTCCCTCCCAGGTAGTTTCCCAGTTAAGATATCGCCGAGGTTACCACGAATCCTTGATTCGGGAATGATCCCGTCCCGAACGGCCCGCCAGCTAACGTCGACGCCATGGTGTTTCACCTGGTACCAATCGTCCACAACAACAAAATCCATGTATTCCAGAGCTTCCGAAGGGGTATCCCAGAAGGATATTTCGCAGTGTAGTGCCCCTGGTTTGTACCAGGCTCCGTCAACATACGGCTCCCGCGCGATGGTAGCAGTGCTGATTACGTCAGAGTCGCGAAAGGCCTTCTCGGCACTATCAACGATCTCAAAGTCCATCTCGGTGCTGAAATCATTTTTCATGCGGGTTACGAATGCTTTGCTCATGTCTTGGTCGATGTCGAAGACTTTGCACCGTGAGAGGGACGGTACCCCCTCCTTGATGGCTAGTGCTTGGGTTATGCCCTGCACACTTGCTCCCACGAGGCCAAGCACTTCTGAGTCAGGGTTAGCCAGTACCTTTGCGCCGACGCCTGAAGCGCCTCCCGTACGCATGGCACTAACCAACGTGCCGTCCATGATACATGCCGGCATCAGCGTATCCGGGTCCAGGATGATGATGATGGCACTGGCTCGCGGCAGATTGTACTTGGCGGGGTTGTGTGGTCTGCTCGGAATGAACTTCATGCCTGAGGTGTTTACAGCACCTAGAAGATCCTGATCCTGAAGCTCCTCTTCGTGTGCGATTCCTCCCAGGAATGAAGGCATGGACATGACGCGACCCGACGTCTCCTCCGTTTCTGGGCCTCCCCAGCGAATGACGGGCTTGCCGGGTTGAACGAAATCGCCCTTCCCGTGAAGATAAAAGGAGCGCTCAACGGCCCTCATGGTACCGGCCATGTCCAGACCGCCAGCTTCAACACAATCCTCTTGCTGTAGGTAGAGGAATTCGACCCGTCTGTTCATCAGTGAAGCTCCCCGATCTCGACTTCTCTCTCAGTCAACGCCGAGACCACACAGAGTGTAATTGCTCAAACAAGTCAACACATACGGGTTGCTACGCGACAATATTGATCGAAATGGTGATCACCAACGCGTTTGTGAAATCGAAGAGGAATCCCCCGACGAGAGGTACCACGAGGAACGACTTCTGTGACGGGCCAAATGATTTCACGAGCGATTCCATATTGGCCACTGCGTTCGGAGTGGCCCCCAGTGCGAAGCCACAGTGACCGCCTGCAATCACCGCGGCATCAAAGTCGCCCCCCATGAAGCGGAACGTAACGAAATAGGCAAACAGTGCCATGAGTACAACCTGAAATCCAAGAATCACGAGCATAGGCAGCGCCACACCAGCGAGTTGAATTAGATCCAAGCTCATCATGGCAACGGCCAGGAATATGCCAAGCAGGACAAACATCAAACTGGTGAATAACTCAGACTTGAACCGTTGAGGGGCCAGCACATCCAGTGTGTTGCGAAGGACGATTCCTACGATCATGGCACCGATGTAGCCAGGAAACGTCAGAGGTTGACCTCCGACCTCGATCATCTCGATGCCGTGGCTGACCCAAGACCCGAGCTTCATACACAGCAGTAGAGCGCCTACGTGCCCGAGGGTGACCCAGCCTCCTCGGCCGAGAAAGATGATCTGATTCAAGAACGTCGTCGGTCGACTCCGGGAGGCATGCTGTGACAGGACAGCCGAATCAGACGTCTGAAGGTTTTTGCTTCGGATCAACATGCTTCCGACCGGACCTCCCACCAATCCCCCTGCAACGAGGCCAAACGTGGCGGCCGCCAGTCCGATGGTGACAGCCCCATCCAGGCCTGCTTCGGCGAGTAGCGGTGAAAACGCTGATGAGGTCGCGTGTCCGCCCGACATTGAGATTGCACCACAAGACAGTCCGAGAAGTGGTGGAACGCCCAGAACTTTTGTCAGTCCCAAACCCGCTATCATCTGCACTACCGCCAGAATGGTCACGAGTAGCAAAAACACGAGCAGTGGCCATGAACCGCGCTTTGCATGATTCCAGCTTGCGTTGAGACCCACGCACGTGAAGAACCCGAACATGAATGGTTGGTAGACGTTTTCCGTTGGCGGTTCGCCTCCGAACAGCAACGGTTCGGGAACGATGACCCAATTCCACCACCGCTCATGGATACCCAGCTCCAAGGTAATGGACCCCCAGCCGCTGATCTTTCCCAACAAGATTAGAAGAGCGACCGCCAGGCCTCCTACTACCGGCACCGGTATGTTGAACCTCGCGAACCACGCGATACGCCGGACCAGGAATTCTCCCGTCCACAACACCGGAAGTGACAGCGCGAGCACCCACCAGGCGCCGATTGTCACGGGTTCGTGCCGTAAATGTGACGTGTGCGGCTCAAGAGCCTTCTCTCATGGCATCTACCACTATCCGTTGGCGTTTTCTTGAGTCCGCTGAATTGCGGTTCTCAGGTGCGTCAACATGTGCTCCAATGAGTCAGAGCGCCGTTTTCGGATGGAAGAATCGGCGAGAATTGTATAGCGCTGCGCAGGATGATATCAAGTGGTCACCGACCTGATCCCTTTCAGGCAATTCCTGGCTCTACCTTGCGAAGCGGATAGATTCGCTGTGGGAAAGCGAAGACGAGTGACTCAGTTGTTGGGAGGCTAGAGCGATGGATGACATGCTAAGGCGCGAGTTCGTATTTGGTGGGGCAAAGTGGTGTGGAAGGCGTCTTTGCCGGTACGTCCACAGGCAGCAATCTGGTTGCGGCATTGAATAAGGCGAGAGAGCTTGGCCCTGATGCGACCGTTGTGACGATAATGTGTGACACCGGTATCAAATACTTGTCGACGGAGCTGTACAAGCAGGGGTGAAAACCAACAGCTTCGACTGAGAGATTGCTCAGTTGCGATGGCTCGGGTATGAAGATGCCCGCTAGCTGGAACCGGCGGGCATTTCTTGGCAATTCAACGGAAAACATTCTAGGAGGCCTCTTTTGCCGCACCTTCAGTTTGAGTTCAACCGGTCGATCTCGGATGAGGTCAAACAGAAACTCTCCGCGAACGTGATGCGCCTGTTCGCCGATGTCATGGATACGGGTACCGATCACATTGGCATCACATTTCGGGAGGTGGGAACTCACGCGCTGGCGCTAGGAAGAGTACAGAACCCCGAGGAGGGGATCGCGTTCGTCAACGCCGACATCCGCGCTGGAAGAAGTGCAGAACAACGCCGCCAGCTCGCGCTCGGCTTCATGGAAGAGATCCACACCCTGTGCGAGATCCCGCATGCAAATGTGTATGTCATCTTCACCGAACACCCGGGTGAGAGCTTTCACCTATATGAACGGGTGCTCAGTTCGTGGCAGGTTGGTGAGGATCCGATGGGGTAGACGCTGCCACCCGCGGTGGCTGTTCCTGTAAATCGAACCGCTGCAGCTTCCTATCTTGATCCGGAGTCTGCGCGGTCCACAGTCGGGTGCTTGACTAGCGCTTCCACTACTTCAACGACAATATGAACAACGACGCCCCATTGGTGACGAGGCTCGAGAGTCAGTCATCGGCCAGCCAACGGACATCGGCGGTAGGCCTGCCTGACGACCTGCTACGAGACTCCGCGCGTAGGCTGCGCTTCATCGCGCTCTTCTACGCCGGTGGATTCCTGCTGGCAACGGTTGCCGAATTGTCTTTGGACGCGACCTCCCGGGAGCTGTTCACCGGCTTTGGGGGG
>JBDHHK010000162.1:0-10295 GCA_039589395.1 Gemmatimonadota bacterium
TCGCATGTTTGAAGTTCATGCATGCGAACTAACCCACAAAACTGCCGGTTTCCCCAGGAAAAATGCGGCACTTCCACACTCACCATCAACAGAATTTCTTTACCCATCCCCAGATTGCAGATTGGTGTTGGAAGGCATCCAGCGCGTTGAGGCGGTTAATCATGCCTCTTCGTATCCAAGCTCCTCCAGAATCTTTTTCACTTGAGCACCGAGTTTCGGTAGCTCCTGCTCCACCACCTCCCACACGATTGTGAGGTTCACGCCGAAGTACTCATGGATCAGCTTGTCGCGCATGCCGGCAAGGCGGCGCCATAGCACGTCTTGTTGTTTCCCCCGCAACTCACTCGAGACATTCTTCGCAATCGTCCTTCAAAGCGGTACTGCCTCCGCAAGAATCTTCGCTCGCAGATAGGGGCTGATACCGCCCTCTGAGATCACGTCGACGTGCCGACCCAACAGGTCCTGTAAGTCCTGCCAGAACCCAACGAGGTCGAGCAAGCTCCTACCCTCCTCCATGTCGACAAGGAAATCCACGTCACTTTCCGTGGTCGCATCCCCGCGGGCAACCGAGCCAAAGACGCGGACATTTCGTGCACCATGCAACTCAGCAAGCCGCAGAATGGAGTCCCGTTCGGTGGCGAGCAGTTCACTGGGGCTCATAGAATCATTCCTAATCGGCGACTGAAAGAAGATAGGGGCCGGAAATGGTTGACGCGAGACTTGCCAACCGCCATGCCGCCTTCAGCCTTTCCGCCCTAGTTCTCATACCTCTCCAACAAGGCCTGAAACCTCGGATCGCCGCGAATCGGATCCCAGATGGGATCTACACGAAGCAACGCCACCGACAGATATGACGGCCTCGACAGCCAATATTCGATTTGCTCGAGTGCGGCGTCGAATTCGCCCACCAACAGGTACGATTCGGCTGCAGGTGCCATGGCCGCGAAGCCAGCCGCGTATCGGTCGACCAACTCCGCCCGCTCTTCCCAGCTTTGCTCCAGATAGCGTAGGGCGGCGGCCGTATCACCCAACGCGGCGCTTATGCGCGCCGATCGTGCTGCGAACTGCTGAGAGCCCAACTGCCGCATCGAAAACGACGGATGAGAGAGCACCCTTTCACGTTCGGCTACCCCGGCAGCTGTTGCGGAGTCATAGTAGATCCGACTCGTGACGCTGTCTCCCACCCAGTGATACAGATCGGCCATCGTCACGTAGTATTCGGAAAGACTCCCACCCTCGAGTTGCCAATCGACAGGGGTGGCGTTGCTCAGGCCTTGGCGACATGCATCAACATCGTGCGCGCAGACAATTCGCCCATGAGGCTTGCTCAACTGAGTAACGAGCTCCCAAAAGTCGAGACCTGAACGTTCCTCGCCTTGCTTGAGGATTGCTCGTGCGGAATCGACGTTGCCATCGCGCGCTAATGGCACCTTAGCCTTCCAAACGTAGTAGAACATCCACGACTCGGGCTCGTCCCTGAGTTCAGGAAACGTGCTCAATTGATTGGCCCTCGAACGATCGCGGTAGCGGTCGGCCTGGTCGTAATGTCTCAGTAGCAACTGCAAATTGGCGGCCGAATGAGCCATCACGTGATTCGCGGGATCGAGATCGGATGCCCTCGCTGCGAGGGCGCCCGCTCGCTCCAGGTCGCCAGATCTCCTGTACGGTGCAACACTGAGTGAGATGAAAAACGGATCGTTCGGCCGCTTCCCCAGAGCCAGGTCGAGCTCTGCGTGCGCCTTCTCGAAGTCCAGACAGCAGCGGTAGTGGTAATACCCTAATGCAGCGTGACCTTCGGGTAACCCGGGGTCCAACCGCAGCGCTTCCTCTGCGTACTCCCTTCTCTTTGCAAGACGTTCTTCCCGAGTACCATGCACCGTACCTCCGGCCAGCGACATCTTTGCGTAAGCCAACGCAAAGCTGGGATCCAACTCCACCGCGATCTCGTACTGCTCGATGGCATCGGCTAGCCCTACACCCCCCGGGAACCACTGCCTGAGGTACACATTCCCGCGTGTGTAGTGCTCATAGGCCTCACTGTTCTCCGTCGGCATATCGCGCACCGCCTCGCGTTCGCCAATACCGAGTGATACGTCGAGCGCCCGGGCTACCCGCTCGGCTACTTCCGCTTGGAGGCCCCACTCATCCGTAAGCTCGGCCTGGAACGGCTCAGCCCACACCTGTGTTCCGTCTGATGCCCTTATGAGCTGTGGACTTACCCGCACTCGGCTCTCCGTGCCAACGGGATTGCTCCAGCGAATCGTACCGGCTAGCAGGTAGTCGACATCGAGTTCTGCGGCAATCTCAGTCGGGCCCTTTTCTGTGTCCTTGTACTTGATAGCGGCGGCGCTCGCGATCGTCTGCAGGCCGGACAGGCCAGCTAACCGGGAAGTGATCTCGTCAGTTATACCGTCTGCGAAGTACTCGTCCTCAGGCGCACCGAGGTTTTCAAATGGCAGGACCACGAGACGCGGAAGCTCGGTTTCAGCCTCAATGGTGCCCGGACCGGAGATCTTGGGCAGCAGCCATATCGAGCCCAGCACCAGGGCAGCCGCGACAGCAATGATTGCCGAGCCGTTGATGAGGACGGACCGTTTCCGTCTCCCCACCCCAACCGTCGTCACCGGCCGAGTTGTGGTCGGCGTCATTCCGCCACTCGGAGTAGCCACCGCCTCCAGCTGCGCCAATAGCTCGTCGGCGCTCTGCCACCGGTCGGCCGGCTTCTTCTCCAGGCACCTCATCACGAGGTGCTCGAATGGTGGCGACACGTTCTCACGATACTTGGTCACCCGATCCGGCGGGTCGGCCACGTGCGCCGACAGCACCATCTGCGGTGTCGTGCCCAAGAAGGGCGGCCGTCCAGTCAACAACTCGTATGCGAGCGCTCCGACGGAGTAGATGTCTGATCGATGATCTATCTGCTCGTCGGCTACGGCCTGCTCGGGCGACATGTATGCAGGGGTGCCAAGAGCCATCCCTGCCGAGGTGAGTTCGGAGTTGCTGCTAGCCTGACTCAGTGCCTTAGCCACGCCAAAATCCGTCACCATCGCGTGGCGGCCGGAGAGCATCACGTTGTCGGGCTTTATGTCTCGGTGAATGACTCCGCGCGAGTGTGCCAGAGTGAGTGCGTCGACCACCTCGCGCAGGATTCGGACAGCATCAGCGATGGGCAGCTCACGCTCACGAGCGAGTTTCTCACGGAGCGACTCGCCCTCCACAAAGGGCATTACATAGTAGAGCAGATCATCCGTCCGCCCGTCCGGCCTGTGCCAAACCCGGCCCCCGGGGCCGGGTTTGGTGCCCGTCCGTCCAGAATCCAGGAGCGGAAGGATATGTGGATGACTCAGCTGCGCCGCGATATCAATCTCTCGAAGAAACCGATCGACGCCGACCGTCGCCGAGAGCTCCGGTCTCAAGACCTTGATCGCGACCTGCCTGGGATGCTTCAGGTCGCGGGCAAGATACACCGTCGCCATCCCGCCCCTCCCAAGCTCGCGCTCGATGGCGTAGCGGTCGGAGAGGGCGGTTGTGATACGGGTCAGTTGGTCGCTCATGAAGAGCTAAGATGCGGCGGGAAGCTGTGAGGCGCCAGAGGAGAGAGTGGATGATGAGGGGAAGAAGTGCCCGAACCGGGCTGCCACCCTTCAACTGAGCACGGAAACCGGGCGATACGGCAGTTCAAACGATCGAATTGAAGCGTCATATCGGCGATTTGAAGTGCGATTTCGACGATATGAAGCGTTAGAAGGTCGATAGGATGCATCACCCTTATGGGGTGACGCGCCATCCCATCGATATGACGCGTGATCCCGGCGAAATGAAGTGTGTTCCTGATGATATGAACGTCCACCTTAGCCTGGTAACGCTTGAGATCGACGAAATGAAGCGTCACATGGGCGAAATGAAGCGTCATCGAGGTCTCCTCACGCGTGATACAGGCGAGGTAACGCGTGATATCGCCGATATTAAGCGTCATGTTGGCGATCTAAAGTGTCATCTTGTGTAGTGTAGGGAAACTGCACAAGCACTGCACTTGCCCCGGGTTTCTGGTGTGCGCTACCCCCCGTACCTTTCTAGCAACGCCTGAAACCGCGGATCGTCGCGCAGTGGATCGTACAGCGGGTCAACGCGGAGCTGGGCCACGGAAAACATCGATGGCGTGGACAGCCTGAACTCGAGTTCTTCGAGAGCCGCTTCGTGTTCGCCGATCATTACGTACGTTTGAGCGGTCCAATCGTCGTTCGTCATCACCTCCCATCTATCGGTCATCCTGGGCTGGACCTCCAGGCGCAGTTCGAGATGGCGAGTAGCGGCGGCCGCGTCACCGAATCCGGCGGCGATTACTGCCAACGCGCCTTCCGAAACGTACGTGAAGGACTGTTCTCTGGACTCCGCGCCAGGTCCGGTGAGAGGAACCACCTCACGCCAACGTGCGACAGCTGTGGCGGCAGAATCGTAGTAGCCTCGACTCAGGTTCTCGTCTGCCGCTACGTCGTACAAACCCGCCATCGTCAGATAGAACCAGATGCCGGCCGAGCCGTAGAGCGGCTCACTGATTCGTTTCAGTGCTTGGTGACAGGCAGCTGTGTCCTGGGCACATAACACCCGCGCGAGCGGCGGTGATGAGGTACCAACGTCTACGGCCAGTCTCCAATAGTCGCCCCCGAAACGCTGCTGCGCTTGTTCGAGGATCTCACGCACAGCATCTCCATGGCCGTCACGTTTGAACTTCAAGATTGCTCTTTCTCTGTAGCCGGAAGCGCCGGCTGAACTTGGGGCTAGCTCCGCCAGTGCGGCATAGCGCTCTTGGTAACGTTCCGCCTCGTGATAATTCCTCAACGCCTTGTACGCGCGGCTCGCCTCGTTGGCCGGTGACCAAGCCATTGGATTGAGATCTGAAGCCCGCCCGAACAGGGCAGCCGCGCGTTCGAGGTTGCCGCTGCGCTTGTAGGGGATGGCGCTGAGCGTGAGCAAGAATGCATCGTTAGGCCGCTGCGCCAACGCCAGGTCGAGTTCCGCATGCGCGCTGGCGTAGTCGCGACAGCAGGCGTAGTGATATACCCCCAGCGCGGCATGGCCCTCGGGCAGATCGGGATCCAACCGCAGCGCCTCCAGGGCGGTCTCCTCTACTAGGGCGAGGCGGTCGGCCGTGCCGTCTCCACCACGCCCGTCTTCCCCACGCCGAAACACGCCGAAATGCGCAAGCGAGAGCTTGGCATAGGCCAAAGCAAAGTCGGGATCCAACTGCACCACGATCTCGTATTCCTCAACGGCCCGCGAAATAGCTGGACCTAGAGGGAACCCATCGTTGAACGCAAAGTTCCCCCGCAGGTAGTGCTCCCAGGCCTCCATGTTTTCGGTTGGTTGCTCGGCAAGAAGCTCACGCTCATCGCCACCCAAAGCGATGCCCATCGCACTCACCATTCGTGCGGCGATGTCTGATTGAACTGCAAACACCTCGGTCAGCGGTCGCTCGTAGATTTCTGCCCAGAGGTGGATGTCGTCCGCAACGCGAATGAGCCGCGGAGTGATACGCACGCGACTCGATCCGTCCGCGGAGCGTTGCCAGCGAATCGTACCTTCCAGCAGGTAGTCGATATCCAACTCTTCACCGATCTGTTGCGGTGTTTTGTCGGTGTTTTCGTACTGGATCGCGCTCTGACGCGAGATCACCGAAAGACTATCGAGCCCGGCAAGCCGAGCCGTGATCTCATCCAGAATCCCAGCTGCAAAGTATTCGTCCTCCGGTGCGCCGAGATTCTCAAAGGGCAGTACGACGAGTCGCGGCAACCTGGCATCGGCGGCGGCGCTGGGTAGCAACCTTGGTAGCAGCCACACCACTCCGAGCAGTACGACTGCCACAACAGCCGCAAACGCAACGTGTTGTCCTCTTGTTCGGGTCAGTTCCGTGCGTACCGCAGGAATGCTCGCCGGCGTTTTGAGCCCGTCCGCAGAGGCGGCCGCGCTCGCAAATCGGTCCACTGGATCCCTATGTAGTGCCTTGACCACCACCGACTCCAACTCGTCCGACACCACGTGCCTCAGAGCCTTCAGGCTGGGAACTGGATCGGTGAGTTTCCTGGCCAGTACGACCTTCGGTGTGGGTCCGGTGTATGGCGGATCTCCGCCCAACATCTCGTACAACACGCAGCCGAGACTGTAGATATCCGTGCGGCCGTCGACATCCTCAGCGGTCGCGTGTTCCGGACTCATGTATGCGGGTGTGCCCACCGCCATTCCTGTTTCAGTCAGCTGTTCGCCACCCGCCGCACTCACTGCCCGTGCAATGCCGAAGTCGGCCACTACAGCTTCTCCTGCCGACAACAGGATATTCTCGGGCTTGATGTCTCGGTGTATCACATTGTGCGAGTGCGCGTGTTCCAACGCCGCCGCCGCCTGACTCGCGACTCGCACGGCGTCCTCAACTGGTAATTGCGTTTCCCGATTCAACCGATCGCGCAGCGACTCGCCTTCTATGTATGGCATTACGTAGTAGAGAAAGGTGGACGGTCGGACGGTCGGACGGCAGCTCCTCTGCCGTGCCAGAGTCCAACAGTGGCAGGATGTGGGGATGGTTGAGCCGGGCTGCGATCTGTATCTCGCGCAGGAAACGCTCGGCACCGACTGTCGCTGCTAGTTCGGGTCGTAAAACCTTGATCGCGACCTGCCTGGGATGCTTCAAATCCTCGGCAAGGTACACCGTAGCCATTCCGCCACGACCCAACTCACGTTCGATCTTGTAGCGGTTGGAGAGAGCAGCGGATATGCGTTCCAGCTGACCGCTCATGATGAGCTAAGATGTGGCGGAACGCTGTACAACGCTAGAGCGAAGAAGAACAGCGATTGCAGATTGCAGATCGGCGATTGCAGATCTCAGATTGGTCGCCTTGAAAGGCCTTTCGTGCTTTGTGGCTAACACGGTGAGCCAAAACTCACACTACCGCCAATCTGCAATTAGCATTCTGCACTCTGCAATCATTACTGGCATTCCACACTCGGATTCAAATGACAGTTCGCCTCGATCTCCCTTTGCGATATCGGGAAGAACGTACCTGGCGTCGTGTATGCAGCAGAGTGCGTTTCCCAGAAGTCCGAGACGATGCCAAACCGGTACATGTCGTGAAGCCGTTTGCCTTGTAAGAACAGATTCACTTGCCGCTGGTAGATTAGCATGTCGAGTGCAGTAACTGGGCTCGCCGTTGTCCAGATTGTGAGGCCGTCGATGCTTCGGATAGCGTTGATTTCGGACGCGAAGGTAGTAGTGTCTGCCTGAGCCAATGCGTCCTCGGCGATGATCAGGTGCATCTCGCGCGCCGAGACCACCGTCAGATCCACGTAGCCGGTTGCTCCAACCGCAACAAACACCTCCCCGAGTGCGAAACCCTCCAGCCACGGATCCGGAACGGCGTCGATTGGATCGAGCAGCACGACACTTGCTGAACCACGAGCACCGGTGACGTACCTATCCCCGAATCGAAAACTCTTAATCCCATATTGGAATCTCCAAACCGTTTCAGACCCGTTATTCGGAATCTGGAAGTTGAACTTGTACCGCCAGTCGCTCGAGTCTTCGTTTAGAGCGGATTCGGCATCATCCACAGCGGACTGGTTGCTGACCAAACCACTGTTCCCGTTGATGGTTATTGGGACCAGGCCAATCTGGTCCCACAGTGCCATTGCATGTTTGACCTTGGCCCGATAGGCTAAGGCGTCCCTGCGGAATTCAACTGAGTCTTCTAGAGCGAGCGCGTTTGTGAGGTAGGTGAGCGCTGTGTCGTATAGGCTCCGCATGTTTTCGGGACCGACCGCCGGTCCTGCTGCGGTGCGATCCGAGAACGTGAAATCATCCATCCAGTCGGCTATCGCCGTGTATGCGATTGCACTATAGAAATAGGTTCGTGCGAGCAATGTGCTATCGGTGAGTACTCCCTCTGCAGCGAGGCTATCGAGGACGACAATTGCCTCGTCCGCCATCCATCTCCCCTGAGCCAAGCGCAAATAAAAGTCACCAACAGATGGATTGGCAGGGTCGCCAACATGACCTAGATCGAGCGGAACCATTTCTTGCCAGGGATCGATGCCACGCAGTTCATCGGACACAGCGGAATATGCACCGAGGGCCCAATCCCAACCCCGCTGCACCGCGAACAACGCGCCATTTGTCCACACAGCAGCGCCTGTGTTGTTCCGGATGTCGTCGTCTGTGACGTTGTTGGGGTTATCTACGTCTAATATGCTGTCGCAGGCCCCGACAGTCACTATGACATAACCGAGAAGAAGTGTTGTCTTGCTGGCTGAGCGCGCGTGCATTGGATTCTCTCCCGGCATTAGTGTCAGAAACCAAGTCGGATGGAGAAAACGAATCGGCGAGGAAGCGGAAGCGCGAAGGCGTCCGAGCCATCCATGAAATTACAGTCCAGACTTGCCTCACCACCACCGCCGCAGCGTCCAACCTGGTTGCTCTCCGGGTCCCTCTCGTAGCTTGTGAACAGAGCAAGGTTCCGTGCCGTGAACGATACGGAAAGGCTGTTCAACTGGATCCTTCGTGCCAACGTTGCTGGAACGGCGTAGGTCAGGCTCAATTCCCGCCATCTCACAAAATCGGCCTTCTCTACCAAATTGAGACCGCTATACGGCCACAGCGACAAGAGCTCCATGCCCCATTTGGTTGCAGCATCGAACCGGGCGTCGGTGTCGTTCTGTGTGGCGGGATTCAGAAGTGTGGCCTCAACCTCCGCTGTCTCACGAACGTTTCGCCCTACGCCGTGAGACCTCCGAAATGCTCCGGTGAGGTTTGCTACGCCGTAGTTGCCGGTTCTGTATTCGAACAGTGTGTTTATTTGAAGGTTGTTCCACAGCGTGATATCGGCGCCGAAGGCTCCCTGCCAGTCGGGAATGGGCTTGCCCAAATGGTGATCGTACAGATCAGCGTCATCGTCTTCATCGTCGAGCATTGGGCGAAGGCCCGGTACGTTCAGCGAG
Source organism: Gemmatimonadota bacterium (assembly GCA_039589395.1). Lineage (GTDB taxonomy): Bacteria > Gemmatimonadota > Gemmatimonadetes > Gemmatimonadales > GWC2-71-9 > JBDGYW01. The sequence goes on from JBDHHK010000162.1 coordinate 8,983, forward strand.
ATCGACTCGTGCGCCGCGAGCGAATCCCTGAATTCACTCTCACTGTCGGGGAAACCGTCTTGGTTCCAGTCGAAGGGAACTGTCGATCCTGGGGTGTAGCAGGTGCGGTCCACATCAGGTGAACATACGGGTATGATCTGGGCCCCAAAGAACGCCCCCGGGGCATAGCCCTCGACGAGTGATTGGCGATGCCGCTGGTAACTCCCGCCGACCTTGAGCGGCGGTGCTCCTCCCATGTCTGTGGTCTTTTGGGAGAGGTACGCCGCGTTCGCGAACAGCTGGACGGATATGTTCTCCCGGTCCAAGAACAATCCGTCGAGTTTCAGTTCCCAGCCGTGTGCATCGACACGGCCAATGTTGAAGAGCTGCCTTCTCAGGAATCCTCCTGCCGCGAACTCCCGGGCGATCAGGCCGTCAGTGACCGAGCGGTCCCAGCGGGTCAGGTCCAAACTCGCGCGATTCTCGAACAGCCCTAGCTCGGCACCCAGTTCTATCTCACTCGACCTTTCTGGTTTGAGATCGGGATTGCCCAGATTGTGAGGTTGAACGCCTGATCCGCTGGCGAGCGGGGCTGGGCCATAGGTGGTCATTTCATCGAACGCGCCGGGTTGGAGCCCCGACGTGCCATACGCAGCGCGCACTCTGAACGTTGATAGTAAGCTGCTATCCCAACCCGCGATGTCGCTTGGAACAACCGAGACACTTGCCTTGGGATAGAATGCGGCCCCGACGTCCTCTCCAAAGGTGCTGTTCCTGTCCCAACGTCCTCCAATGGTGAGATACGCGACGTCAAAGAAACCGATCTGCTCCTGCGCTACTATTCCAACGTTCACCTTCGAGAGAATCTCCTCGGAGACTTCTGGTTCATCCAGGGCGTCAATCACTTCGAGGCCCGGTACTGGAAAGTCCCATCCTCCTCCTGTCAGCCTGTGATCGTTTGCAAAGAAGCCTTGAGTGCCAACTACGAATTCGGACGAGACACCATTGCCAAACCGCTTTTCCCAGGATAGCCTCGCGTCGAACGTGATTTCACGGTGATGTCGGTAATTCGAGAACTTGAAGCCTGGGGCGGGTGGTTCGCCTGGAGGTCGGTCGATATCGACGCCGTAGGGTGTGAAGCCGGTGCGAAGCTCGTTGACCGCGTCGACTCCCAACGTTGTTGTGATGTTCAAGGCCGACGTCAAACCGTAGGAAGCCGTGACACTTCCGTTGAAATGTTCTGCGTCCTGCCTGTTCTCAACCTGCGATGCGTTGCGGGCTGTTGCACCCCAGATGTTCCCAGCGGCGTTTCCGATCCCGGTGCATACTGGGGT
>JBDHHK010000163.1:0-10153 GCA_039589395.1 Gemmatimonadota bacterium
TCATACATTCGCCGTCCGACCGTCCGACCGTCCGACCGTCCGACCGTCCGACCGTCCGACCGCCCTACCGCCCTCAATGCCGAAGGGGGGACTCGAACCCCCACGGGCGAAAGCCCACAGCGTCCTGAACGCTGCGCGTCTACCAATTCCACCACTTCGGCGGGAACATCTAAGCCGCAGCCGAATATAGACGGCGTACGGAAGGAGCGTCAAGGTTTCAGCTTGACCGGCCGGAAGTGGTTCTCTATCTTGGACTTAGCTCGTGTCCAAGAATGCCAGGCCGGAGCCTTCAACCGGCCACGTCGTGGCCCGGAACCGAAAGGCCCGCTTTGACTACCACATTGAGGAAACGTGGGAGGCAGGCTTGGTGCTCACCGGAACCGAGATCAAATCTGTCAGAGCTGGCAAGGTGAGCCTGAAGGGAGCGTACGGTGTGGTGCGTGGAGGCGAGATTTGGCTCGAAGGCCTCAACATCGCGCAATACGATTCCGGAGGCTACACCAACCACGACCCAGAGCGCCCACGAAAGCTGTTGATGCATCGGCGCGAGGTAATGCGCCTCCTTGGAGCGGTTGAGCGCAAGGGGCTCACGTTGGTTCCGTTGGACATTCACATCTCTGCTCAGGGTTGGGCAAAAGTCACTTTCGGTCTCGGGCGTGGTAAAAAGCATCACGATAAGCGGGAAGATCTGAAGCGAAGGGATGCGGATCGTGAGGCAAAACGCGCTATGGGAAAGCGCACATGATCACCGCGACGCTGGCTATGGGCCTGGGATTAATTCTGGGAACAGGAGAGCACTCGCCCCCGGCTCCGGTGTCGATCGTGGTTGCCACTGCTCGGGGGCAGGCGGTCGTGCCTGTGTCGGTGGAACGCGGGCATCCGGTTCTGCCAGTCCCACAGTTGAGCGCACTATTGCCGATAACCGCTGAGTTGAATGCCGGCTGGGCAACAGTGGAATTCGCGGAGGTGCCGTTCAGGTTCCTCCTGAATGCTCCTGTCTATTCTCACAATGGACGGGTGTTCCCGCTGGTGGGCGGCGCATATTCGTCGCGAGACACTCTTTTCGTGCCCTTACAGTGGCTCACCAATGACATTCCGCGATTGTTCAGTGAGGGTTTCCGGTACGATCCCTATGCTGCGCGGTTCGAGGACGCGAGATTCGCGCCTGTAGCCTCCGCGGGTGCAACGACTGCGACGCTTCCTTCCCTCAGGCGACCGGTACCCGGTAGTGCGGCGGACCGAAACGGCTTTCGAATCCTCCACAAAGTAGTCATCGATGCCGGTCACGGAGGCACCGATCCCGGCAATCCAGGCCGTTATTTGCCGCGCGGTGTCAATGAGAAGCATATCACACTCGCTATCGCGCGGCGTTTACGCGATCGACTCGAAGCTCGTGGAATTGAAGTCCTGATGACGAGAGACCGGGACACGCTGGTGGACCTACGCGACCGCGCCCCGCTGTGCAGTGACGATTGCGACCTCTTCGTGAGCATCCATGTGAACAGCTTGCGGCGTAGTCCTGGATACGAAAACGTGACTGGCTTCGAAACGTATTTTCTCGATGATGCTCGAACGGCTGAAGCCGAACGTGTGGCGAACATGGAGAACGAAGCAGTCCGATACGAGACCCAGGAGGTGCTGGTCGACGATGACCCCATCGCGTTCATCTTCAAGGACCTTCACACTAACGAGTACTTGCGCGAGTCAGCTCAGTTGGCTGATGCGGTGCAACGCCATGGCGCATCGGTGCATCCTGGAAGAGACCGCGGCGTATCCCAAGCTCGGTTTGCTGTTTTGGGGGCGGCGCGTAGGCCTGCAGTACTGATAGAAACCGGCTTCTCGACTAACCGTCGGGATGCGACGTTTCTTTCGTCTGCTACCGGGCAGCAGAGATTGGCGGAGTCAATTGCCGAAGGCGTCGTCGAATACCTCAGACATTATGAGGACAAGATTCTCACAGAGGGGGCTGGTGGGTGAAGCTGGGGCGACTGATCGCCCTAATATTCCTCGGCGTGGCAACTGTTGGTGGCTGCGCCTATTACAACGGGCTGTACAACGCCAACCAACTGGTCAAAGATGCTCTCAGGGCTGAGCGGGAAGGTCGAATAGGCGAAGCCCGTTCGCTTTGGTCGCGTGCCGCCGTGAAAGCGGAGTCGGTGGCTGTCCGATACTCCGATAGCAAATACTTCGATGATGCACTGGTGTTGCAGGGACGAGCACTCCGAGCTGCGGGACAGTGCAGAGCTGCGATCGAACCGCTTCAGGCCGCGATCGAACACGGTCAGGATCCCGCCCTTCTAGAACAGGCCCACTTCTTCCTCGGTCGCTGTCGGTATGCTGAAGGACAAGTAGATTCGGCAATTGTCTCGTTTACTCGCACTCTACCGTCGGACGACACTCTCTTGGCGTCAGAAGCGTACCTGTGGAGAGGGCGGGCTTTTGCTGAACGTGGGCAACTCGACAGTGCAATCGCAGATTTTCGAATTTCAGCGTTGGTCGACGCGGCGTTCGACCTCTCGGTTGCAAGTGCGCGCCTCCGTCAAGATGCAGAAGCAGAGCGTGTTTTGCGCTGGCGCGCGGACGGTGAATATCTGGAAGATCTGTGGCTCGCCACGCTCGACTCGGTTGGCGAATACCTACCGGACCTTTCATCCGCCATTACTGAACTCCTCCTGGAGCGTCAGAATTTGGATGAATCAGAAACAGGCAATCTGCTTCTTCGAGATGGCGAAATGTGGGCTGAACATGGAGAGAAGGAGCGAGCCACCGAAAGGTTCTTTCAGGTTGTGGACGTTGCTCCCGATCTTCCCGCCGGTTCTGCGGCTCGCTTCAGATTGATTGTCAGCGAGCTGCAATCGACGACAGACCTGAGCCGTCTGCCGGGTTGGTCCGACTCACTTGCCGGGATAGCTGAGTACGGGGAAATCGCTTTGCCTTCGAGTGCGGAGATTTCCAGAGCAGTCGAGATGGCCGCTTTTAGTCTCCAGGACCACGCTTCGGATGATTTGCCGGCCGATGATTGGCGTCTGCAGAACCCAGACCTCGAGATGTTCTTGGCCGCCGAAGCGCTGCGCGACGGGGCATTGGCAAAGCCACTAGCGGCAGCGCTATTCCAGGAGATTGTGTTCAGGTATCCGAGTTCTCCCGTAGCACCCAAGGCTATGTTAGCGGCAGCGGCACTCGATGGCGATGCGGCTGACAGTCTTACCGCGACGGCTGGCCGAATGTACCCACAGTCTCCATATACTCTTGTGCTCCGAGGGGTGGCTCTCGACGCATACGCAGCCATTGAAGATTCCCTCAGGACCTTGATTCTTGCGAGACGCGGTGCTATTTGAGTGGTCGCGTGTCGAGGCAGCTTTCTCGACTCCGCTGCGAACGAGCAAATTGCGGTCTGAGGTGTAATAAGATGTCGGACGTGGGCTGAGGAAAACTCGTTGCGGGAGAACAAGCGCGTGCACCAGCATTCGAAAAGAGTAGGATTTGTCGCAGCTGTATCCGCGGTGTTTTTGTTTGGTTTTGTGGCGCCCGCCTGGAGTCAGAATCGTGTGCTGGCGGAAGCGGTGCAGGTGGCTCAGGAAGCTTGGCTGAGTCACGACGTGAGGGCATTGGTATCAGGAAGTGACACCGTGCGGTTACACATCCCGGATTTACCACCATCTGCCTCGTTACGCCCTGGGCAGGCCTCCCGCTTGTTGGATCGGTACCTCTCTCCCACCGAGGAAATATCATTTGCGCTATTGAACGTGCGTGAGCTGGCTGAAGATCACGCCTACGCCGAGGTTCAACGCGTGTTTGTGGTGAAGGGGACAGTCGAAGAGCGTGAGGAGACGGTGTTCCTCGGATTCAGGCTGGTCCGGGGAGCATGGAGCCTCCGCGAGGTCCGAGTGACACCGTAAATCCTGCCTTGCGCGGCATTTACGGCCCACCTATATTTTAAGGTTCTTACATTCTGACGGAGTAGTCCCTTGAAGGTTCGCTCAAGCGTGAAGCCGATATGCGAGCACTGCAAGATTGTGCGTCGTAAAGGTGTGACGAGAGTCATCTGCAAGCGGAATCCCAAGCACAAGCAGAGGCAGGGATAACGTATGGCTCGTATTGCTGGTGTCGATTTACCGCGAGGTAAGCGCGTTGAAGTCGCGCTCACATATATCTATGGCGTAGGACTTTCGACTTCACGCCACATTTTGGAACTCACGGCCGTGAATCCCGACACGCGCGTGCTCGATCTTTCCGACGCGGAAGTTGCGCGACTGCGCCAGGCGATCGAACGGAACGTGAAGGTGGAGGGTGCTTTGCGGACCGAAGTCGCGATGAATGTGAAGCGACTCATGGATATCGGAAGCTATAGAGGTACTCGGCACCGCCGGAATCTGCCGGTGCGAGGTCAACGGACGCATACGAACGCCCGGACGAAGAAGGGACCGAGGCGCCCCATAGCAGGGAAGAAGAAGGCGGTGAAGAAGTAAATCATGGCTCAAACGCGAGGTACCACCAAGCGATCGAAGAAGGTAGTGGAGTCAGAGGGAATTGCACACATCACCGCTACGTTCAACAACACGCTGATTACAATCACCGACCTCCACGGGAATACCGTAGTCTGGGGCTCCGCTGGCAAGTCGGGTTTCAAGGGCTCCAAAAAATCAACTTCGTTCGCCGCAACTGTGGCCGCTGAGAATTGTGCCCGCGAGGCACTGAACATGGGTGTGCGAAAGGTGCATGTGCGTGTTCAAGGTCCTGGAGCGGGGCGCGAATCTGCAATCCAGGCAATGGCTTCGGCGGGGCTGCAAGTTGCCTCTATCCGTGACGTTACACCGATTCCGCACAACGGGTGTCGGCCGCCCAAGAAGAGGCGGGTGTAACATGGCTCGGTATACCGGACCCAGCTGCAAACTGTGTAGACGTGAAGGTACCAAGCTTTTCCTGAAGGGAACTCGGTGTCTGACGGAGAAGTGCGCTGTTGACCGTCGAGAGTATGCGCCGGGGCAACATGGAGCTGCAGCTGCGAGACGTCGCAAGGTCTCCGAGTACCAAAAGCAGCTCCGTGAGAAGCAGAAGGTAAAGCGCATTTATGGCATGTCAGAAATGCAGTTCCGTAACACGTTCGAGAAGGTGCGGAAGCTGCCTGGTGTAACTGGCTCCAACTTGATCATTGCTTTGGAATCGCGTCTGGACAGCGTTGTGCATCGCATGGGATTCGCTGTAAGTCGCAAATCTGCCCGCCAACTCGTTCGGCACCGGCATATTCAGGTGAATGGTCGGATAGTCGACATTCCTTCGTACAAGGTGCAGCCGAATGACGAGGTTCGGGTAGCAGAGAAGAGTCGGGAACTGACGGTCGTTCGAGCGTCGCTAGACGCATTGTCGCGCGCCACACCGGTCTCCTGGATATCAGTCGATACTGATAAGGCAATCGGGAAGATCACTGAGGCGCCGACTCGTGAGACTATCCCTCTTGCCGCGCAAGAGCAGCTAATTGTCGAGCTCTACTCCAAATAAGATGACAATCGATCTAACTGGTTTGGTTCGACCCCACGTGGTCGAGATGACGAGGCAGGATGAAAACCTGCACGCCGCAGATTTTCGCCTTCAGCCGCTCGAGCGAGGCTTTGGCCATACTCTGGGCAACGCGCTACGCAGAATGCTGCTGTCGTCCCTGCGAGGAACTGCGGTTTGGGCTTTCCGCCTCGAAGGAGTTGTTCACGAGCACCAAACGGTGCCGGGCGTGGTGGAGGACATCCACCAGATCATTCAGCGTCTCAAGAACCTGACGCTCGTACTCGACGAGGAAGTGGAAGAAGCGGTACTCCACCTCAAAGTCGATACGGCCGGGCCCGTTTGCGCGAAGCATCTCGAGCCGCATGGCTCAGTGAGCATCGTGGATCCGGAACATCTACTGTTCACGCTGCAGGAGGATCGTGAAATCACGGCCGAGCTGTACGTGAACAAGGGCAGAGGTTACGTGGAGGGTTCCCAACAGCCCGAGGATCGTTCGCTGCCTGTAGATCTTGTGCGCATCGATGCGATGTACTGTCCGGTGCGGCGCGCGAACTTCACGGTTGCCGAGACGCGTGTGGGTCAACGCACCGACTTCGACAGCGTCACGTTGTCCGTGGAGACGAACGGTGCCATTGAGCCTGAAGATGCGGTCGCATATGCTGCGGCTCTTCTTCAGGAACACTTGCGTTACTTCACAGATTTTGGCCATGTGCCGACAGTGCCTGACGCTGAAGAGGGAGACGCGGCCGCAGACACGGCACGTTATCGGGATCTGCTGTCCAAGCCCATCGACGATTGTGGCCTCTCCGTACGCTCGATCAACTCGCTGAAGAACTCCAGTATCAGCACCTTGGGTGACTTGGTGCAGTACTCGGAAGAGGATATGCTCAAGGTCAAGAACGTAGGCGAAAAGGCGTTGGGCGAAATCAAAGACATGCTCGAGCGTGAAGAGCTTGGTTTCGGAATGGCGTTTGAGGAAATTGACGGGGAACTGGTGGTGACGAACCCGGGATCCGCGGCAGTTTTAGCCGGAGAGCCGGTAGAGAGCGAGAGCGAGTAGTAAAGTGCGACACCGGAAAAGAGGGCGTCAGCTCAGCCGAACGGCGAGTCACAGGCGGGCGATGCTCAGGAATATGGCGACGTCTCTGTTTCAGCATGACCGAGTGGTGACCACGCTTGCCAGGGCGAAAGAGCTGCGACCGTTTGCCGAAAAGTTGATCACTTGGGCCCGACGTGGCGACTTGCACGCTCGGCGCCAGGTCGAGAGGTCCATTAAGGATCGCAAGGTCGCAGGCAGATTGTTTGGCGAGATCGGCCCGCGCTTCGCCAGCCGACCTGGAGGCTATACTCGAATCGTCAAGCTAGGTCATCGTTCAGGGGACGGTGCTGAGACGGCACGGATAGAACTGCTTGCAGAGTGAGTTGTGGTGATGCCACCTAGAAACCAAATGGGGACCCAAAGGTCCCCATTTTTCTTACTCGCTAGTCGCGGTGAGTTCGGCCATCACCCTCGGCGCCTTAGTCACCCGATTCGATCTAATACAACTGGTGCAGACGCGAATACGCTTGGGCTTGCCGTCAACCACGGCTCTCACTCGCTGCAAATTGGGAAGCCAACGACGCTTGGTCTTATTGTTGGCATGACTGACATTGTTGCCAGTCCGGGGTCCCTTGCCACAAATCTCGCAGATGCGGGCCATAAAAGTACGACTCTAAAGTTGAATTTCGAGAAAAAACTTACGACCCAACAAGCTACCTACGCCAAGCTCTTCATTCAAGGCCTGGCCTGACAACCAACCGTTGGTAACCTGAGGAGAAAGACAAGTGCCCACTGCGCTGATAACGGGAATCACGGGACAGGACGGTTCGTATCTCGCTCAACACCTGCTCGCGAAGGGGTATGACGTGGTGGGTGTTGTGCGCCGCACATCTCATGATTCATATGAGCGTATCGGTGGTTTTTTGGACAGGGTGACGATCGTTCCGGCCGATCTCCTGGATCAACATTCGTTGACCAGCGTAATCCGCGATGTAAAGCCGGACGAGATCTACAACCTTGCTGCCCAGAGTTTTGTACCCACCAGCTGGACTCAACCGGTCTTGACCGGAGAGTTTACCGCGCTGGGAGTGACGCGGATTCTCGAAGCCGCACGACTGGCTTTTCCGGAGGCGAAGTTCTACCAGGCCAGCTCGTCCGAGATGTTCGGAAAGGCCGTTGAGACGCCACAGACCGAAAACACGCCGTTTTATCCACGATCACCATATGGTGTTGCCAAGACGTACGGCCATTGGATAACTGTCAACTACCGCGAGTCGTATGGCCTGTTCGCGGTGAGCGGAATCCTCTTCAACCACGAATCGCCGCGCCGCGGCTTGGAGTTTGTCACTCGAAAGATCACGGACGCGGTTGCTCGCATCAAGCTGGGTTTGGCAGACGAGCTCAGGTTGGGAAACCTCGACGCAAAGCGCGACTGGGGTTACGCCGGTGATTACGTCGAGGCGATGTGGTTGATGCTCCAACAGGAGAGCCCTGAAGACTTCGTCATAGGGAGTGGAGAAACACACTCGGTCAAGGAGTTCGTTCAAATAGCTTTCGCGCACGTGGACATGGAGTGGGAGCCGTACGTGAAGGTAGATCCTGCCTTCATGAGACCTGCTGAGGTGGAGATTCTCCTCGCTGATCCGTCCAAAGCGAAGCGGGTGTTGAATTGGGAGCCGAAAGTCCCGTTCCAAGAACTGGTTGAGATGATGGTCGACGCTGACCTCAACAGGCTTTCGGCTGCGTAGTGAGAATTCTCGTCACGGGAGCTGACGGCTTTGTTGGCTCACGGTTGGTTCCCAGACTGCTCGCCCTCGGTCATGAGGTCGGAGCCGGGGTGCTCCCGAATTCTCCACCGAGCGTGCAGGCGCGACGGGCAGGCTTGCCCGAGGGTACGCTCTTACGAGATTTGGACCTTCTCGACGCCGAATCGGTCGACTCGCTGGTGCTGGAGGGATGGGACGCGGTGGTTCACCTCGCGGCAGCGGCATCAGGTGCTGAAGCAAATCGAGATCCACTTGGGGCCTGGAACGTAAACACGTTGGGAACGATGCGGCTTGGCCACTCACTTGGCCGGCTGTGCCAACAGGGAGCAGATCCTCTGCTGCTGCTTGTCTCGACTGCGGAAGTGTATGGGGCGGGTGCGCCAGGTGCACGCGTGGAGATGGATGAAGCCCGACCTTGCTCCTCCTACGCGGCCTCAAAACTCGCCGCGGAGGTCGCGGTGCTCGAGATACATCGCCGCATCGGACTGAGAGTGAAAGTCGCTCGTCCATTCCCGCACACCGGAGCGGGGCAGGACGATCGGTTTGTTGTTCCGGCATTCGCCAATCGAGTTCTGGAGGCGAAGCGCTTGGGGCACCCGTCCGTCTCGGTTGGCAACCTCGATCCGGTGAGGGACTTTTTGCACGTAGACGATGTGGTGAATGCGTACTGCCTTCTCATCGATGATGGAGGTTCCGGGGAGGTGTATAACATCGCATCGGGCTCTGGAGTGTCGGTGAGGGACATTTTCGAGATGGTGATGGTTGCAGCGGGTGCTAGCGTGGAGCCCGAGGTCTCACCAGAGTTAGTGCGTCCGGCTGACGTGCCGTTTCTGGTTGGCGACAGCCGAAAGCTGCGCGATGCCACGGGTTGGCAACCAGAGCTCTCCTTAGAACAGGCGATTCAAGAGGTGGTCGATGCCCAAACGGACTGATCTGGAGTCCATCCTACTAATAGGCTCGGGGCCGATCGTGATCGGCCAGGCTGCCGAGTTCGACTACTCGGGTACACAGGCCGTGAAGGCGCTGAAGGAGGAGGGATACCGGGTCATACTGGTGAATTCCAATCCTGCCACCATCATGACCGATCCCGAATTGGCCGACCGCACCTATGTGGAACCTGTTGCACCCGAGTGGGTCGCGAGGGTGATCGAGCGAGAGCGTCCCGACGCTCTACTGCCCACGATGGGCGGTCAGACCGCTTTGAACGTGGCGATGGCTTTGGCTGAGGACGGAACGCTCGACGAGTTTGGTGTTGAACTCATCGGCGCCGATATGCGTGCTATCCGCCTGGCGGAAGACCGTCAGGAATTCGCCGACGCGATGAAACGAATCGGGCTTGCTATGCCGGTCGGTTCGGTCGTTGGGTCGCTCGACGAAGGCTACGACGTCATTGATGATGTCGGCTACCCCGCCATCATCCGTCCATCCTTCACTCTCGGTGGCACGGGCGGCGGTGTGGCCTACAACCGCGAGGAGTACGAGGTCCGCCTGCGCCGGGCGCTCGAACTATCTCCGGTCGGGACATCTCTCGTGGAGCGGTCTGTCATCGGGTGGAAAGAGTACGAGCTCGAGGTGATGAGGGACGGCAAGGACAACGTCGTTGTCGTCTGTTCGATTGAGAACCTCGATCCAATGGGGGTGCATACCGGCGATTCCATAACTATCGCGCCGGCGATGACCCTCACGGACCGTGAGTACCAGGTGATGCGCGACGCCGCAATTGCGATCATTCGGGAGATCGGTGTGTCGGCTGGAGGCTGCAACATACAGTTTGCGGTCGATCCTACCAATGGCGAGATGCTGGTTATCGAGATGAACCCGCGAGTGTCGCGCTCCTCGGCACTCGCAT
>JBDHHK010000164.1:0-10100 GCA_039589395.1 Gemmatimonadota bacterium
CCTCCACCAAGCGTCAGAAGTCGGCTTCCGCGCGTATCCTTCGCACCAATAGGCGAGTTGCGACGGATCGTTAGTCGGTCACTTGACTCTCCGGACCAAACAAGGAAACATGCCGCCAAAAAGACAGTTGAAGCTGCTTCGGTTCTGAGAACCTCCACACTCGGGCCGAGAGCCTGAGGAGAGGTACCTAGCCAGATCCCGGCGGCACACTCGTTGCCCTCCCTGTTCGGAACCGATAACGCGTCGCTGGATCCAATGCACTCGCGCGTATCAACGGTGGTCTATAGTCGTGCACTGAGCTCTTGACATGGGAAGATGGCTGAGAAAGGCTATCCGATGACCCATAGTGGAGTATTCGACAAACAGGCAATACTCACGGAGCTCGAGCGCATCGAGCTTCCGGGGAGCTCTGTGCGGAGCCTCGTCCGTCATTTCGGTCCGGGCATGATCCTAATGATGACCGGGATCGGAACCAGTCACCTGGTCACGGCACCGACCGCCGGCGGACGATTCGCTTATTCGCTACTCTGGTGCATACCGCTCGCATATGTCCTGAAGTACTACGGCTTCGAGATGGCGTTCCGGTTTACCCATGCCACGGGAGCTAGCCTACTCGACGCGTATGGCACTGCATGGAAAAAGTGGCCTCTTTGGTACGTTTTGATCACCACGCTCCTTCAATGTGCTGTGGGTCAAGCTGGAAGACTCATCGCCGCTTCGGCCGTCCTTTACTACTTATTCTCAACCGCATTGGGTCTTCAGCTTCCCGTAGCTGGATACGGGTTCCTGCTGGCTGTCATCTCAGTCTCCGTGATCCTCACGGGCAACTACCCAGCAATTGAGTCGGCGGCAAAGGTCTTTGCCGTTCTCCTCGTTGTCGCAACTACGCTTGTGTTTATGGTCCACCCAGCGCCGCTCGCTTCGATCAAGCACCTCGCCATCATCGAGATACCACAGGGGTCTTGGCTGATCATCGCTGCACTCCTAGGGTTACTGCCAACAGGTATCGACGTGTCGCTCCAAGCATCTGAGTGGGGCAAGGCCAAGAAAGTCGGCTTGGGGAAGATCCGCAGCGATCTCGAAGCAGTCGGACTCGCTCCGATCTTCGATCCGTTCACGGCATCAAAGGGAAGTCTATCCGTCGATACCTTAGGTCTCCCCGCTCGAGTACGCGAATATTGCACGAGGTGGTTTCGAATCGGCCTATGGGATTTCCGCCTCGGCCATATCGTCTCGTTCATCTTTGCGTGCGTATTCCTCTTATTGTCAGCTGTATGGCTGTACCCCAGCCCGGTCCAGGGATTGGACGTGATGGGGGAAATTGGGCGAACATTCTCCGAGAGCGTCGGGCCTTGGATGATTCTTGTCTTCCTGGCAGGCGCATTCGCTGCCACGTTCTCAACGGCATTCAACTACTTCGATGGGTGGCCGAGAATTGTTGGCTCTTGCTGCCGCAACCTCTTCAAACCCACCGCTGCTCTGAAAGGGATTTCCGCGGATGACCTCACGATTGAATGTCGACAAGCATGGTGCTCCGAGTACAACATCTACAGATTGACGATGGTTTACTCCTTGATCGCCGCCGTTGCGATCATGGCCGGGTTTCCGCACCCGGTTCTGCTGGTGCTTGTTGCATCCGCTCTGGCGCTCTTGATCTCTCCGATCATTTTCTTTCTGAACCTCTTCTACTGTCTCACAATCATCCCGAAGAATGACAAGGCGTTCTACCCTTCGAGATTCACACGATGGTTCGCCTGGAGCAGTCTGGCCACTTTCGCCGGGCTAACCATCGTTTTGTTCATGGTAAGGGTGTTTGGAATGCCGGCGCTCGGAGTCTGACGAAGGACGCCGGGATTTGGGTTGTTCGTGAGTTCGTCGACAATCCCACCAGGGCTGTGTGCCACCGAAGACATTGGAACATCGCTGCGCTCTCCGACGTCCCCGGCTGTCTCAGTACACGTGAACTGTCGAGCCGCATCACTGTCATTATCCAAGTCCCGGAGCCGCGAATCGAGTGCAACACGTCTTCACCGTATGCTTGACAGCTAGCAGGGAAAACGGCGGATGTTTTTCATGTGGCAACTTGAAGTGCGCTAGGACCAGACCTGCCCGCAGCCACGGACACGCCTCTCTGTCCAGTGGTCGACCGTCAGGGAAGAACGCAGGGAGACCTGCTAATCCTCCCCAGGTCTGCTGAAGGCGGAGATGCAGGCATAGGCGCAGTCCCGCCAATACGAATGGCGTGGCCTAGAAGAAACGGATTATCGGTACTTCGGTGCGAATGATGGGAAAAGGGGTTGACGCTCGATCCAAGAGCAATGCAATATCTTCAGTCATCCAAATGCCAAAACCACGCCGCGTGGGGCGAATCGACTCATGGCTGTCTGTAATTGACTATCAGCGGACTCCGGGTGTGCTAGGTGCTATTCCAAACGCGATGAGGAATGCTTCGGTGGCCTCTGGGGCCCGCCGCCCGGCTGACGCCGTAGTCGACGCCGAAGCCGTCATGTTCTCGCATCTGGACTTGCGTAGCCGCCAACCAAGCGTGGACCAGTGTCCTGATTCCAGGCTCCAGGGTCTGGCGCGTTTCATGCGAACTTGTAGCTCCGATTAGGTGCTCCTTGGAATCGATCACGGTATTGCGACGACGCAACTCCCATAGGTGGTGTTTATGCCGTCAAGAGATATCGAAGCCGCCTATCCGCTCTCAGCGATGCAGCAGGGCATGCTGTTCCACCACGTCTCGAGCGGGGATTCGGCGGTCGACATCATGCAGTTGGTCGCCTCGCTCCATGAGGATCTGCAGCCGGCCCGCTTCAGATTAGCATGGGAGTGCGTCGTAGCTCGCCACCCAGTCTTGAGGACCAGCTTCCGCTGGACGGAGTGTGAGGAGCCGCTCCAGGAAGTTCACAAGGAAGTAGCCGTGCCGTTTGAGGTGTTGGACTGGCACGACATCCCGGCAGATGAGCACCCAGAGCGGATCGAGGCCTATCTCCAGGCCGACCGTCAGCGCGGTTTCAACCTCTCACAGCCGCCGCTCATGCGCCTGACCGTCGTTCGTCTCGGCCAGGATCACTACAAGTGCATCTGGACTCGGCACCACATCATCCTCGACGGGGGTTCTTACCCGACGGTCCTGAATGAGGTCTTTGGTTTGTACGCAGGACTGTGCGGCGGTCGGGTACCAGAGTTGGCTCCGGTCCCATCGTTTCAGGAATACATCGAGTGGCTCGAGGGCCAGGACTGGACAACGGCAGAGGACTTCTGGCGAGAACGCCTGAAGGGGTTCGGCAGCACCACACAGTTTCCCCCACTCGTCTCCTCAGCTGATCCCGGCGAACACAGGCCGAGGCGAGGGAGAGAGGAGATGACACTCACCGAGACCGAAACTTCAGCTCTCAAGGCATTCGCGGCCTCGGGCGGCATAACTGTCAACACTGTATTGAACGGTGCGTGGGCGGTTCTCTTGAGCCGGTACAGTGGGGAGGCGGATGTCGTGTTCGGGGGAACCCGAGCCTGTCGGCATTCCACAGTGGAAGGGGCCGACTCGATGGTCGGGCTTCTCATAAACACGCTGCCGGTCCGTCTTACGGTCCTCAACGATCAACCACTTCTCCCATGGCTTCGGGGACTCCTGGAGCAGTGGATGTCGATAACGCTTTACGAGCACACGCCGCTGACGAACGTACGTGCGTGGTCCGGCGTTCCCGGACAGAAACCGTTGTTCGACAGCTTCGTCGTCTTCAACAATCGATCACTCAACGCAATCCTACAGGCGAAGGGTGGGGGCTGGTTGAACCGAAAGTTCGAGCTCCACGGCGAGACCAACTTGCCTATGGCAGTGACTGCGTACCTGGACGATCGACTGGAAATGAAGATCGGGTTCGACACGCAGCGATTCTCGGCTGAGACGATCCGTCGGATGCTGGTGCACTTGAAGACGATTCTGCTAAGCATGGCAGACAGCCCGCAGCAAACGCTCGGAGAACTTCGAATGCTGCCCGAGGAGGAGCGCCGCCAGATTCTGCTCGAGTGGAACGATACAACAACGGACTACGGAGCCTGCGATACCTTGCACGGGCTTGTCGAGCGGCAAACGACACTCGCGCCCGATGCGATTGCCGTGCATTTCGAAGGTCAGGAGCTGACATACTATGAGCTGGAGCAAAGAGCCAACCAGGTTGCAAACTACCTGAGACGGTTGGGCGTTGATACCGAAACGCTCGTCGGCTTGTACCTTGATCGATCACTGGACCTGGTGGTCGGCGTCCTCGGTATTCTCAAGGCAGGGGGCGCGTTCGTACCACTGGATCCAGATCTCCCGGCAGCACGCCTTCAGGTCTTGGTGGAGGACGGTAGGATCCCGATCGTCATCACCCACGAGCGGCTGTGTCCACGCCTCGCGGCAAATGCGGCGGACGTGGTTCGGCTCGATGCAGATTGGCCGGCCATAAGGAAAGAAAGCTGCACCAAACCGACCGAAAAAGCTGCCGGCGAAAACCTGGCATACGTCGTCTATACTTCGGGCTCGACCGGCACACCGAAGGCGGCGATGAACGAACATCGGGGCATCTCAAACCACACGTTGACGATCGCGCGTGCCTTTGGGCTGGGCCCCGCCGACGTGTGTGTGCTGAAGACACCGCTCAGCTTTGACCCTTGGATCTCCGAGGTCTTTCGGTCCTTGGTGGCCGGCGCATGTCTAGTCGTCGCTCGTCCCGGTGGGCACCGTGACATCCGCTACTTGGTCGACCTGATCGACCGACATGGTGTTGCGTCCATGAATTTCGTGCCCTCGATGTTGCGGGAAGCATTGGAGATCCCGGATCTGGAGCGTTGTACGTCGTTGAAGCATGTGATCTCCGGCGGTGAAGCTCTGACTCGAGATCTTGTCACTCGGTTCCGCGCCCGGATGACTGCACGCCTGCACAACGTTTATGGACCGGCAGAAACGTCGATTGGAGTATGCCTGCACGAGTGCACGGGAAACGAGATGGGACTCACGGTCCCGATTGGACACCCGATCGCCAACACTCGACTTTACGTCTTGGACCCCGAGCTCGAGCCCGTACCAGCCGGGGTAGTGGGAGAGCTGTACATCGCCGGGGTGCATGTTGGTCGCGGATATCTGCACCGACCGGACTTGACGGAACAGAAGTTCCTGCCGGATACTTTCGCTGGCGATCCCCGCGCCAAGATGTACAAGACTGGCGACCTCGCTCGTTATCTATTCGACGGCAGCATCGAGTTCCATGGCAGGCGTGACCTCCAGACCAAGGTGCGGGGTGTCCGCATTGAACTTGAGGAGATCGAAGCCTGTCTGGCACGACACGAGATGATTGCGCAGGCTGCAGTGACGGTGAGCGAGTCCATATCGGGGGACAGGCGGCTCATAGGGTACTTCACTTCCAGGCCCGGTGTCGAGCCGCAGGAACAGGAACTCCGCAGGTTTCTGGTGGAGTTCCTGCCACCCGACATGGTGCCGTCACTGCTTATCCAGCTGGAGCGTTTCCCCCTCACGCCAAGTGGCAAGATTGATCGGGCGGCGCTGTCAGCACCGGAGGACCACGAGCTTGCCGTCGATGAAGACGTAATCGAACCCCGTAATGTTACCGAGAGCAAGGTTCTGGCGGTGTGGGAAGAGGTGCTTCAACTGAAAGTGCCTGGGGTGTATCAGAACTTCTTCGATCTTGGTGGTCACTCGCTGCTCGCGACGCGGGTAATCAACCGCATACGACGGGACATCAGCATCGAAGTGCCGCTGAGCGTCTTCTTCGAGCATCCCACGGTGGCCGACATTGCGCGATACGTGGCAAGCGTTGACCGAGACGACAGCCGAGAGATCACGACAATCTAGGAGGCCACCGAATTGAAGAATTCGGACCTGCGACTGAAGCGCGAGATTGGACTGCCCCAAGCGACTGCGCTTGTAGTCGGCAGCATCATTGGCGCATCGATCTTCGTCCAACCTTCGGAGATATCTGGCCTAGTTCCCTCGGCCATCGGGATAATCACGGTCTGGTTTGCTGCAGGTCTGCTGTCGCTTATCGGTGCACTAGTCTGCGCCGAGCTTGCCTCGATCTTCACGCAGACGGGTGGGGTCTATGTGTACCTCAAGGAAGCCTTCTCACCCATGATCGGCTTCCTGTGGGGTTGGGCGCTCTTCTGGATCATCCATACCGGAATCATCGCAGCGATCGCTGTGATCTGTGGAAGGTATTTGGCGTACTTTGTTCCTGTCGGAGATGTCGGCGTAAGAGCACTCGCAGTCACAGTGATCCTACTGCTGTCGGTGGTCAACTACATCGGCGTGAAGCAAGGGAGCACGCTCCAGACGTTGTTCACGCTGGGCAAGGTGATCGCGATCGTCGTAATGGTCCTGGTTGGGTTCGTCTTTGGGTCTGGCACGTCTGCGGGCGGTGGATCAACGAGCGTCGGCTCCAGCCCTGTGGGCGTGACTCAGCTCTTTTCGGCCTTGATCGCCGGGCTATTTGCATTCGGTGGCTGGAACATGGTTACGTACGCTGCCGAGGAAACGAAGGACCCACGGCGCACCATTCCGCGGGCCCTGCTTGTCGGCATGGTTGTTGTCTGTGTCAGCTACATCGCGCTCAACGCGGTGTACTTGTACGTTCTGCCGCTCGAGACGGTGGCGTCGTCGACCCGTATCGCCGCCGACGCCGCCGATGCGGTGCTGGGTTCTGGCGGCGGCTCGTTCATGTCGATGCTCGTTGTGTTCTCGACCTTTGGCGCGTTGAGCGGCATTATCCTGGCAGGCCCACGCGTCTATTTCGCGATGGCTAGAGACGGACTCACGTTCGGGTGGTTGGGGAATATGCACCCCAAGTACCGGACACCCCATCTATCAATCGCACTACAGGCGCTTTGGGCAACGGTCCTCGTGCTGACCGGAACATACCGCGAGCTATTCACGCGAGTGATCTACACTGAGTGGTTGTTCTTTGCTCTGATGACCGTGGGGCTCTTTGTCCTGCGGCAGCGCCCTGAGATTGTCCGGAACTACGGGGTGTGGGGTTATCCGGTCACACCCGCGTTGTTTGGGCTGGCAGGCATCGCGATCGGCGTGGCTAGGATAGTGAACGATCCGGTGGACAGTCTTGTTGGCTTGGGATTAGTACTACTAGGCATGCCGGTCTACGCATGGTGGCAAATGCGAACGAAACGCGGCCAACTCACGAAAGCGTGAGAGCATATCGCTATGACTGAGAGATTGAGGAGCGGGACCGCGGGAACCACCCCCTCTTCACTGTACGACTTGCTCTCCTCACGGGCGGCGCAGGGAGGGCGATCGATCGCAATATCCGCTCCGGGCCGGCCCCAACTGAGCTACGAGAAGCTCCTACAGCAGACCGAATATGTAGTTGGTGCATTGAACTCGGTCGGAGTGGGACGGGGGGACCGAGTGGCGATCGTGCTGCCCAACGGCCCGGAAATGGCAGTGGCATTCATTGGGGTATGTGCCTGCTCGACCAGCGCTCCACTCAATCCTGGGTATCGGCGGTCAGAATTCGAATACTATCTTGCGGACCTGAACGCAAAGGCGTTGCTGGTCCAGGCAGGAGTTGAGTCAGATGCGAGACTAGCCGCCGCTGAGCGCAGCATCCCTGTTCTAGAACTGCACGCGACAAGCCATGGAAAGGCCGGCCTGTTTAGGCTCACGGGTGGAACCACATCCCACCCAAGGCGAAGTGGCATTGCCGAAGCGCAGGACGTCGCACTCGTGTTGCATACGTCGGGCACAACCTCGAAGCCGAAGATCGTACCACTGTCGCATGACAACCTCTGTGCCTCTGCCCGCAACATATGCGAGGCCCTGAACCTGACCGAGGCGGACACCTGCCTCAACATCATGCCACTGTTCCACATTCACGGTCTTGTTGCTGCCGTGCTCTCCTCGCTCGCAGCCGGGGCCTGCGTAGTGTGTACACCTGGGTTCTACGCTCCCCAATTCTACGGGTGGTTGGACGAGTACCATCCATCCTGGTACACGGCAGTGCCGACGATGCACCAGGCAATTCTCGATCGGGCGGAACAGAATGGCGCAGTTATCGACCGCACATCACTCAGGTTCATTCGCTCGTCATCTGCAGCGTTAGCTCCGAGCGTAATGGCCGATCTGGAAGCCACTTTCGGGGCACCGCTGATCGAGGCGTACGGTATGACCGAGGCCGCGCATCAGATGGCGAGTAACCCGCTAGCTCCACGACCACGGAAACCGGGAACCGTGGGGGTGGCGGCGGGCCCGGAAGTCGCCATCATGGACGAGGCAGGATCTCTTCTCCCAGTTGATAAAAGGGGCGAAATAGTGATTCGCGGACCCAACGTAATGGTCGGATACGAGAACAATCCAGCGGCCAACGCGACGGCGTTCACGAACGGTTGGTTCCGCACCGGCGATGAGGGATATCTGGATTCGGACGGTTATCTCACGATCACAGGCCGCCTGAAAGAGATCATCAACCGCGGCGGTGAGAAGATAGCCCCCCGCGAGATCGATGAGGTGTTGCTCGAGCATCCTGCTGTCGCGCAAGCAGTAGCGTTCGCCATACCGGATGCGCGGTTGGGAGAGGACATAGCCGCGGCGGTCGTCTTGCAGAACGGCGAATCGTTGTCGGAGAAAGAACTACGCCACTTCACGGCAACAAACCTGGCGGACTTCAAGGTGCCAAAGAGAGTGGTATTCCTGGACGAGATCCCAACGGGAGCGACCGGCAAAGTACAGCGTTTGTCCCTCGCCGAGCAGTTGGATCTCAAAGACGACCAACGTGGTTCACAACACGTCGAGCTCGTTGAGCCCCGCACGGCAGTCGAAGTGAAATTGGCCGAGCTCTGGAAGGAAGTGCTCAAGATCGACCGCGTGGGAGCCAACGACCGGTTCCTGGATCTCGGCGGTGACTCCATGCTTGCAACTCGGCTCGTATATCGCATCCGCGAGGAAATGCGGCTGGAACTCCCGCTGCTTGCCGCATTCGACGCCCCCACCGTGGCGGCGCAAGCTGCGCTTGTGGAGCAGATTCTCTCGGCGCCGGATGCGGGACCCGAAGATCGACACGGCCGAGCGCTGTGACCACTGAGCAGTTCCTGTCGTTTCTCCGCGACATCGACATCGAGGTCTGGGCAGAGGGAAACCAACTCCGTGTGAGTTCTCCCAAGGGTGTCCTTACGCCGGACCTTCGCAGAAAGCTGGTAGCTCGCAAGCAGCAGATACTAGCACTTTTGAACTCGGCTGATGTGAGTGTACGCAAGCGACCGTTCGCCATCCGGCCGGTTCCACGGGACCACAAACTGGAGCTGTCTTTCGCCCAGGAACGATTGTGGTTCTTGGATCAGTTGACCCCCGGCGAAGCAGTCTACACCATAGCGCGTGCTCTTCGGCTGACCGGGCATCTCGATGTATCAGCGTTGGAGCTTGCCCTCACTGAGATCGTACATCGCCACGAAGCGCTGCGGACCACAGTTGGACAAGTCGAAGGACTGCCGGTTCAGGTCATCTGTCCACCCCGGTCCTTTCCACTACAGGTGCTGGACCTAACGAAGCTCCCTGAGGTCAGACGGCAACCCGAAGCCGGGCGACGGTTGGCGGAAGAGGCGCAGCGGCCGTTCGATCTGGCGCAGGGGCCACTACTGCGGTCGATGTTGTTGCGCTTGACAGAAACGGAGCACGTGCTTCTCCTCACAATGCACCATATCGTTTCCGACGGCTGGTCTTTAGGGGTCCTGGAGCGAGAACTGGTAACTCTGTACACCGCATTCTCTACGGGCGAGTCCTCACCTCTTCCGGACCTCCCCATCCAATACGTGGATTTCGCACACTGGCAGCGCCATCGGTTGCGAGGTGAGGTGTTGGAAAGGGAACTGGCGTACTGGCGGCGGCAGCTCGATGTTAGTGTACCGGCCGTAGAACTGGCCACCGACCGACCGCGGCGGGCGATTCAAACCAACCAGGGCGCGCGACCATCGCTGCTTCTCGGCGAGACACTCTGCGACGGTCTCAAGGCGCTGAGTCGGCAGGAAGGCGTCACTCTATTCATGACGCTGATGGCCGCGTTTCAAATACTGCTGCATCGCTATACCGGTCA
>JBDHHK010000165.1:0-10853 GCA_039589395.1 Gemmatimonadota bacterium
GCAGCCCGGCAAGATCCTGCAGGCCATTCGCGACAAGCTGCCGAATGGAGACAAGTCATGACTGACACGATAGCTCAATCGTTTCTGGGCTGCAGTATCGATGACGATCGCGAGTTCTCAATGGGGGATTACGAGGGTGCGATCGCACGTTGGTGTACCGGCTGTGGCGACCACGCCATTTACACAGCGGTAAAGCGCCTCCTCGAAGCTGAACAGCTCAAGCCCGAACAGACGGTGTTCGTTTCGGGGATCGGTTGCTCGAGCCGTTTCCCGCATTACTTCAAGACTTACGGGTTTCACAGCTTGCACGGCCGCGCTCTACCCACCGCGACTGGTATCAAACTGAGACGCCCTGATCTACACGTGTTCGTGGCGACCGGAGACGGCGACTGCTGCTCGATCGGCGCGGGGCATTGGGTCCATACGACGCGTTACAACCCCAACATGGTCGTGATGATGCTCGACAACGGGGTGTACGGGCTGACCAAGAATCAGACGTCTCCGACGTCGCCCAAAGGTTACCCGAGCAACACACAGCCAACCGGCGCAGTACTCGATCCGCTCAATCCGCTCACCGGAACACTGGGTATCTCAAACGCATCGTTCGTGGCTCAGACTGCCGACTGGATTCCGGATCACCTCTACGAGACTATCTCGGCGGGATTCCACCACAAGGGCTTTGCGTTCATTAGGATCTTGCAGCGCTGCCCGCAGTACACGACATCGATCTTCGAGGAAGCCGTGCGGGATCCGAGCAAGACCGAATTGCTGGTACACCCCAATGGGATCAAGATCGACAGCATCAAAGACCTCTATAAGAATCACATCTACCACGATCCTTCCGATCTGGTTGAAGCACATCGAGTGGGCGCAGATCCGGCACGTCTACTGCTCGGACTGTATTACCAGAACGAGGCAGCGCCGGTGCTGGAAGAAGTGAGAAGCGTTCCGGGTCGTTCGGTCGACGAAAAGATTGAAATACTGAACACGGAGTTAGATCGCTATGCCGTCTGATGAACGGATAAAGCCGGCCCTCGAAGCCCTGTCAGCGCAGACCCAGGCATTTCGATCGCGCCGCCGAAGAGCAGAGGGCCGACATGATTGCGATGGAGCTAGGCCCGTTTGCGGCAAACCTAGTGGATGCCAGTGAATTCTCGCACTACGCCGGTGAGACGGCCGCGACAACGACACAGGCGTTGAGCACTGTCAAGAAAGCACAGGATGCTCTGACAGAGCTTGCCAACAAGGGTGACGAGCTGTTTATGGTGGATGTGAAGAGCGGCGGTAGCCTATGGCACTCTGTCGCGCAGCGGCTGGGAGAGCTGGGCCGCGCGTTTGCCTCAGCACGAGCGTTCGAACTCGCGAAGGTGAACGGTGACAAGGCGGAGGTCGCAGATACTCTGCCCTTTAGCCAGTGGAGCAGCAGAGAACGCCGTTTAGCTCCGCCGTTGGTGGTGACGGTCGACGGTGCTGACTGCCGCGCCAACGGTCTCGCCGAGTTTATGGATGGCACGTTCAAACTGATTCTGCTCATCCGTGGTGAGTCCACACCGGCACCGCTGGTACGCCTCATCACGCCCGGCACTCTGGTTGCGCAGGCTGCCGATGTCGCAGGATTGAAGAGTCTGGGGAAATGGGATGGACCGGGAATTGGCGCAGTGGTCCTTGATTCGGCTGCGCGGTTCGTTCACGACCCGGCTGCTGGCTTTGACACAACAGCTCGTATGAAGATCAACCAGCTGCCCGAAGGCAGACGCAGGAAGCCCATGGGCGGCGTTAGCGTCTGGCAACAAGCCGAAGAACTACTCCAGGTACAGGCTCTCGGGAAAGCTCCTGAGCCGGAAGCTGCCGCGGAGGAACCGGAAGTGCCGGTCAACCCCGCCGACAAGCTTGCTGCCTGGCTGCTCACAAGGGCTGATTTGGAAGACGCTGGATAGTCAAGACATATGCTTATTGAGATCCTACGCTCAACGGCGATTGTGGCCGGAGTGGGGCTGGTATTCGGCATTCTGATCACGATTGCCCATATGAAGCTCAAGGTCTGGGAAGACCCCCGAATCGATGCTGTCGCCGACATGCTTCCCGGCAGCAACTGCGGTGCCTGCGGAGAGGCGGGTTGCCGTGCGTTTGCAGAAGCGCTCATTGCCGGAAGAATCCCTCCCGCTACCTGCACGGTCATGGGTCCTGAAGACGTCGAAGACGTCGCCGCACTGCTTGGAGTAGATGCAGGTGAATCTTTGAAACGGGTCGCTCGGTTGCTTTGCGCGGGGGGCACCGATGTAGCCGTTCAGCAGGCACAATATCGGGGACTGGAAACCTGTAAGGCAGCAGCGGCAGTGGCGGGAGGCGGTAAGGGCTGCGCGTGGGGTTGTCTCGGCCTCGACGATTGCAAGGAAGTGTGCGAATTCGATGCAATCGTCATGAACGAGAACAAGATTCCGGTGGTAATTCCGGAGAAGTGCACCGCATGTGGTGATTGTGTCGACGCTTGTCCTTTAGATCTGTTCACAATCATGCCCATGGAGCAGCAGTTGATCGTGCAGTGCAAGAACCTGCTTGCGGGCGACGATGCGGAAGATATGTGCAAAGTCGCATGCAATGCGTGCGCCAGGTGCGTCTCCGACGCGGCGCCCGGTTTGATAGAGATGGTAAACAACCTTCCAGTGATTGATTACGAGAAGAACGTTCTGGCTAGTCCTGAAGCCGTTGGTAGGTGCCCCACGAACGCTATCGTGTGGTTAGAGGGACAGCAGTTCGCGGACACGCTCGAGTTGGTTAGGAGTGCAAAGGAATGAATGATAAGAAGAACGAGTCGTCATCCCCGAAATACCCGGGAATTCTGACGGCCACGGATGGTACTGGTGCAACTGTCGAGGCGGAGACAAACGCTGCTGAAGCAGCCGGCGCCTATCCAATTACCCCTTCCACGAACATGGGTGAGGGATGGGCCAAGGCTGTCGCAGTTGGAAAGCGCAACGTCAACGGCCGCAAGCTCATCTTCTTTGAACCCGAAGGTGAACACGCTGCTGCGGCAGTAACGGCCGGAATGGCCATGAGCGGTTTGCGTGCGACGAATTTCTCGAGCGGCCAGGGTATCGCCTACATGCACGAGTCCCTGTACGCCGCCGTAGGAAAGCGTCTGACATACGTGCTGAACATCGGTGCCCGCGCCATCACCAAGCACACGCTGAACGTGCATGCCGGTCACGACGACTACCATGCAATCGACGACACGGGCTTTTTCCAGTACTTCGCCAAGAACGTGCAAGAAGCTGCGGACCTACCGCTCATCGCTCACCGCACGGCTGAGCTGGCGCTGAACCCCGGCGTCGTGGCTCAGGACGGCTTCCTTACCACCCACGTAATCGAGTCCGCATACATCCCTGAGCGCGAATGCGTCAAAGAGTATCTCGGCGATCCGTCGGACACAGTCGACTCTCCGACGGCCGCACAGCGTTGGGTGTTCGGTGAGAAACGACGTCGCATTCCCGAGATGTTCGATGTCGACTACCCCGCCATGGTTGGAGTCGTGCAGAACCAGGATTCCTACTGTCAGGGCGTGGCGGCGCAACGTCCATTCTTCTTCGATCACATCGCGGACCTGGCCGATCAGGCCATGGACGAGTACGCGGCGCTCACAGGGCGGCGGTACGCGCGTGCATCCGGTTACCGGCTGGACGACGCGGAGTACGTGATCGTTGGTCAGGGTTCGGTTGTGTGCAATGCCGAAGCGGTGTGTGACTACCTGCGCGATACGACAAACATGAAGATCGGTGTGATCAATCTCACGATGTTCAGGCCGTTCCCCTCCGACATACTCACTAAGATGTTGAAGGGCAAGAAGGCTGTGACGGTGCTCGAGAGGACCGACCAGCCGCTCGCGGTCGACCTTCCAATAGTGCGGGAGATCCGTGCTGCGCTGGGCAAGGCAATAGAGAACGGTCGCGGAAACGGTACCAAGCCCTACCCGGAAATGGAATCGCTCTCGCCCGCTGATGTTCCTGAGATCTACTCGGGCGCGTTTGGAATGGGCAGCAGAGACATCCAGCCAGGCGAACTCGTTGCTGCTGCGGAGAACATGCTGGACGGCGGAAAGAACATGCGGCAGTTCTACTTGTCGATCGATTTCGTGCGCCCCGACACAAACATTCCCAAGCTCCAGATCTGGCAGGACCAGCTACTGAAGGAGTATCCGGATATCGCGGATCTGGCGTTGCCGTCGGTAGGGAACCTGAACCTCTTGCCCGAGGAAGCCGTCACCATTCGGATGCACTCGGTCGGAGGCTGGGGAGCGATTACGACAGGAAAGAACATCGCCCAGACGTCTGCCGATCTATTCGGAATGCACATTCAAGCGAATCCGAAGTATGGATCGGAGAAGAAAGGCCAGCCCACGACCTTCTATGCAACGCTTTCGCCAGAGCCGTTGCGCCTCAACTGCGAGCTGAAGAACGTAACCGTTGTGCTTGCGCCCGATCCGAACGTGTGCCGGCACTCTAACCCCCTCGCCGGTATCGCGGAAAACGGCGTGTTCATCATGCAGAGCGACCTCTCCGAAGAGGAGTTCTGGAACACCTTGCCAGGCTCGGTGCAACAGACGATCAAGGAGAAGAAGGTCAAGACCTTCCTGCTCGATGGTTTCAAGATCGCGTCCGAAGAGGCGTCAGATCCAGCGTTGCGGTACCGCATGCAGGGTGCGGCGTTCATGGGCGCTTTCTTCCATGAGTCGCCGCTGGTCGAGCGCCATGGTTTGAGTGAAGAGGAACTCTTCGACGGCATCAGAGCCCAGGTACAGAAGAAGTTCGGGCACCTCGGTGAGCGTGTGGTGGAAGACAACGTTCGCGTGATCCGTCGCGGTTTTGACGAGATCCGTGTGGTGGACGCCGAGAAACTATCGATCGACGAGTCTTCGATCGGAGTGGCGCCGAAGATGCCGGCTATCCTGGACGGCACGAACTGGCAAGACGGTTTCGGCAACCCGGGACGTTTCTGGGAGCAGGTGTGCCATCTGTACAAGACTGCAAGCGACCCGATCGCCGATCCGTTCGCTGCGATCAGTGCCATTCCAGCCGCTACGAGCGCGATCCGCGACATGACCGACGTCCGGTTCGAGATACCCGAGTTCATTCCAGAGAACTGCACAGGCTGCAGTCAGTGTTGGGTTCAGTGCCCAGACACGGCGATCCCGGGAGTGGTCACCGAGATCGACCAGGTGATCACGGCGGCAATCGAAACGGTGTCGACCAACGGTCAGACATTTGACAAGCTCCGCCAGATAGTGCCGCACGTCGCTCGAGAGTCGCGGCGCATCATGAAGGGAATCGACGTAAAGAACTTCGCAGACGTGATGTCGACGGCGTACAAGACCGTCGTCGAGAAACTGAGCATGGATCCCGAGAAGCGGGCAGCGCTCGACGAGGAGTTCGCTCCGGTCTATTCGGCGCTCGCCGAGTTCCCGTTGGCGAAGACCGCACCGTTCTTCGACTTACCGGAGAACCAGGAGAAGGGTACGGGCGGCCTCCTTTCGATCACGGTCAATCCGAACACCTGTAAGGGGTGCAACCTCTGCGTTGAGGTTTGCCCCGATGGCGCACTCAAGACCATCAGGCAGGACGAGGAGTCTGTAGAGAAGCTGCGACGCAACTGGGAATTGTGGGAGCACCTTCCGGAGACGGACGATCGCTACGTGAACATCTCCAACATGGATGAGGGTATCGGTGTACTGTCATCACTGCTTCTGAAGAAACACAACTACACGTCGATGTATGGAGGCGACGGTGCCTGCATGGGTTGCGGCGAAAAGACCGTGATGCACTTGGTGCTGTCGGCGGTGAACGCACTGATGTACCCGCGCGTCGCGAAATACATCGAAAAGCTGGACGGGATGATATCCCAGCTGGACGAAAAGGCGAGAAACATACTCTCGTCGGACGCTGACCTGGATGCGGTCGCCAATGGCAACGGCGACAAGGCGGTCGAGATCCCTCTGGAGGAATCGAAGCAGGCCGATGTGGAACGTATCAATGGCTTGATCAACCTACTGAAGGATCTCAGATGGCGTTACGCCGAGGGACCGACGGGACGAGGGCGGAGCCACATGGGCATGACCAATGCCACCGGATGCTCGTCCGTATGGGGCAGCACCTACCCGTTCAACCCGTATCCGTTCCCATGGACCAACCACCTCTTCCAGGACGCTCCTTCGATCGCGATCGGTATCTTCGAGGGGCACATGCGGAAGATGCGTGACGGATTTGTCTCCGTGCGCAGGGCTGAACTGGAACTGAGCGGTGAATACGACGCCGAGGTGCACGAGCCATTCTTCGAGAACTTCGATTGGCGCGAGTTCTCGGACGACGAGTTCAAGATGTGCCCGCCGATCTTCGCGACCGGTGGTGACGGCGCGATGTTCGACATCGGATTCCAGAACTTGTCGCGCATGTTCGCGTCCGGAAAGCCGATTCGCGTAATCATCCTCGACACCCAGGTTTACTCCAACACAGGCGGCCAGGCCTGTACGAGCGGCTACCACGGACAGGTTTCCGATATGGCCGAGTACGGCCGGGGCCAGAAGGGTAAGGAAGAGCAACGTAAGGAGATGGCGCTGATCGCCATGGCTCACGGCAAGGTATATGTGCATCAAGCCACGCAGGCTGCGGCATCACACCTGCTGGAGGGAGTGCTCAAAGGCCTCCAGGTACGCTGTCCGTCAGTGTTCGTGCTGCACAGCCCGTGTGCACCAGAACACGTGATAGGCGACGATGCGGCAGAGCGTGCCTCGAAGCTCTCGTTGGAGAGCCGTGCGTTCCCGATCCTCACCTACAACCCGATGGAAGGCGACGATCTCTGTGACCAGCTGAGCCTCGACGGTAACCCGTCATTGGAAGACAATTGGCCGATGTACGAGATCGCGTACGTGGACGATGAGGGAGCCGAGCAAAAGATGGAGCTCCCCCTCACGATCGCAGACTGGGCGGCTACGGAGGGACGCTTCTACAAGCACTTCAAGAAGATCAGGGGTGAGGTCGACGAAGATGCGCTGGTCCTGTTCCACGAGTACCTGGAGCTTTCGGAAGAAGATCGTGCGGAAAAGACGCCCTTCATCTATTACGTGGGACCGGACAAGACACTGATGCGCCTCACCATGGCCGATGAGATCGTACGGCTTGGGGAAGAAAGGTTGGAGGTTTGGATACGGCTGAAGCAACTGGCCGGCGATGATGTCCCGCAAACGGTCAAGGACGCAGTCGAGTACGAGCTCGAAGGTGAATTCGACAAGAAGGCCGCCGCCCTCAAGCAGGAGTACGAGGCGAAGCTGACCGAGCTGCGTGCGCATTATCCACGCGTCGTCGCGCGGAAACTTGCTGAAGGCCTCGTAAGAGCCGGCGACGGCCTCAAGACGGTCGCCGAGTTGCTCGAGCAGGCCCAGTCGGTGCCGGGCCTCGAAGGTATTCCGGGTGACATTCTCGGTGGCAACGGTGGTGGCGGAGCAGCTCCGGCCGTGGTGCCCACCGATGGCGGCGCAGTCGTGGTGACAGCAGAGGCCGCGGTCGCCGTGGCGGAAGCTGAAGAGGAAGATGAAGGCCGCGCAATGGAGCCTTACATCGACTCTGCCCGCTGCACTACCTGCGACGAATGCACCAACATCAACAAAAAGATGTTTGCCTACAACGACAAGAAGCAGGCATACGTCAAGGACCCGAGAGCAGGAACCTTCAAGCAGCTGGTTCAGGCGGCCGAGAAGTGCACGGTGAGAATCATCCATCCGGGAACGCCGCTCAATCCGAAGGAGAAGGACCTCGACAAGTGGGTAAAACGGGCTGAGCCCTTTAACTAGATAGCGGCGAATGGACGATAGGCTGAAGACGTTTCGACAGGGCGTTCATCCGCCTGAGCTGAAGATACTGACAGAGCACTCACGGATTCGGCGAATGCCGTTTCCGGATGAGGTGGTGCTGCCGCTGAGCCAGCACACCGGTAAACCGGCGAAGCTGCTGGTCCGAGTTGGCGATCACGTTGAACGCGGGGACAAAATCGGGGCCGCCGATGGCTTTATATCGGCGCCCGTTCACGCGTCCGCTACCGGCACGGTCGAGGATATCGATCTTTGGCCCCATCCCAACGGCTCTTACTCACCGGCCGTGCGGATCAAGGTCGACAAATACTCTGCCCAGGTCCCACGCGGCAGAACGGTTCCCAATTGGCAGGGACTCTCACCCGGCGACATCCGCCAGGCTGTGAAGGATGCAGGTGTGGTCGGGCTAGGAGGAGCAGCATTTCCGACTCACGTCAAGCTGACGCCACCTGAAGGCACCAACATCGACACGCTGATCTTGAACGGCTGTGAATGCGAGCCGTACTTGACGTCCGACCACCGCACGATGGCGGAGTACCCGGACCGGATTTTACTAGGTACGAGAATCATGATGATGTGCCTGGGAGTGAGCCACACGATGATCGGGATCGAGAAGAACAAGCCCGATGCCATCGAAGCTTTGACCACGGCGCTTCCGGACGATCTGAACATCACAATTCACCCACTCACTGTGAAATACCCTCAGGGAGCGGAGAAGATGTTGATCGACGCTCTCCTGAAGCGTGAAGTGCCTTCAGGCAAGCTGCCACTCGATGCTGGGGTAGTCGTACAGAACGTCGGCTCGATCGCTGCGATCGCAGAGGTGTTCGAGACCGGTCTACCGTTGGTAGAGCGGATCGTGACGGTGACGGGGAAGGGCATCAAAGAGCCCTCAAACCTCATAGTTCCGGTAGGCACCAAGCTTCGTGACCTCATCGAGATGTGCGGTGGCCTGAAGGAAGATGCCTTCGAGATCGTCTTCGGCGGCCCGATGATGGGTGCATCTCAGGCTAACCTGGATGTCCCATTGCTGAAGGGAACATCAGGCGTAGTCGTGCTCTCCGAGGACGAGTGCAAGCGGGCCGAAACGCATGCGTGCATTCGTTGCGGTCACTGTCTGGACGCGTGTCCGGTATTCCTCAACCCACAGCATCTGGGAGCGCTTGCCAGGGCAGAACGCTATGAGGAGATGAACGATTACCATCTTGCGGACTGCATGCTGTGCGGATGCTGCTCGTACACATGCCCGTCCAATATTCCGTTGAGTCAGCTATTCCAAATGGCCAAAACGGCGTTATGGAAACGACAAGTAGCGTGAGCAATCCAAACCTACTGATTACCGCATCGCCCCACCTGGGTGGCCGAGACACGACGCCGACCATCATGTGGTCGGTTGTCGCGAGCCTCATGCCCGTTGTGGCGGCGTCGATCTATTTGTTTGGCCCCAGTGCGTTCCTCG
Source organism: Gemmatimonadota bacterium (assembly GCA_039589395.1). GTDB lineage: Bacteria > Gemmatimonadota > Gemmatimonadetes > Gemmatimonadales > GWC2-71-9 > JBDGYW01. The sequence continues at coordinate 9,315 of JBDHHK010000165.1, forward strand.
TAATCTTCGCGAGCTGCGCCGGGGCCCTACTCGTCGAACAATTCCTCGGTCCGAAGTCCGCCTTGAAGGACGGGTCTGCCATCATTACCGGACTCCTCCTCGGCCTGACACTGCCACCTGGTCTACCCATGTGGATGGCCTTTGTGGGAGGCGCATTCGGGATTGGCTTTGGGAAATTGATATTTGGCGGGCTAGGTCAAAACATCTTCAACCCGGCGCTACTGGGACGGGCGTTTCTTCAAGCGGCGTTTCCGGTAGCATTGACTACTTGGCCGGCAATCGGCGGACCTTGGTGGAGTCTGCGCGGAGCGAACTTCGCTCTCCCACTGATGAGCGGCAGTACAGATGCGCTCACCGGCGCAACACCTCTGGGATTGATGAAGTTCGAACAGGTGGCCACCGACAACGTGGATCTGATCATGGGCTCAATCGGCGGATCAGCCGGTGAGACGTCCGGAATCATAATCCTGTTGTGCGGCGCGTATTTGGCTTTTAGAAACCACCTGAACTGGCGGATTCCGGCAAGCATTCTGCTCACGGTTGCGGTATTGGCTGGCGGGTTGCATCTGCTAGATGCAGCTCGGTACCCCGGAGCGATTTTCATGCTGTTCTCGGGTGGTTTGATGCTGGGAGCCGTCTATATGGCTACCGATATGGTAACTTCGCCGACAACCAACCTTGGATGCTGGATCTTTGGGTTCGGTATCGGTTTTCTGGTAGTGGTAATTCGAATGTGGGGAGGACTCCCTGAGGGTGTGATGTATGCGATTTTGCTGATGAACGCCATGGTACCGTTCATCAATCGGGCGACACAACCTCGTGTGTTTGGAACGAAGCTGAAGCAGGTGGTATCGTGACGGAAGAGAATCTGACTACCGACACGGTGCAGGAGACACCACCGCCCCCCCCCGAGCCGGAGGACGTATCCCCTCTGCGATTAGTACTGACTTTGGGGATCGCAGGGGCATTGGCGGGCTTTCTGATCGTTTTTGTCTACGTTGCGACGCTGCCAGCCATTACAGCCTACAAAGCTGAGGTGCTCCGGGCGGCAATAAGCGACGTGCTCGGAGCACCTCACCATTTCGACACTCTTTATGTAGTCGAGGGAGAACTCAGGGATGAGCTGCCCGCTGCTGTGGAGCCCGATGCCGTGGTATTTCCCGGATACCGCGAGGATGGAACGCAGATCGGTTTTGCGATCGAATCCGCAGAGTTCGGCTTTCAGGATTTGGTGCGCGTAATCTTCGGATATGACGCGGAATCAAAAACTATCCTTGGCATGCTGGTGCTGGAGCACAAGGAGACACCGGGGCTCGGCGACAAGATCGTAAAGGATATGGAGTTCGTCGGACAGTTCGCTGAGAGCTCCACCCCGTTGACGGGTGTCAAAATCGGCGCTGGCGCCGGCAGCCGGGATGAAATCGACATGATCACTGGCGCGACGATTTCTTCACGCGCAGTGATTCGCATAATCAACAACGCGTTAGAGCGCCTCGACCCAATGATTGAAGCTTACAACGGTGGAGGGAGCCGATGAGA
>JBDHHK010000166.1:0-9864 GCA_039589395.1 Gemmatimonadota bacterium
GGACGACTAGCTGAGTCCTTGCGACCACAGCTCGATGTTGGCCAAGCGACATGATCCGGCAGGCAGTACCTTTAGATCGTTGTAGGCTCCAGCGGAAAATCACCGTTTCACCGACGCGTTCCAGGACGACAAACACCATGGCCAGTTTGAACTACCTCGACGACATCACACAGTCAGTTGGCAACACTCCACTCGTCAAGATCCGCAAACTCACTGTTAGTCGCGGCATAAGAGCCACGGTCCTGGTCAAGGTTGAGTTCCTGAACCCCACTGCCTCGGTGAAGGACCGCATGGCCATCTACATGCTGAACGCCGCGGCCAAGTCTGGCGAACTCAGACCGAACAGCACGATCATTGAGGCCACCTCAGGTAATACGGGTGCGGCGGCCGCAATGTATGGTGCGGCACACGGTCACAAAGTGATCCTTACGATCCCTGATAAGATGTCGTCTGAGAAGATTGACACGCTGAGAGCATTCGGAGCAGAGGTCCACATATGCCCGACCGCGGTGCCGCCGGATGACCCCAGTAGCTACTACGAAACGGCGAAGAGTCTCGCAGCACGATGCGATGAACCCTTTATGCTGAACCAGTATCACAATCCGGATAACATACTCGCGCACTACAACACCACTGGACCAGAAGTCTGGAAGCAGACCGGTGGCCAGATCGATGTGTTCGTTGCAGGCGTCGGTACGGGCGGCACCATGTCCGGAACAGCGAGGTATCTGAAAGAGCAGAATCCGGGCATCGAGGTGGTTGCGGTGGATGTAGAGGGCTCGGTCTTCTTCGACTACTTCAAGACGGGCAAACTCCCCGAGGCACACCCTTACCTCGTAGAAGGCATTGGGGACGATATGCTTTGTCAGGCGCTGGACTTCAGTGTCATCGACGAGATGTACAAGGTCGACGACAGGACGAGCTTTGAAATAGGCAGGGAGCTTGCCCGAGAGGAAGGCATTCTTGCGGGAGGATCGTCCGGATCCGCACTGCACGCCGCCTTGGAACATGCCAAGAAAATGGATGAGTCCAAAACGATGGTCGTGATCCTACCAGACGCGGGCTCAAAATATGTTTCCAAGATGTACAACGACGAGTGGATGCGTGATAAAGGCTTCCTCGCTTGAGCAATAGTGCCCATTATTAAACGTTGTATTGGGGCCGCCCTCTCTAGGGTTGGCCCCGTCGAATTTATGGGATTAGCCAATTCGAAAGATGCTTGATGAAAAAGCACAGCCTACTCTTTCTGTTTTTTCTGTCAGTCGCATGTTCAACGGACGCTCCGGTCACAGACGATCACGCGGAAGCCGACGATCACTCCGTACACGTCGAACCCGACCAAGCCGCTGAATGGGGCATCGAGACGGCGATCGTCGCAACCAGTGATGTTTCTTCTCGAGTAACCGTGCCCGGAGTGCTTGGCCTCAATGACAACCGCACGGCCCACATCTCATCGTTTGTGAGTGGAAAGGTTGTCGATCTGTCGGTGGATTTGGGCAGCAACGTACGAGAAGGACAAGTACTGCTGACTATCAACTCCCCCGAGTTTGCGGAGGCACAAGCGGACTACTTGGACGCCAACTCCCGCTGTAAACTCGCGCGGCGCGACTACGAACGCGCCCTTGAACTCTGGGAGACACGCTCAATTGAAGAGAGGGACCTGTTGCGACACGAGGCTGAACTCGGGCAATGCATCACCGACCTGGCCGCATCGGAATCGTCGCTGCATTCCTACGGTGTCGATCACGAGTGGATGGACGACCTAAAGGCGAGAAGCGTGAACCTGAGTCAGGAAGGCGGTGATCCGGACCTGATTGCCGACGCCAACCTGCCCATATACTCGCCAATCGTCGGTCGAGTGATCTACCGAGATGTTGTGGTCGGGGAGCACGTCGATCCCACTCACACACTGTTTACTGTCTCGAGGCTCGGCGCTCTCTGGGCTTTGCTCGACGTCTATGAGAACGATCTGCCTTACGTTCGCCTCTCCAGCGACGTGGTCATCAAGTCGCCGCTTTTCCCGTCTACAGACTTCCCTGGCCGCATCGCATACATCAGCGACGTTGTGGACGAAACGCTGCGCACGGTTCAGACCAGAGTAGAGGTGACGAACATCGACGGTCTGTTGAAACCCAATATGTACATCCAAGGGATCGTCCAAAACCGCAACGATACCGCATCAGTAATCGCGATTCCGGACGACGCCATCGTTATGCTGCATGGTGAACAGACTGTCTTCGTACTCGGCTCACCTGAGCCAGGCGAAGACCATCTCGTCTTCCTCGTACAACACGTCGAAGTGGGTGAGCTGATCGGCGACTTGCGGATCATCACTTCGGGCCTCGAGGAAGGTCAGGCGGTTGTGACGGTCGGCGCTTTCACACTCAAGTCGGAAATCGATAAGAGCGCTGGCGGCCACGAGGGCCACGTACATTAGCGGCGACTCGAGAGACCTAACGCTACCAACAGAAAGAGCCGATGATATCGCGCATTCTTGAGTTTTCACTGCGGTACAGGCTGCTGGTGATTGCAGCGACAGTCGCTGTTGCGTCACTCGGTGTTCTCTCGTTCAGAGAGCTCCCAATCGACGTCTTCCCCGATCCGTCTCCTCCGCTAGTACAGATCTACACGGAGGCAGACGGTATGGCGCCCGAGGAAGTCGAGCGGTTGATATCCTATCCAATCGAAGCCGCCATGTTTGGCCTGCCACAGGTCAGTAACATTCGATCTTTTTCGACGTTCGGCCTTTCTCTCGTCAATGTCTACTTCGAGGAAGGGACAGACATCTATTGGGCGCGACAGCTCGTTTCACCGCGCCTACGCGAGATAGGTGAGGAGCTTCCAGTTGAGGCCGAAGAATCTGTTCTCGGACCAATCGCCACGGGACTCGGCCTGGTGTACCTCTACTACGTGGAGGGAGACGATTACTCAACGATTGAGCTCAGGACACTACAGGACTGGCTGATCAAATACGAACTCAAATCGGTACCCGAAGTCTCACAGGTGTTGAGTATCGGTGGTGACGTCAAGCAGTTCCAGGTTCTCATTGACCCCAACGCACTACTTCAATACGGACTCACCGTTTCCGACGTAGCAGAGAGAGTCCGAGCGAACAACCAGAACACCGGTGCGAGTTTCATCACCCGCGGACAAGAGGAGTACATCGTCCGTAGCCTGGGCCTGGTTGAGACCATCGAAGACCTCAAGGGCGTGGTCATCACGAACCATGACGGCACACCGATTTACCTATCGCATGTGGCCGAAGTCGAGATCCTCCCTGGAATCAGGCGTGGTTCCGCACTTGCCATGGGTGAGGGCGAGAAGGTCGTGGGTATGGTGCTAAAGCTCTTCGGCTCCAACACGGCCCGAGTCATCGACGACGTAGAGGAAAGAATCGGGCAGATCAACCAGTCATTACCGCCCGGAGTTGAGATCGTCCCCTTCTACAACCAGGCATCGTTCATCAGGAACTGCTTCAGAACTGTGGCGACGAATCTAGGCTTTGGTGTAGTGCTCGTCATCATAGTGCTGTTCCTGTTCATGGGAGACCTGGGCTCGGCATTCGTCACGATTTTGACCCTGCCATTCGCCATCCTACTCACGTTCATCCTGATGGAACGCATCGGCCTCGCGGCCGATCTGATATCGTTCGGGGGTTTGGCAATCGCCATTGGCCTCATTGCCGACGCGGCGATCATCTTCGTAGAGAATTGCTTCCGTCACGTGCAGATCATGAAGGAGGACAAGGCCACCGCGATACTGAACGCCGGAGCTGAAGTGGGACGGCCCCTCCTGTTCGCGATCGTAATCATCATCGTCGTGTTCCTCCCCATATTCACCCTCACCGGTGTAGAGGGCACCATGTTCCGGCCGATGGGTTTCACGATATCCTTCGCGCTGGCCGGATCCATCGTCTTCACGCTGTTCTCGATACCTGCTATCGCCTGGTATGTACTGAGGCAAAAAGGAGCAACTGCCACTGAGCCGTTCCTCATCCGGCGCGCGCGGCAGATATACCTACCGTTCTTCGAACTGTGCCGTAGACAGCGGCGACGTGTCTTTTTAGTGACCAACGCGGTCGCGGCCGTCGGCGTAATACTCGTGTTCACGATGGGCAGAGAGTACATACCGTATCTCGAGGAGGGTACGCTACACCTGAGAGCCACCTTCAACCCGAATATCAGCCTCGAGGAAACAACGGCCAGGGCAACCGTCATCGAGAACATCGTATTGGACGTCCCGGAGGTCACGGGAGTGTTGAGCCGTATCGGGCGCGGAGAGGTCGGGAGCCACGCACACTTCGTAAACGACGTGGAGATGCTGGTCCAGCTTCGGCCTATCCGGCGTTGGGATGCGTATCGTAACAAGGAAGGCCTGCTCGAGGAGATAACGCGTAGGCTGGAAGCCCAGCCCGGTATGGCCCTCAATATCACGCAGCCGATCCAGCACAACCTCGACGAACTCATCACCGGTGTGAAAGCGCAGCTAGCGCTCCGGCTCTATGGCGAAGACTACGATATCCTTCGCGAAGTTTCTGCCGACATCGAACACGTATTGCTGGAAGTACCGGGTGCGGCCGACGTGCAAGTCGAGCAGTTTACCGGCCAGAATCAGGTTCAGGTCCAACTCGACCGCGAGGCAATAGCCCGCTACGGACTGGGCATCGGAACCGTGCAAGAGACCATCGAAGCGGCTGTGGGCGGGATCGTGGTCGGTAAGGTTTACGAGGAACAGCGACGTTTCGACATCTTTTTGAGGTTCCAGCAGGAATCCCGGAGCAACATAGAGGCGATCGAAGCACTGCTCATCAGCCTACCAAACGGCGGGCAAATACCACTCGACCTCATCGCGTCGGTGCAGGCAGTCGAGGGCCAACGTGTCATTAGCAGAGAGGGCAATCGACGATTCATCACCATTCAGACCAACGTGCGCGGTCGCGACATAGGTCGATTCGTCGACGAAGCACGAGCCGCGATCGAAGAGGCGGTAGACATTCCGCCTCAATACATGCTCACATGGGGCGGGCAGTTCGAGCTGCAGCAGCGCGCGAACCGTAGACTCGCTCTGATCGCTCCACTCACATTGATTCTCGTAGCTTTGCTGCTGTTCGCGGCTCTCGACTCCGGCCGCGAAACACTGGTGATCCTGATAAACATTCCTCTCGCACTGACTGGCGGAATTATTGCGCTCGCAACTACCGGTCAATACCTAAGCGTGCCGGCATCAATTGGGTTCATCGCGATATTCGGGATTGCGCTGGAGGACGGTCTGGTACTGCTAGCTTCGATCCGGGGCCACCTGAACGAAGGTAGGCCCGTTCTAGACGCCATTAGGAGCGGAGTGAACACCAAACTACGGCCCGTTCTGATGACGACTTTCACGACGGTGTTCGGGATTCTGCCGTTGCTGCTCGCACGAGGTCCGGGCGCTGAAATCTGGAGGCCACTCGCCACGGTAGTCGTGGGTGGACTGCTCACCTCGACTCTGGTGACACTGATCATCCTGCCGATGGTTTACGAGCGGTTCGAACCTACTCCTCAGGTCAGCGTATAGAGGCCACGCTCTCGATGAGACGCTCCACCTCTTCGGCGGTTGTGTAACAGGCGCAGCCCGCTCTAGCTAGGCCCTCATCGGCGAGACCAAGCCTCTCGGTCACAGTGGAAGCGTAGAAGTCACCGCTGGAAAGAAACAGTCCGTACTCGCGTGCCAGGTAAGAAGCGACATCGCGCGCCGTCTTTCCCTCAACAGTGAATGCGACGGTGGGTGTGCGCAGCTCAGTTGGAGGGGGTCCGTAGAGGTTTACGGACGGCAGAGCTGCCAGCCCATCCCAAAGTCGCTTGAACAACGGATTCCCGCGCGTATGGAGTTCCGCAAAACAGCTCTCCAGGTGCTCTCGTCGAGTAACCCCGGATCCCAGCGACGCGAGAAAATCAACGGCTTCCGCAGCCCCGGCGATTCCCTCATGGTTGAGCGTGCCGGTCTCGAACCGGTCGGGCACAACGTTGGGCGCCGGCGGCACCTTCGGCACGTCGAGTTCACGCAGGAGATCTTCACGCCCAAACAAGACGCCAAGGTGGGGTCCGTAGAATTTGTAAGGGGAGCATGCAAGAAAGTCGCATTCCATTTCACACACATCTACCAGTTGGTGCGCCGCAAAGTGGACGGCGTCCACGAACACGAGAGCACCGACGTCGTGGGCCAGCTTTGCGACCAGTCTCACATCGTTGATCGTACCCAAGGCGTTTGACGCCGCACCGACCGCAACGAGTGCGGTTCGAGACGAAATCAAACCTTCTAGTGCTTCCCAATCCAGCGTACCTGTTTCCACATTCATTGGCACGGTCCTGAGCGTAACGCCACGCTCGGTTTCCAACGCACGCCATGGCGCGACGTTTGCCTGATGATCTAGTTCGGTCACGACTATCTCATCGTTTGGCCCAAACTCCCGACCCACCGTGCGAGAGAGGTGGTAAGTCAACGTCGTCATGTTGGTGCCAAACACGATTTCGCGAGGAGTCGCACCCAGAAAGTCGGCGAATGCCTCGCGGGCCATGTCGACCATCTCGTCGGACTCAAACGACGTAGGATACCACCAGTGCCTGTTGGCGTTATGGTTTAGTAGATAGTCACTCACCTTGTCGACAACACGCTGAGGAACCTGCGTGCCCCCAGGCCCATCGAAGTATCCGACTGGATAGCCAGCTTCCTCACGTTGCAGCGCAGGAAAGTGCGCTCGGATCTCTTCTACTGACATTGACATTGGGGCCCCGTACCAGGTTAAGCTCTCAACGCCTGATCGAGATCCGACAACAGATCTTTACAGTCCTCACAACCAACCGACAGTCTGATCAGGCCTTCTCCAATCTCCGCTTGAGCGAGAGCTTCAGGCCCCATCCCCGCATGTGTCATACTCGCTGGATGCTGGATCAAGGTCTCTATTCCCCCGAGAGAAACCGCCAGAGTGCAGAGTTTCACTGACTGGAGAACCTTCTTGCCTGCCTCGAGTCCCCCGTTCACACCGAACGAGATCAAGGCGCCGGGGCCATCCATCTGTTTGCTTGCAAGCTCATATTGCGGGTGCGTTTCGAGGCCCGGATAGAGAATCCACTCTACTTTTGGATGCTCTTCCAGCATTTCGGCAACCTTTATCGCGTTCCTCTGCGCGCACTCGACCCTCATCTTTAGAGTCTTCGCTCCTCGCAGTACGAGCCATGCCTGATGCGGATCCATAGTGCCGCCGAGCATCTGCCAAGGTTTGATTGCCCGCTTCATTACTTCCTTTTCTCTGAATACAAGCAGCCCACCCACAACATCAGCGTGGCCGTTGATGAACTTGGTAACGCTGTGCAGTGAGATGTCCGCCCCGAATTCGAGAGGCCTTTGTAGCACCGGAGTCGCAAACGTATTGTCTACTGCGAACAGGAGACCTCTTTCCTTGCAGATCTCTGCTACCGCTGCAAGGTCCGTGAGACGCATGGTCGGATTCGACGGAGTCTCAACGAAAATCATTTTTGTTTCTGGACGAATTGCTTCGTTGACCTGATCGAGGTTTCCCGTATCTACCCAGCTGGAGTTAACTCCAAAGCGGTAAAATTCCTTTTCCATGATTATGCGTGACGGGCCGTATAGGGAACTAGTGCCGATAATGTGATCTCCCGCCGACAAGTAGCTGAAATAGAGAGTGCTCACAGCGGCCATACCGGAGGCCGTGGCTAGCGCTCCGACACCGCCCTCGAGCGCCGACACCTTTTCGTGCAGTCGGTCGATGGTTGGATTTCCCAATCTCGTGTAGATGTACCCACTCTCCGTACCTGCAAAGCGCGACGCACCCTGGTCGGGAGTATCGAACGCAAATGTTGAGGTTTGATATATCGGAGCCGCTACTGCTCCGTAAACAGGATCTGGTGTCTCACCTGCGTGGATGGCTAGTGATGCGAGTCCAAGATCGTCGTGGCCATGATGCTGGCTGGTCATATGAATTTCCTTCCCAGGAAGTCAATTGTTGGCTGGTGAAATGTAAGGGGTGGGAGGGGGGGAAGGGGGCGGGAGGGGCGGGAGAAGCGGCAGAAACGCATACGCGGGATATGAAGCATCTGCGGCATAATCTCGTTGCCCGACCATGCAGCCTATGCTGCGTATCCCGCATTCGGCCACGCGCACTCGATCCACGCATGGCGCACGGTTGCTTTTAAGGCTCGCTGGCAATGTCGGTGCCTAGCATGTAGAATCCCGCTCAAGCAACCGCCCTCAAAAGCCATGTGGGCGTAGCCATTCTTGTCTTCAGGAGGAAAACATGCAGGCCTCGCGGCGCGACTTCATCAGAACCATGGGTGCTGGCCTAGCCAGCGCTGGAACAGCAGCAAGTGGCTTAGCCTGCGCGGCCGATGGTGCGTCATCAGGAGAATCGCAACGGCTGCTAGTCCCTCACCCTGAAAGTCTGGAGCCTGCCCCACTGGGATACGATCGTCTTCCCCTCGAGTGGCATCAGAGTCGTGCTCGCACTCTGAAGGAACTAGTCGAAAGTCTGGGGGTCTCGGCGATCGTGCTTTCCTCAGACCAGAACATGGTCTACTACACAGGCTGTTTTCGAGGTAGCGGCGAGCGCTCCACTTGGGTGCTGTTTCGTACCGACGAAGAGGACACAGTTTACTGGTACTCACCGGGGATCGATCGCGAGCTGGTTACCAGCTGGTGGGCGACCGAGAATGAATACTACTTCTGCTATCCGCACGCTCAGGGAGGTTTCCCTAACCGTGGCGAAGTCGTACAGGGTCCGCGTGTGGACCTCTTTGAGTGGATGCTGACCGGCCTAAGGCGTCGGGGCCTAGCTGGAACACGCATCGCCATTGACCGGGAGCTCTCCCCTTCGCAATTGCAGACCGTACGGCGTGTGATGCCGGGTACCCGATTCGTGAAAATTGCCGACACCTGCCTACATATGCAGCAGATCAAGACACCCGAGGAGTTGGCTCTCACTCAACGTGCGTACGGATACTTCGACAAGATCCATGCATTCGCCCGTGACTACATCCTAGAACGCGGTACTGACGCCACCGACTTCGAATTGGGGCAAGCACTGCAGGCGTACGGCATCGAACTTCTGATGAAAGACATCAACTATGACGGCAAACCACATACTGCGGTGGGGATCGATGTTACGTCTCACTACGTAAGAGCTGGAGTCGCCAGCGCCTACCCACATCCGAATCAGTTTTTTTACTCAAAGATCGAACGTGGTCAAACTGTGTATGTGAACACTGACATTCTGCTTGGCGGTTACGGAGGCGAGTGCTATCGCAACTATTTGATCGGGCCGTGGACAGATCAACAGGAGCGAATGTGGGAGGTAGTGGCCGAGACCGTTCAAATTCAAGAGGAAGAGTCGAAGGTCGGCGCAGTCTGTTCGGACATCGCGGCCAAGATCCACCAACATCAGGTGGACGCTGGCATGCAGGACTACATCTATCACAGACCTGCCCACGGACAAGGTCAGGTATTCGTGGGTCACCAACCGCCATTCATCGCGCTCGGCGACTACACACCTCTGGAAGAGAACATGACGTTCAGTGTGGAGCCGGGACTCTACAACGCCTCGGCTGGAATCGGAATCAATCCGAGTGATAATATGCGCGTGACGGCGACGAAGGGGGTGCGGTTTAGCTCGGTGCCGTTCACGAAGGAGTGGAGTTTTTTGGAAATCTAAGGCGGCAGTGGCGGGAGAGGCGGGAGGAGCGGGAGGTTGGCCACATCCCGGTGCAACCGGATACATGGGTAACACTTCAGACCGGGGACATAGGTAACACTTTTGTTGGGTGAAGGTCGTCGGTCATGTCAGGACCAGCACACGGTGGCGGAGGATCTTGC
>JBDHHK010000167.1:0-9837 GCA_039589395.1 Gemmatimonadota bacterium
GTTTCCACGACGATTTCACCGGTTGGTTTTTTGGCAATGGTGTGCCCCTGAACAAAGCTGATCGTCGGGCCGGTGGCATTAGAAGCTTCGAGACGTATGAACCTGTGTGGCATTACTTGAAGCCGCTGAGCATAGATGTCCGTGGTGATGTGGCCATCGTGCTCTACGTTGGATATTTCGTCTCTAGAAACAGGGCCACTGGGGAGGAGACTAGTTCTACGACGAACTGGACTGACATAATGGTGCGCGATGGGGGCAGATGGTTGTGGCTGGCGGACCATGGAACTGCAGTAGAGCCCAACTAATCGATAGCCACGGAGGTTTCGATGCGCCGCTTCATCTTTGCAGGATTCGCGTTGACCGTGCTGGCAGCGTGTCAGCCAGCTACTACCGAACTCACAGAAGAACAGAAAGCCGAGATTGAGGCTGAGGTGGACGGTGCGTTGGATGCACTGTGGGACCTTTTTAGGGAGGCTGACTACGAGCGGGGCATCGTATACTGGGAACACTCCCCAGACTTGGTCTTCGCTGGTACTGCGGGGGGAATTTTGGTTGGCTTTTCCACCTTGGACAACATTTATCGCCCCTTCTTTGAAACCATCGCCAGCCAAGAAATCAACATTGCTGAACGGCACTTCAAGGTGATCACGCTGGATGCCGTTTACGCCATGGAACGGGGAACCTATGCCCAAACAGATACTGCTGGCGTAACCGGACCCACTCGGCCATATGCCTATACGTACCTCTGGGTTCGCACCGATGCAGGTTGGAGGATTTCGGCCGGACACATGTCCGCAGGTGACCCTGTAGAGCAGTAAACAGGCTCGGAGATGATCGTTGGCGAAGAAGCCGCCCAGCCTTACGCTGGGCGGTTTCTCATTGTGGAACCTATAGTGGAACTCCAACACGAAATCGTATGGGACAGGGCATGCCGAACGCCTGATTTGCCGCCATTCTGCGTGGTGTCAATAGCGGTGACGAACGCGGCTGTTTCTGGGCGTAAACCGGGCAATCGACTCCAGATTGGTCCCCGTTCGGTCCCTGAACGGTTTGTAACAGGGTGCACAAAACCGAAGATCGCGGCTGTTGGCGGGTCGTGGGCAGGATTCGGTAAGGTGTTGCAGCGTAGAGAATTACGTATTCTTGGCCTTGTGCATTCTGTGCACGCCGTGCCGTCTGTTTTCGGGGTCTCTCGGACTTAAAAACCCTCGGGGGCAACCCCATGCGGGTTCAAATCCCGCCCCGGGCATCTGCAAAAAAGACAACAGTTTACAGCACTGAAGAGCCGCCTGAAAAGGCGGCTTTCATATGCTCAAATCTGCCAATTGTGATGAGATTGTGTTGGCAGATTGCTATTCCGTTCCGGACGGACAGAAGGGAATGGTCGGATTCGCGCGCTTCCCTTTCACCAAGGAAGCAAGCTTGGCTGCGCCTTCTCGCAAGTCGTTTTCGTTCACTATCGAATAACGTCAATACACGCTCTCAATAAGGTGACCTGTGAGTTTCATGCCGACAGATCTTGGGACGCCTACTCACTCAAGATTTCGCACTGCGGTACGCCTCACCCAACGTGCCATCAGCTCAACGCGGTGCGTGGCGGATGGTCGACGTCCACCATATTGGTCTGCACTCGGAAGCTAGGCGCCGATCCCGGAGGTGGAGCCATTCCTTCGACCTCGAATACAAGAGGGTACTCCATACCAGGAAAGGTCCAGGCGTAGGTCATCTCGAAGACGGCAGTTTCTGTCTCCATGCGTCTTTCCAGCTCAGACCAGAGTGTCAAAAAACGGGATCGGTGTTCCCGGTCCAAATCGATCGGCTCATAGACCTCATCAAACGCCTGTGCGAAACCTTCTCCATCCCGTGTGAGGTGCCTTACCCGACCGTCGACTACTACGAAGAACGGCCTGCGGGATTCAAGGGCATTGTCGGCCACCTAGAGGAGCTGTTTGCGCGATTTCGCGGACGCTAATACGCGAAAATCAACTGTGAATCAAGAGGATTACAGACTCTCAACAAACTCTCAAATTTCGGAGTGGCGATACCACAAAACGGTAACTCCAGTTGTGTTAACCACTTACAGCTTTGCCTTTGCATTTGGCGGCAAAGACCTTCGGTTGTCTTCGGTCTGCAGTGGGGACGGTTTTTTGAGAGTTTGTTGAGACTTGGATGCTATGCTCCGCTCAACGCATGAAACGGAGCATCGGCATGGCACCCAAAACTGACTGCTCTCTGACGTTCCCCGAAGGCGAGATCTACCCCGCCAGACGCAAGAAGACCGGGATAGCAATCATCGACCGCGACGGCACCGTATATCAGGTGTTCAAGCCCACGGCCTGGGCCTTCCAATTCGGGCTCAAATGGAATCCCGCCCAGCAGACGAAGTTCGAGCAGCAGCATTCGCGGCATATCGGGCATGGGCAGCATAGGCGGCACTGGAAGGCCGTTTGGCGCGTCAGGCATTCGAAGAACGGCAAGGAGTTGGCTGAGGGAGCAGCAGTGCCTCGGCGCGTAGTCCGTATTTGTTTCCATCCTCAGAATCCGACCCGCTCGGCCATAAGTTGTTGTAGGACAACGGCTTACGGTGCAAGGACGTGGCTTGACGCAGCCGAAATATGCCAAAACGGCATCGATTGTGAGTTTGCAGTCGTCGTTTGCGGATCTCACGGCCTCGATTGCGAACTCGCAATCATCAATCGGGTCCTTCTTTTCGACAATTGGAAGAACGCATTTCCAAAATTGCAGGATCACAACTGTCGATGTGATGCCTTCAACTGCCATCTAGAACCCTCTTTTCCAGGGTTGCGAGCATCACGTAGGCATTGTGCAGCTCACAATCGCCATTTGGGAACTCGCAATTCCAAAATTGTAAATCTCCCGTTGGCGATTACCAGCTTCATATGCTGCCGTGCGTGCTTCCATTCGATCGGGTCAATCCACCGATCGCCTGCGTTCGGTGCTCTGCTGGTTCGGCGGCGCATGCAGCGATCACTCGGAGGCCGTGATCCCCCCTTTGGAACGATCGAGCAGCTGCGGTCGCTCTCACGAGCGGTCGAAAGAAAGGGCCTGCGAGAAAGCGCGGGTCCACGACTACTACTGACGACAGAGCAAAGGAGATAGAGATGGCAACGTTCCCAAGGAGGGAAGCCGATGTGGCCGCGCTGGCCGGCACCATGGTGCATGGCCTTTTGGAGAACGGTCAGGATTTCCCCGACTCACCTGTGACCGTAGACGCACTTCAAGAGGCTCTCTCGCGCTACGTGAGCACGAAGGAGAGTGCGGAGTCGGCGGAAGGAGCCGCCGCGGTGGCGTATGACGACAAACAGGATGCGCTTCAAGATCTCGCCGATAAGATGAAGAGCGTTCTGCGTTATGCGGAGATCGCTCATCGCGACGACGACGGCAAGCTCAGGGCCATCGGCTGGAGCGGAAAGAGAGACCCGGTCAAGCTGCAACCGCCCGGCGCTCCGCGCACACTCGAGGTCAAGCGAGAAGGCCGCGGCTGGGTGTATTTGGATTGGAAGTCGCCAGCTGAAGGCGGCGCCGTCTCGGCGTACCGCGTGCTGAACCGCACCAGTGGTGAGGCGAAGTGGAAGGAGATCGTCTTGTGTTTTGAATCCATGACCGTTCTTACCGACCAGCCGCAGGGCGTCGATCTCGAGTTCCAGGTAATTGCGATCAACAAGGCGGGCGAGAGCTTGCCGAGCAACTTGATCACTGTGGCGCTTTAATTCGCGCAGTGATTCGCTTTGCCGGTGCCTTCCCTATGCGCGCCCTCTGTTCGCTCCGCTCGACGGTTTTACGCCGTGGGTCGCGAACTCGGGTCGCGTTCCGGGAAGCGCCGGTTGATATGCACGCTACCAAAGGCAGACAGCAGACCTTCGAGTTGTCGAACAGAACCTCACGCCGGCCGTCAGCGCATCTTCTTGCGATAGCGTAGGGTATACATCAACATCTAAGGTTCGATCTGCACACTTTTCATAATCTTGGAGCGGGGAATGTCCCTTCGACGAGTTGCCATCACCTTAGGATTGGTATTGATCGTGGCACGTACGGCAGCTGCGCAAGTCGGCTTTGTGAACACTGACCAGATTCTTCAGCAGACGCCCGGATACGGGACCGTTGACTCCACGCTTTCGGCTGAAGGGGCGGTGTACCAGCAGGAGGCGGAGGGTCTGCAGGCTCAACTCGATTCAGCATCGGCAGCCTTTGACCAGCAGCGGTTGATGCTCAACCCTCAGGCCCGTGAGGAACGACTCAATGATGCTGCGAACCCCAACTCCACAATCGTATCGGCCGATCCGTCTCTGGATCTTACCTCACTAGTGATCAGTAGGCTGCAAGGCTCGGGGCGGTAGCTCGGGTGCCGTTATGCGCGCCACGGCGCACACGGTGAGTGTGGGTGGAATTCCGCCCAGTGGGAACTCTGGTTCCCAAACGCAGGATCGGTTCGGGCGGGTGGGGTAGATCTCATCTGCCATTTCGATCTGGAACGTGACGGAACGAATCACGCCAATGGTGTATTTTTTGCTTCCAGAAAGTGCGACCGCTACGGATCTGGAATCATGATGCAACCGATCGAACAAGCGAAGAGGCTTCGGGAGATGCTGGACAAAGTGGAGTGTCCGAAGGGGCACGGGTGCGCCCAGTCTGGCTTTCGGGATCTCTGCCGTGCCAAAGATTTGTTCGGCTCAGGTCAGCATCTCATGTGCCTCGAGGAACCCGGTGCGCTATGCGGCTATCAAGTCGGCTTCGGCAACTGGACACTCTGCAACTGCCCGGTGCGGTTCTACCTACACATGGAGCTGGGCCTCTGAACGCCCGTGATTATGTGAGTGAGTCACCCCACACATCGAGGGCCGGGAGACTGGCCCTTTGTCGTTGTGGCGATCACGGTGCGTCGCCTTTCTTGCTGTGTCTTCGCCAGGCATCTACGGCGACCCAACGGCCACCTCAATGCCCGGCAGATCCGGCCGAAGACCTGGGACGGTCCGATGGCACGGAACCGCGTGGCTGTGCCGAGTTGGGTGGTTTCGACGGAGGCGACGTTGGTCGGAGGAAGCTGTCTTCGCGGTCTTCACGCCGCGCCCGGCGGGAAGCCTTCTTCTCGAGCCTTCGCATGCGGGGCCCCGTGCACACGGCTTGGCGAACCAGCCATATGACGTATGCAAGAGTCCCGACAAGCAATACAACAAAGCCGATCCCGAGAAGCACGATTCCGATCCGGGCAAAGGCCATAACCAAGGGCAAATAAGATTACATCGGGGTACGGCTGTGGGAAACTGGGCTGAAAACGACTTGGTCTTTGTCTGCTTGAAACCCCCGCAGATCTCCGTTCGTACTTAGAGTATGAAATCATAGTATTAAGTCATACTAGCTGATTTGGAGTCAAACGTGGCGCTGAAGAAACATTGGTATCACATCCTCCTGGCTTTGGCGGAAGGACCCGCCCATGGAGCGGAGATTCGTCGCAGGGTCATGCGGCACACTCGCGGAACGTTGGAGCTTTACCCGGCGATGCTTTACGGCTCGGTTGAGGACCTGCTCGAAAACGGCATGTTGCGTGAAGTGGTCGAAAAACGCAGCCGTACCAAAGCCGCTAACGATCGATACCGGTATTTGGCGTTGACGTCTTTTGGTCGAGAAGCCTTAGCCGCCGAAACTGAGGAGTACCAGGAAGTTGTTCGTTTGGCCAGAGACCTCCTTGCAAAGGAAAGCTCCGCATGAGTTTCGGTAGCAGACTCTATCTCTTTCTTCTCAAGATCCTGCCGTCTGATTTCCGAGACGCCTGCGGTGCCGAGATGCTGGCCACCTTCGATGAAATGAGGAGTGAACTGGGTGAGAGGCCGGGCGTGGTTCGTGTGGTTGGGTTCTACGTGCGCATGTATCTCGACCTGCTCAGGCGCATTCGTCCCGAGCGAGCCCGCGTTGAACGTAGAGCCCGAAACGGAAACGGACACCGAGGCTTCCCCTCGCCCGGTTTCGGCATCAAAGGCACTGGCCAGGTCCTGGACACCTTGCGTCGCGACATCCGTATGGCGCTTCGCACCTTCGCGAAACGGCCCGTCTTCCTTTTAATAGCAACGTTGTCACTTGCGATCGGCATCGGAGCAAACACAGCGATCTTCTCGGTCGTGAACGCCGTCTTTATGCAGCAGTATCCCTATCGGGCGGCCGACCAACTGGTTCGTGTCTATACCAATGTTGAAGGGCGCACCGAGTACGGAACCACCTCTTTCCCCAACTACAGGGATATGAGGGGATTTGATCCGGCATTTCAGGCTCTAGGCGCCTACAAAACAATCTTCACACGGATGGAGCTTCAGGACGAGACCGTTCGAGTGATGGGCGAAGGGGTCTCGCAGACGCTGTTCCCGATGCTGGGCATAAATGCCGTTGTGGGTCGCACGTTTCTCCCTGAAGAGGATGAAGTTCCCGGGGCTTCTCCGGTGATGATGCTCGGCTACGGCCTCTGGCAACGAGCTTTCGCGGGAGACCCATCAATTGTCGGCACTACGGTTAGACTCGCGGGGCAGTCTTTCGCGATAGTCGGAGTCGTACCTGAGGGATTCCACGGCCTCACCGCCGCGGGCATTCGCGCGGACTTCTATGTGCCTCTCACCATGTACGGAACTGCCTCAGGCTTGACCAACCATGCGCACTTCCAAGACCGATTCGACCGTAGGTATGTGGTAGTCGGCCGGATTCTGGACGGAATGAGGGTAGAGACTGCGCAGGCTCAACTCGAAGTACTCGGTCGTCAGATTCAGGACGCCAATCCGGATCTAGATCAGGAATGGGCCTTCAGCCTTATCCCGATGCGGGACGTGGCAATGGATCCTGATGTGGACAGAGCCATACGACCGTTCGCGGTACTCCTCCTGACAGCGGGTGGATTGGTGCTGGTGCTGGCGTGCACCAACCTGGCCTCGCTCCTGCTTGCCCGCGTGTCCGACCGGCGCAAGGAGATTGCGCTCCGCTTGGCACTAGGGTCGAGCCGAGGCAGACTTGTGCGGCAATTGCTGACTGAGACGGTCCTGCTGGCTCTCTTGGGCGGAACCGCCGGGTTGTTGCTAGCCGGCTGGACTCTGAGCCTGGTCACGCGTTTTCAACCGCCGCTTCCGGTGCCGATCACACTAGACCTGGGTCTGGATCGTACGGTCTTGCTGTTCACCTTTTTTATCTCGATGGTAACTGGGCTGCTCTTCGGTTTGGCACCAGCGCTCCAGAGCACGAGCCCCGATGTGGTGCCCGCTCTGAAGGACGATCTTGGCCCGGTAAGGCTTCGGCGCTTTGGACTCCGGAATGTTCTGGTGGCGTTCCAGATGGCGCTATCGGTTGTGCTGCTGGTGGGAGGTGGCTTGTTCGTACGCAGTTTGGGTGCGGCTCAGGATGCCGACCTGGGTTTTACCACCAGGAACGCTGGGATCGCGTGGGTAGACCTGAGCCTCAGCGATGTACCGCGGGAGCAGTATCGGTCACTGCGGGACGAATTGGCGGAACGGGCGCGAGCGCTTCCCGGAGTCGATGCAGCAACGGTAGCTAGTCACATACCATTCTTTGGCAGCGCTAGCGGTGGTTTCTACAACATTCCAGGCGTCGAACCGCCAACAGAAGGTGCCGGTCACAACGTGCAACGTGAGGAAGTCGATCCGGACTTCTTTGAGACTTTAGGCATACCTCTTGTGACTGGGCGGACATTCACCGAACAGGACCGTCCGGGTGCTCCCCTTGTCGCAATAGTGAATGAGACGGCGGCGAGCTGGTTCTGGCCTGGCGAGAGTCCACTCGGCAAGGAGTTCTTGCCACTCCAATCCGGCCAGCGTTTCAGGGTCATCGGTGTGGTCGGCGACACAAAGATTGAGCGCCTGAGGGAGCCACCAAAACCACTGTTCTACTTTCCTATCGCTCAGCGAACGGACCCCGACCTAATACTGGTCGCCCGTGGCTTACCGACGGGGTCGGACATCGCGGCGATGCTACGCCAGATGATCCGTGACGTGCACCCCGGTCTCATGATCGTGGAGACACTCACGATGGAGGACAACATCGGAGTCATACTGTTTCCGGCTCGGATGGCCGCTCTGCTCTTGGGGGTGTTTGGCCTGCTGGCACTTACGCTTGCCACGATTGGCCTCTACGGTGTGGTGAGTTTCTCGGTTTCCCAGCGGACAAGAGAGGTGGGCATTAGGATGTCTCTGGGGGCGAGCGGCATAGGCGTCTTAGGAATGGTGCTGAGGGGTGCTATGCAGCTGGTTGGTATCGGCGGTATGCTCGGTCTCGCAGCCGCCATCGGGCTTGCTCAGTTCCTTCGACACATCCTCTACGGAGTGGGTACCTGGGATCCCGTTACGATTGCCGGTGTACCGGTTCTGCTCGCGTGCGTCGCCGCCGCAGCCGCCTTGATTCCGGCTCGGCGAGCCAGCAGGGTGAGCCCGGTGCAGGCGTTGAAATACGACTGAACCGAAAGTCCTGCTGCACCTCCCCTTGCTCCCGCGGCGATCTTACCTGATTATGTGATCGCCAAGGCATGGGGACTCATGAACGACAGAGATCGGTTTCGACGTTTGATGCGTGGCGAGCCGGTAGATCGGCCGCCGCTGCTCGAGGAAGGGGTGCGGGACGAGGTGCTGGCGCTCTGGCGCACGCAGGGCCTGCCACCAGATAAAACCCATGTCGATGTTTTCGGACTCACGCCTCATGAGAACGTCGGTCCGGATCTCAAGTTTCTCTCGAGCTATTTCGGGCGAGTCTTCGATCTCTCTGAAAGCGAGTACAGAGAAGCATTCGACAACTCCACGGCACGCTTCCCAGAAGATTGGACGCAGACCGTCAGGCGCCTGGAGAATCGCGACCACATTGTCTGTATCTGGGCGTCGCGTGGATTATTCCAGGCTCTGGGGGTCGGAGATTGGCCTACCTTGGAGCAGGCCCTCGTCGGCACGGTGACAGAGCCGGGCAAGGTTCGTGACAGAACGGAGATGTACGGCGACTTCTGCGCGCGGATGCTCGAACGAACCATGCAAGATGTGGATCCGGAGTTCATCTATCTGAGCGAGCCCATATCTGATAGTGAAGGCCCTCTCATTGCCCCAGAGATGTTTGAAGAGTTCATGGTACCGGTGTACCAGAAGATCGCGACAACGGCAAGGAGCCTAGGTTGCGACAACATCCTGCTGAGCACGTATGGGAACACCAGCTGCCTTTTTCCGATGTTTATCGACGCCGGAGTTTCCATGATATGGGTGTCGGAAGCCGCTGAGGTGCCTGAGCTCGACTATGGCAGATTGCGGAAGGAATATGGACCCGACCTGGGCTTAATTGGCGGTATTCCCCTCAGCATCCTTCGCAACGAGTCGCCAGAGGGAATCAGCGCAAGCGTGGAAGAGATCGTTTCCCCGTTGCTCGAGTCCGGTCGTTACGTACCGCTCGCAGGCGGACGTGTCAGAGAGGAGATCCCGTGGTCGGCCTATCGATACTACCGAGAGGCGCTTGCCGAGTTGGTTGAGTAACTACGCCCTTCAGGCCTCCTCGGGAATCCCCCTGAACTTTTCTGTTCACGTCCGACAGAGCGCTGCTGATTCAAAGAGCGCTGAGTCAAACGGATCACTGTATTGAGCCTGTTGTGTGACGGACAATGGATGACCGTGAACTACTGGCCACCCTCGTATTTGAACGAGACCTTCACCTTCGCTCGATAGCTCTGCACCTTTCCGTCAACTAGCTGCATGTCGAGCTCTGAGATGCTTGCTACGCGTAGATCCCGCAATGATTGTGCTGCCCGCTCCACTGCCGCTTGTGCAGCTTTTTCCCAAGACTCCGAGCTGGTCCCAACCA
>JBDHHK010000168.1:0-9797 GCA_039589395.1 Gemmatimonadota bacterium
GACTCGGTTTCTGTCCGCTGACAAGTAGATGTTATCGAAAGATTGGGTGGATAACCAGCGATTCAGTGAGCCGCCCCTCACTCGATCGACACACGCTCCCGCGCCGATACGAAGAGTGTGTCCTGTAGGGTCGGATGACGTGTCAACAGCTCCGTACCCCGCTCGATCAAACGCTCTTCGGTAAACCCGAGTATTACCAGGTCGGCGTCCGACGAACGACGTTCCACCAACGCTTCGAAGTCTGTGTTTTCGTCAGTGGGAATGACGCGCACGTTGTGCTTCGCCACCGGCAACCGGCCTGATGTGATCATCTCGTTCAGTTTTTCGCGTTCTTCCTTTGCGTCTTCAAGAGGCGCAGCTGCAAATATCTTGATCTCGCCTTGCTTCCAGTCACGATGTCCCAGCAGGATGTACGAGAGCAGCATCATCAAATTGGCGTTTCCGTGATCGTGCCATGTGAGCCAAACGTGTATCGTGGAACGCTGTCCGAAAAACCTATCTCCGTGACGCAGCACTAGGCTGCTCACTCGAGCGGCACTGGCCAACAGACACGCCTCCTCCACCTCGTCGAGCACCTCCTGAGGGTCATCGATCGTGAATTCGGTCACCATGCAGTTGTTCTCGGTACCCGCGACGCCAGGTAGCTGCACAGTCTGGCCGAGCGCCGATCGCATCGAAGGAGAGATCAGAGTATCGACGTAGATGGCGCTGTGTCTCTGGCGCACGACCTTGAGCAGCCGCGCGAGCTCCCGCCTGCTCTGCTTGAAGGTGTCGCCATTCAAATGACCTTTTATGTAATGGATGTAGGTTCCCACGCCGTACCGGTGGCACATCCATGTTAGGAATTGTAGCGGCGCCATCCGATCGAAGGTCCGACCATTCACCATGATCAAGCTGGGCCGCCAGGCGTCGCGTCGCTGGCCTGCTCCTCCCGACTGCAGCTTCACCTGGAACCGTCTGGACACCTGCGTCATCACGCTCTGGAAGAGTGCGGCCACGTCATCCGAGCCATGCACCTTCTTGAGCCCTTGATAGATGCCCAACATGATGATCAACGCGAACAAGGCGAACAGCAGATCCATCTGGAACATCAGAAGCAAACAACTGACCGCGCCAAGCAAGCTCAAATACCATTTCGACCTGAAGCTCGGCCGGTAGGAGGGGCGAGCTGAAAAGTGCTCCAGGAAGCTGATGCTGCAGAGTGCACCGTAGGTCACCATGAAGAACATCGAGATGATGCGGGCGACGATATCCACGTCGCCGGCGCCTACCATGATCAACGCGAGGAAGATGGTTACGATGGTCGCAATACGAGGTTCGTTGGCTTCGCCGACTCCGGCCGCAAGGCTCGAGTTGATTCCTTTGAACGGCGTGATCTTATCCGCCGCAAGCGCCTGAAGCGTCCGCGGTGCAACCAGTATCGAACCGATCGCAGAGGAGATGGTCGCGCACGCCAACCCGATTGGGATGATCGGTCCCCAGATAGCGATCCGCGCCATCACGAACTGATCTTCGGCCAACAACTCTGGTGTGGCTGACAAAGCGAACTTGATGCTCAGCAGTACGTAGATTGCCATTCCGACCAGGGTTGCCGACAAAACACCGAGCGGAATGGACTTGCTCGGGTTCTTCAGGTCCCCCGAAAGGCCGACTCCGGCTGTCATGCCCGTGAAGGCAGGAAACACGATGGCGAAGACGAGTATGAACGGGTCCGCCTCCGGTACCGTGTCGAGCAGCGTCCGTCCCTCTATCGCCGCTCCGTCAGGAGCCCCGCCGAGGAAGAAGGAGATCAGAGAAAGCGCCAAGATCCCGACCACCACCCAGAGGGCTTTCACGCCTAGGCTAGCGCCCTTGCGCAGCATGAGCACAGCAAGCGCTCCAGTCGCCGGCAGCGATATGTAGCGAGGGTCGAATTCTCCCGGCAGGATAAACTCGAATGCCGGCGCCAGAGGCCTGAACGCTTCCGCAAAGGCGATCATATAGAACGCAACCGATATCGCTTGCGATAGGTAGAGCGATATGCCTATAGCCCCGCCGATGGTGGTTCCGAACGATCGCGATATGATGAAATACTCGCCGCCGCCTTCGACTCTCCGGTTGGTTGCGATCTCCGATATCGCGAGCGCCGTCGGCACCGTCACGAGGTGGCCCAGCAGTACGATCAAGATGGCGCCAATCAGCCCAACGTGACCGACAGCGTATCCAAAGCGCAGGAAGAGGATCGCACCCAGAATAGTGCTGATGCTTGCGAGGAAGACTGGGGCGGTTCCAAACCCGTGACCAGACGCTTCGGCGCTGTTGCTGCCTGCTTTCTCGCTCATACCATTGCTCCTCCCGCCGATGAACATCCAACGTCCAACAAGGAACATCCAACATCCAACGGGTGGCCCAACCTGCCGCCTATGCCGCCCATGCCGCGTCCTCCTCGCGCTCCTCCCGCCTCTCCCGCTTCTCCCGCTACTCCCGCTCCTCCCCCTCATCACCCTCAACCACCAGCGCCACCTCCTGCGGATCGTGCGGCAAGCTCCCTCGATGTGACCTCAGGTACGCATACGGTGTCAGCGCCAGGAAGTTGGAGACTCTCGAAAGGTAGATGTCGGCATATCGCTCCACCTGCCTTGCGAGGAAGCTCTTGTCGTTACCGGCACGCATCAGCGGGCCCCATCGTGCGTTCCCGATGGCAGCGGCCTTTTGGGCGAACGGACGGATTTTTCCGTCTAGAGCCGCCAATTTGCGCCGCACATTGCCAACGCGCTTATCGATGTCTTTCTTCGAGATATCCGATGATGGGCCGTAGTCTTGTCTCTTGCGCTGGAGCTCCAGCCTCAACAGTGACAATTCGGACTCCAGGCCCTCCTTCTCGCGCATGAGGCCAGCGAGGCTTTGCTGTTCCTCTCGAAACGCCACGGTGTCCGCGAGGTCAGCTTCCAGCTCACGTAAAATCAATGCGGTGCGCCACCACAAGATGTTCTTGGTTATGTGCACGTCAGTGAACATGTGGTCACCTACGTAGAGTATCTCGTCACCTGAAAGACCCAGGTAATCCTCAACCTGCCGAGCGTTGCCGCCCAGATAGATGCCGTCCGACTTGATACCCGACGGACTCGGTTTGAGCAGCCCATCTTCCGAAACCACCTCAAACAGAGGCCCGGCGGCTGAGAAGAAGGCCGGTTTTCTGGCAGACACAATGACCACGTCGAAGAGGTCTCGCCACGTCTCTCCCTCGGGCAGGAACCGGTCAAATGCATACGACATCATGGCGCTGCTGTAAGGCCACTCGGAGTTGGTGATGACCAGTAGTTTTTTACCCGCTCGACGTTGATCTAGCAGCGCCAGCGGAGTTTCTGGATCCAAGGCCACAAAGCGGTCCGGGTCGTTTATGATGTCTGCCTTTAGCCGGCCCTCCATGTGCGCTTCGTCGGTCGAAGAACGCACCGTGCGGTAGATGTCGCGATAGCTGAGTCCGGGCGGGAGTTTCCGTTCGTCCAGCAGATCGACGAGTTGACCAAACATCCAGGCTTCGGATAACGAAAACAGTGTGTTCAAGAAATCGTATCGGTCCTCACGGAGGTCTATGAGCGTGCGAGCGTAGGTCTCCCGCTGTACGGCAAATTCGAGCGGTTTAGTACCGTGAGCCGCACGTTTGACGTAACCAAATCGATCGACCTTGAGCGTGTTACCCAGCTCTGTATCGATGATCAGACTGCGAATCACCTCAGCTGGTTTGAACTCGAGTTCCTCTACCGGCCAGCCAATGGAAAGCAGCTTGTCTTTGATATATGCGTACGCGCGTCCTTCCCACTCATCCACCTTGTAGTGAATGAGAGTGTAGTCCATGTCGTATCCGATCGCGCGGATCGTGTGCAAGTTGAGGGTGCGGTTGCAGTAGACTCCGCGCTCGTCCGGCGGCGGCGGGAAAGCTCGCACAGGCTCGCTGGAATTTCGCTGCTGCGTCATTCGGCTGACTCCAGAGAGATGAAATGGTTGAGTGGGCCGTGACCCTTTCCCAAATCCGGTGCGCTCGCTATGGCACGCTGGACGAAGTCCAGGCCGTTCCTCACGGAAATCTCCAGGTTACGTCCCCACGCGAGGCCGGCGGCGATCGCCGCCGACAGGGTACAGCCGGTTCCGTGCGTAGATGTCGTATCGATCTTCCGGTGCGGTATCTTGTGTACCGCGTCACCCCAGACGAGCACGTCTTCGATCCTTTCCTCATCGAGATGGCCGCCCTTGACTAATGCGGCCTTCGCTCCCAAACCGACCAAGGCCTTACCCGCGGCGATCATGCGTTCGATGTTGTCGATCTCTTCCTCTACCAGGATGCTTGCCTCATCGAGGTTCGGAGTGACTATTGTCGACAGGGGCACCAAGTAGTCACGCACCGTCTTCTCCGCATCCTTGTCCAGTAGCGGGTCACCGGAAGTCGCAACCATCACTGGATCGAGAACGTAGTTGGGGAGTCCTCGCCGCACGATTGCATCGGCTACGGCTTTGACGAGGTCGACAGTCGCGAGCATTCCGGTCTTGATCGCGTCGGGAGGTAGGTCGTCGGCCACGGCATTGATTTGTGCCTTCACCATGTCCACCGGAATCGGGTGTACGCCGTGAACTCCGAGTGTGTTCTGTGCGGTAATCGCCACTACCGCACTGGTGCCAAATACGCCGAATTGGTGGAACGTCTTCAAATCAGCCTGAATACCAGCACCTCCACCCGAGTCGGATCCGGCGATTGTGAGCGCTACCTTTTTCATCGATTCCCGTTGTTGATTGGCGGAAGAGCTTGGCTAAACCGGACGCCTGGCACACATTGAAGCCCATGACGCCCGCAAAAGGGTGAAGAGATGGCCTCGAAACTGATTACGCTGGTCCGAAATCTACAACAAAGGAAAGGCCGCAAGCGGAGTTCAATGGCCGTTGCAGAGGGAATACGGCTCGTTGAGGAGGCTCTGCATGCGCACGTTCCCTTTGAAGGGGTAGTGATTTGTCCGACCGCGTCCAGGACGGGTCGCGGTGCTGAGTTGCTCGCCAACATCGCATCCCACGCGATTCCCATCGAGGAGGTGGATGAGCGCACCTTTGAGAGTCTTGCCGATACCGAGACTCCGCAAGGCGTTTTGGCCGTAGTTGAGCCACCTAAGTTCAGCCTGCATGACATTCAGCCGAAACCAAAGCTCCCAGTATTGGTAGTCGACGGTGTGCAGGATCCAGGCAATCTCGGCGCGATTCTGCGAACGGCGCACGGCCTCGGTGCGCCCGGGGCGGTGCTCTTGAAGGGAACCGCAGACGAATCGAATGCTAAGGTTCTCAGGGCAGGCATGGGCGCGTCGTTCCGATTGCCGATAACGCGAGCGACAGCAGACGAGTTGAGTGCCTGGGCGACAAAAAACCGCGTGACTCTCTGGGTAGCAAGTGCCGACGGCACGCCTCTGGATCGGGCGACACCTCCAGACCGGCTTGCCGTAATAGTAGGAAACGAAGGCGCAGGGGTGAGGCCGGAGATAGCTCGTCTGGCCGCCGGCCGAGTCGCCATATCACTCGCTCGCGGTGTCGAATCGCTGAATGTCGCCGTCGCGGCAGGTATTTTCCTCTACGAGGTACAACGTGCTGGTTGAACCCTTTGCAATCCCGCTTGCCGCTGCACTCGGCGCGATCCTCGGAAGCTTTCTCAACGTGCTGATCCTGCGCCTGCCGAAAGAGGAGTCGGTTGTCTATCCGGGCTCAAAATGTCCGAGCTGTCAGGCTCCAATCGCCTGGTATGACAACATCCCGGTAGTATCGTGGCTGGTGCTCGGCGGAAAATGCAGAAGCTGCAAAGTTGGAATCTCATTCCAATATCCACTGATCGAAATCCTCGTCGCGGGTATCTGGGCGCTCGCGATATGGCACTACGGCCTTACGCTCACCGCCCTCACGGCTGCCATCTTTGTTACCATCCTCCTCGGCATAGCCGTGACCGATGCTCGCCATTATCTGATCCCGGACGAGTTTTCGCTCGGTGGGCTGGTGCTAGGGCTGCTCTTGTCGGTCCGAGGTGGCTGGGATGGACTGCTGGTGGCTTTGATCGGAGCGGCTGTCGGGTTTGTGGTGCTCTATGCCGTTGCCGTCCTCGGCGAGAAGGTATTTGGCAAGGAGGCCATGGGAGGCGGGGACATCAAGATGATGGCAATGGTGGGCGCGTTCGTCGGATGGCAAGGTGTGTTGCTGACGATCTTCCTAGGCGCATTCCTGGGAACTTTGGTCTTTGTTCCTCTCCAGCTGAAGAAGAAGATGCTCGTGCCGTTCGGGATCTTTCTTGCCGCCGCCGCTGCGATCGTGTTTGTCGTTGGGGATGCGATGATTGCCTGGTATTGGGGGCTGGTTGTGGGGGGGTGAGAAGAAGTCTGAATGCCCAACAGGGAATGTCCAATTTCGAAGTGTCCTGATTCAGCACTCGCAGTAGCGCAGGGCAAGCTATGACAATACCTCCAATCGCTTCACTTCGACATTCGTTATTCCTTGTTGAATATTCAGAATTCGACCCACGCTGCTCGTTGCGCGAACTAAGCCGTTCCCCCTTCCCCATTCCCCCTTCCCCCTCCTTTCAACCTTTCCCTCCATTTCCCTATCAAATCAGGTGTGCACGACCGAGCCAACCCGGGAGACCGCGTCCTGCCTAGCGAACGGGACGTCAGACAAGCCGACGCTGAGGCAGCTGACGCGACGCTGGCGGCGAGTGGTGACGCCTCGGCCTTTGAACGGCTCTATCGGATTCACGCGGCGCGGATTCACTCATTGGCTCGACGCATGACGAGTGCAGAACACGCGGATGAGCTGACGCAAGATGTGTTCGTCCGAGCCTGGGAGAAGTTGAGCACATATCGTGGAGAGGCGGCATTCGGGACTTGGCTCTACCGGTTGGCCGTGAACCTCATTTTGGGGCAGAGGGCGAAGATTAGCCGGATCCGGGAAAGGCTTCAAGGTGGCGAAAAGATGCTGGAGGCGATGCACTCACGACCCGAGACCGTTGAGCTGGCAGTCGATTTCGAGTCGGCGATCGAGCGGCTGCCGGATGGAGCAAGGCAGGTGTTTGTGCTGCACGATGTAGAGGGGTTCAAGCACAAAGAGATTGGGGAGATGCTGGGTGTAACGGCGGGCACGAGCAAGGCCCAGCTGCACAGGGCGCGAATGGCGCTCAGACAGTACGTGGAAAGATGACGGAGCAATACGATGGCTGACGTTTGGACAGACAAACTCTCGGAATACATCGACGGCGAATTGAGTGGTGCGGATGTCGGCGGCCTCGAGCGCCACCTCGAAACCTGTGAGGAATGCAGGGCGACGGTGGATCAGCTCCGGGCTGTGGCCTCACGCGCCGCCGATCTTCAGGATCGAGCTCCCGATGCCGACCTCTGGGCAGGGATCTCTTCCCGCATCAAAGAGACCGCCAGCGAGGAGACTTCGGTCGCAGACATCAGCAAGCGGGCCAAGACGGGCCGGCACATATCGTTCTCTGTGCCGCAGCTTCTCGCAGCGGGCATCGCTCTCATGTTTGTGTCTGCTGGAAGCGTTTGGCTCGCATTGTCGGGTGACGGCGAGCTGGTTTCCCCGATGGTGGCCGAAACGCCGCTGCAGGGTGAATCCGCGGTGTTGTTGGCCAGCTTCGACGATCCGGGATATGACGCGGCGGTGGCGGAACTCGAACGGATCCTGGAGGCGGGGCGCGACCGGCTCGATCCGGCTACGGTGTCCGTGCTGGAACAAAGCCTGGCGACGATTGACCAGGCTATCGCCGAAGCCCGGGCCGCACTCCAAACCGATCCGACCAATCACTATCTGAGCGAGCACTTGTCGGCGACGATGAACCAGAAGGTGCGTCTTCTGCGGCAAGCTGCCAGGCTCGCCAGCTCGGCGAGCTGATAGGAGGAACTCGAGAGATGCTAACAATCACACTCTTGACAGGACTGTTGACCGCTGCCGCGGTGCAGCAGACCGACACGGTGGTCACGGTCGACCCGGGCGCGAGGCTCGTGATCGAGAGCTTTCGTGGTGAGGTGACAATAAGCACTTGGGAGCGGAACGAAATGAGGGTCGTGGGCGATCACTCGAGCCGCACCTACGTGGACGTCTCACGGTCTCGCTCGGCTGTTCGGCTCAGAGCAGATGCGTGGGCGGGTCCTGCCCAAGTGGACTATGAGCTCACATTGCCCACTTCGATGGACATCGAAATCCGCGGAACGTTCATAAATGCCGACATCGACGGGACCGAAGGTGAGGTGCGGGTTTTCACGACACAAGGTGACATCGACGTACGAGGTGGTCGCGGCTTCGTTCAGCTGGAGACGGTGAACGGCCGGGTCAACCTCGAGGATGCCGACGGGAATATAGATGTGCAGTCGACTAACGGGCGTGTCTCCGTCACGGACGGCACAGGCGAGATAACGGCCTCGTCCGTCAACGGTCGAATAACCCTGCAGGGCATCGAGTCGTCTGACGTCCGCGCCGAGACGACGAGTGGTGGGGTCTACTACGACGGAACGATAATGGACGGTGGACGATATACACTCAGCACTCATTCAGGCGACGTAGTCGTCGCAATGCCGGAGGGCGTGAACGCGACTTTTGATGTCTCGACTTTCTCCGGGAACCTCGATACCGCGTTTCCCATCGTCGTTACCGGGACTCGCGCTCGGGGCAGACCTTTCAGTTTCACTCTCGGAGACGGCAGTGCTCGCATCGAACTGCAGTCGTTTTCGGGCGACATAGAGCTAACTCGACGTGGCGCCGATAGGCGTCGTTGATGGACTTTCTGGCAATGATTGGGAGAGTAGACCGATGAAGAAACTAGTTGGCGTTCTTTTGACGGCTGTATTGATGACCACCGTAGCCGACCTGAACGCCCAGGACTTTGATTGGAGTGGGCGGATTCAGAATGGTGACATGATCGAGATCGAGGGTGTCCTGGGGGATATTCGGGCTGTTGCGGCCCGCGGGAACGAAGTGGAAGTGACGGCGGAGGTTCGTGAGCATCGTCGTGGCTACGCGGAGGATATCTCTTTCGAGGTAATAGAGCACTCTGGTGGTGTGACCATCTGTGCTCTGTATCCCACACCTCGCCGAGCTCGTGAAGACAACGAGTGTAGGCCGGATGGCAGGTCGAGAAATAGCACGAACAACATCGACGTTGAGGTGAATTTCACTGTGCATGTGCCCGTTGGAGTTGACTTCATGGGCCACACAGTCAATGGCGGTATCGATGTGAACTCGCTTTCGGGTAACGTAGAGGTCTACACCGTCAACGGAAGCATCGATGTTTCGACGTCGGGTTACGCCGAAGCCACAACCGTTAACGGTGACATCGACGCGGTTATTGGGAACTCCAACTGGGACGGGATGCTGGAATTCGAGACGGTCAACGGTAGCATCACCGTTGCTCTGCCCGACGGAATAGGTGCGGATGTAACCGCCAGCACAGTGAACGGTGCCATAGACACCGATTTTCCGCTGACGGTGCAAGGTAGATTCTCGCACAGGCGCCTGTCCGGTTCGATTGGCGGCGGCGGTGAGAGGATCTCTCTAACGACGGTGAACGGATCGGTGAGTTTATTGCGCGGACGGTAACCGAGACCACCACGCGCATCCTTACGGGGCGTCGGTGCCGAGGCAGTGGCACGGCGCCCCGTTTCGCGGCGCGCATTCGACTGACTAAGTTCTTAGTCATGACAAAGAACCGAACAAGCATAGTGGCGATCTTGCCGCTCACCCTTTGGCTGGTGGGCTGTGGAGAAGACAGCATTGCACAGTCGGAAGACGAGGTGCGT
>JBDHHK010000169.1:0-9773 GCA_039589395.1 Gemmatimonadota bacterium
GCCGGTCTCGGATTCGAGAAACGCGACTAGGTCTCCTTCGACCACGACAGCCGGGGTGCTGTACGGCCTCTCGTGAATACGCGTGACCGCGCGCCCGTCGGGTGTTCCCAAGCTGCATGCAGCAGGTGCGTCCAGCGGCTGAACCACGCCCGTCTCCCGGTCAGTGACCAGCACAACCTTATCAACCTGGTCACCATCGCCGTTGCGATCTTGCAGGTCGGTGGGCTCGCCGATGGTGAAGGTTCGCACGTCGTTGCTCGCCGCCAGGCCGTCCAACGGGACCGGGCTCTGCGCCTCCAGCGCATATCTTACACATGCATCGCCTACTCCCGCGCACAGCCCCGGATTCCCCGTACAGTCGGCATGTGGCGGCAACTGGCAGAACGCTTCTTCGACACGAACGAATACTGCCGGTTCGGCATCTGCCGTGATCAGACTAAAATCGAACAGTTCGCCACACGAGCCCATCGCACATGGCTCAATGTCGCTGCAAACGTCCGTCGGATCTTCAACGCAGCTGTCCTCGCAACTGCCCTGCGGACAGTCGGCAGCTCGCGTGCAAAGCTCCATGTCATTTGGGCCGCCCACGCAGGTGCCGTGGCGTCGATTCAGTTGAATGATGGTGTACGGTGCATCGACCGATCCAAACAGCGTGACCACATCCGGATCCGCCACCGTTGGATCCAGCTGAGGCTCCAAGATTGGCGGCAGCTTGCCGCCCTCCGGTGCATACGACGAAACGAAGAGCTGATCCGGAACCTCAAACGGCACCGGGCTCTTGACGCGCGCACGAACCAGCCGAGGGACTGGTACTCCTTGGTCTTGTACCAACACACCCTGCCACACCACAGGCAGGTACAGATTGCCCGCCCGGTCGGTCGCCGTGCGTACTTCGGTGCCCAGTGCGGTGCAAGGAGGAGATTCGCTGAAGCAGTCGGCGCGGTAGTCGTTTGGTACCGGCAGTGCCGTGAAACCGGGGAACAGCGCATGCGTCAGGTTCGTTCCGCACGCGCCGTCGTTGGCGTAGTACTCTTCGATACAGGCGATCAGGCCCACCTGCGCGTCGCAGTTCTGCGTGGCGATACCGCAGGGAAGCGGATCACCCAACGCGCTCACCGCCATAGCGGCCGCACCAGCGAGCGTGCGGTCATCCAGATCGGGGGCCAACAACGCATCCGTGTCGGGTATCTGCACCACCAGCCGCCGGTCGCCCTGGTCGGGGTTGATAACGGTGGCCAGCTCGTCGGAAACCGTCTCGATGCATGTCGTCGTTGCGGCACAGGCCAAAGTGTCGACCTGTGCGCAATCGCTTGCGAGCGCCACGAGTTGTGGCGAACCGTTTTCAGGCTTAAACGCGAAGGTGACGACGTGGTCGGAGCCGTTGACGGCGAAACCAGAAGAGGCCCCGTCGCAGCTACGCAGCTTGATCTCGATCGTTTCGCCCGGCGCAGCGAAAGGTCGATTGGTTGCACCCAATGTCGAACCGAACGATTTGATCGTGCCGGGGAAAAGGTTGCACGCAGAGTGCGCCGTGATCGGCTTCTGGATCAG
Source organism: Gemmatimonadota bacterium (assembly GCA_039589395.1). GTDB lineage: Bacteria > Gemmatimonadota > Gemmatimonadetes > Gemmatimonadales > GWC2-71-9 > JBDGYW01. Next base: position 1,552 of record JBDHHK010000169.1, read on the forward strand.
CACGGCCCACGCGACAACGAACAAGGCCACATTTCCGAGGAGCGATCGCAGGTTCGGAATCATATCTCGTACCCCCTTTCGACCGTTACAGGCGATCTATCCCCGCAGGATGGCGCAGGAACTCGGCTAGGCAAAGACGCAGCCACCCCCGTTCGAGTGCGGTCGCGGGACCGATCAGTGGTAATCCAGGTACGTCACGCTCTTTCTCGGGTATTGTCACGTTAACCAATGCTGCGGCCAGCGGCCCGAATGAGGGTATTTTCACGTTAACGGCGTTGTCATGACGTGCCCCCAGTTTTTCCCGCGGGCAATCCGCTAGTTTTCAGCGGTTGTCAGGCGTTGAGCCGCCCTAAGTAAATGTGAGCAGGTTTGGTCACCGTTCGTCACCAGCGATCAACCGACTCGGAAGATTTGTGACGCGAATTGTGCCCTTCCAACTCGCGTGAATTTGTAAGTAGTTAGAGTGTAAGAAGAAAATTGGTGCGAGGAGGGGGACTTGAAGGCCACAAGAAGCGCAAGAAGTAAGGCTTTTTGTGCGCTCGGTTGGTCACAGTAGGTCAGGGTAGGGCACCAATTGTCCGTCGACGGACAATTGATCTTTGTCCATTCCGAGCCTCAGCGCAGCGCGCTCTTGCCGATATTACTAGTCGACTCGAACAAACAACGCCCCCGACCGTTTCCAGCCGGGGGCGTGAGTACGCGCGCATCAAACAGTTCAATCGCTCACATCACCAACTCAGCGATCACAAGCCGCCGCGAACTGCGCGAGCGTGCTTGAGGTTGTCCTTTTTGGCCCAGTCCATACTGATATTTCCGGAGTATCTAAGGAGGACAGCCGAGGCAGTGAGGTTGGCAGTAGTAGATGACCAATATCCCTCATTCCCTGGCGCAATCTGTGTGCAACTGCAGCTTGCCAGCGTCACATCCAAACAACCGATACAGTTGGGGTGGCGATGGAATGCTCGCGGGGGGGAGCCCACATTTGCCTCATAGTCGGTGAGAGTTAGCAATTCCGTTATGTTAGGAAGCCGCCAATCGTCGTAGCCCGCGAATTTTTGCGTGTTGAGAGTATCCAAGAAAAACTTAACCGACCCGTCGAGGGACCAAGGATCTCCCGATGACCACGACCACACTCTCTCGCGGCTGTGGATGCCGCCCGGGGAATCATCCTGCTTCTGCCACATCAGACCCGTGTTGTTGTCCGTGATCGTGCCGTCGCCGTTATCTGTGTACGAGGCGGGGATGCCGCTTTGTATATCGCCATCTGAACCGGCTCCGAAGGAACTCGTTTGGCCGGTCGAGATCAACCCGCTAGGCAGGCACTGTAGCGGGACATCGATACCGACCGCCTTTTTCAAGACGAACAGCGAGTCGGTTGCTGTTACTGTCCCGCTTGCATCGACGTCGCCGCATTCTTGCGCGGTGGCGAAATGCGGCAACGCTAAGGCCAACGCCAGGGCTGCATACGCAACATATAGGCTACGAAAGAAGGTCGTCGCGCTGCACCTCCGGTGAGCTTTCTGGGGTTTGCCCGTTCTAGATGTAGTCGTAAACGAGACGGTCGCCACGACGGCCGCGACGCCGGAGAGTGATATGGTTTCCATGAGTTCCCCTGTTGGTGGTGGAGTGGCGCAAGGCTACATCGCCGGTTGAGGCAAGCACAGGGTATTGTCACGTTAACTTCAAGTGAGTAACGCGAGCCACAAGATGTGGTAGGAATCGGTACCGCGGAGCACTGCGTGTAGCGGTCGGCCAAGGCGAAGATCCGTTAACGTGACAATACCCTCCTAAGGTTAGGCGGCACGCTTAAGAATAAACCTCCGAAGCAGCCAGTGCCTCGCAGTGCGCCTTCAGACCGCAGTTCTCTTGAGACAACGAGCGGCGCACGGCGCGCCGGAGCACGGGCCAGAGCAGCACCGCAACCAAGCCAGTCATCTCCAACCGAAGTACGTTCGCCGTCCCTGCTCCCTCAGCGCTCAGCTCATGCAATGCCCTCATCCGCAAGCCGGGGCGCCGGGTCTCCCACTCGAACTGCTTCCCGCGTTCGAACTGCGAAACCTTCCATTCTGACTCCGGTTGCCCGGGCTGCTTTACGCGTGCCACGCTCCCCAAAGCGAACGGGCTATCGTCAACGCGGACGACAGACGTGACCGTCGGCGTCCAGTCGGGCCACCGGTCGATATCTTCGGTCACGGCCCAAACGACGTCCGGCCGAGCCTCAATGTAGATCTCATCGTTAACAGTCATGAGCACACACGCGCGATCTCGGTACTGTCACGTTAACGGTACCTACGGCAAGCTGCCCAGATGAGCAGCGCATCGAAGCCGTACAGCAGACATCGATTCCGCCCCACGAATGAGGGTCGCAACCAGGGTCGCAAGGGTCGCTACTTTCTCTCTTTTAGAAAAAAGAAGAGAGAGGGAAGACAGCCGCGCAGGGGTGTAAACGCAAAGTTAAGCCCCCCAGTTTGCCCCCGTGTGCCGGAAGCCTGGCCCGATTTACGCTGTGTAGTGATTAGGACCGGATGAGGTCCGAACGACCAGGACTCTCGTCCTCGCTAGCTCGGACTCAAGTGGTGCGAGGAGGGGGACTTGAACCCAAGAATGCGCCGCGAAAAGACAGCGTTTTCGCGATTCCGGTTAAGCATGGTTGGGCATGGTTGGGCGGGAATTGTGCCTTTAGGCACAATTCAGAAACGCCACCATGAAAAGCTCATGGGATAGGCTTGACCGAGGTGCGACACCGGTGTTACACTTTGCGATGAGGTAAGACGAAATGCCAACGACGAAGAGACGGATCAACATCACGGTCGACGACGACATATACAAAGCGCTTGAGCGTCTTTCAGGCCAGCGCGACGAATCGGTGGCGGGAGTCGGCTTGAGTCTGATCGAAGAGGCTCTGGAGTACCAGGAGGACCTTCACTTCTCACGGGTAGCCGACGACCGTATCGCTAAGAAGCAGAAGCGTGTTGCCCACGACAAGGCTTGGGATTGAAGTACCGAATCGAGTACCTGGAGAGTGTCGTTCGTGACGATATTCCCAAGCTCTCGACCACCATCAAGCGCCGGATTCGCAACGCTGTTGAGAGCAAGCTGGGGGCGAATCCCGTCGAGTTTGGCAGACCATTGCGTTACAGCTTCAGGGGCGCCCGCCGGTTACGAGTCGGCGACTATCGTGTCATCTATAAAGTGGAGCCGCCGGATTCGGTGCTGGTCGTGAAGATCGGCCACCGACGAGAAGTCTATGAAGACTAAGGGGATTGTTACGTTGAAGTTGTCCCGTCCTCGTGGACTCACCCCAGTTCGAGAGCTAGGGATACTGTCACGTTAACGGTTGAAGATCGCAGCTTCGCTGTCTGATCGCTGACAATTACTGGATGCACGTCACCCCCGCCCAAGCCGCAAACGCCCGTTCTCGAAACATCCGGGCTTTGTCACAAGTTTGGAGGCTCTGGCCGCCGCGCAGTAGAATCGGCTGATGCCACCGATCAATGATCACTACGTCCCGCCAGCGATCATCCAATGCTGATTTAGAATTGTCCGTCGACGACAATTGAGAAGCTCACCGGATGATCGTCAGCGGGAAGTGGCAATAGCGGTCAGCGATCAGACAGCGGAGCTGCGATCTTCAACCGTTAACGTGACAATGCCTGACAACGCCTTCCAAAACTTGTGACAAGGCCTAGTCCCTCTGGTAAGCTTCGGCCCGCCGTGGGAGCGGGACATTATTGGACGACAATCTGAACAATCGCGGCGCGACTGAGCTCATAGTGCTCGGATGGCGCGAGTGGGTCGGGCTGCCAGCGCTCGGCGTAGATCGGATCAAGGTGAAGTGTGATACGGGTGCACGAACATCCTCGTTGCACGCGCATCGCATACGCACGTTCGATCGAGATGGGGTCTCGATCGTTGAGTTTTACATGCATCCCGTGCAACGACAGCCTGAACCGGAAGTCCTTTGTCAGCTCCCCATCTACGACTTGCGGTCCGTGGCCAGTTCCAACGGCCGATCCGAGGAACGCATCGTTGTCCGGACGGACGTGTCGATTTGCGGCCAATGCTGGCCGATCGAGATTACGTTGACCAATCGAGACGAGATGGGATTCCGAATGCTTCTGGGGCGCGAAGCCTTGCGAGAGCGGATAGTGGTCGACCCCGCCTCTTCGTTTCTCGGCGACGGCGGCGATGTTCCAGAAGACTCTATAGACTCCGCCGAGGAATAGATTTCGGCGAGACGTTCGTCACGGGAACGTGGCGACACTCCAGGTCGGCTCACTGGGGAGGGTCTGCCTCCCTTCGAGGCACGGTTTCGGTTTCGAAAAGCCGGTCCTCTTCGATGTTCGTCTCGTGGGCCGCAATCTCCTCTTCTACAACACTCGCCTCCTCGAAGTGGGCAATGTGGAAGAGAGCTTCGCCTTCGTTGACCAGCGGCAGTTTCCCGATGCAGATGACAATACCGTCAGACGGGGCGGTCAGTACGGATTCCTCGGCTGAGAAGGGCGCGGCAATCACGCCCAACGTGCTGCCGGCCTCCACCCGCTCGCCGAGCTTAACAAGCGGTCTAAACACACCATCCGTCGTCGCGCGAAACCAACTGCTCGATCGAGCAACATAGGGTTCCGCGCGGACGGTTCGTATGCGCTGTGAAGGAAGCATGTCTAGAGAGCGCATGACGCTGACAATTCCACGGACTCCAGTTACGATTGAACTTTCGTTGAGTCGCAGCGCTTCTCCTGCTTCGTAGGTAATCACAGGAATGCCGAGTTTTCCGGCTTCCATTCGTAAGCTGTTGTCGATGAGCCCTGAGTTGATAATCACCGGGATTCGGAACCCATGCGCCATCTCTGCCACACCCGGCTCATCGAGCGCGGCCCGGACTTGCGGCAGGTTGTCCCGATTGATGGCGGCAGTATGTAGATCGATGATGTGGCTGCACTTCTTTACGATCTCGTGAAAGAAGATGTGGGCAACACGCGATGCAATCGATCCCCGCTCGCTACCTGGAAAGCAGCGGTTCAAGTCGCGTCGATCTGGCAGGTAGCGAGACTGGTGAATAAAGCCGAAGAGGTTCACCACTGGGACCAAAACTAGAGTCCCGTGCAACCGATGTAGCGTTCGGAAGCTGCGCATTCGACGAATGATCTCAACGCCATTCAGTTCATCGCCATGGATGGCGGCGCAGATGAGCAGCGCGGGGCCGGCAAGGCGTCCGTGGATGACTTCGATTTGCATATCCAGCGGTGCGTGTGTGTAGAGGTTTGCCGTGGGCAGATCGAACTGAGCCCGTTCGCCCGGTTGCACGGTATGCCCACCGAGTTCGAAGGGCTCGGCACGGGGTCGCTGTTTTTTGCCCGGATCAGTCTTGCTGGCAGATGATTCTTTCAACCTTCGTCGCTCTCTGTGGTCGGCTCACCTAGCTCATCCGATACCAACTCTCTAACCTCCGGGCGTCGTCGGCGTCGGGTTTTCGGCGGAATCATCCCTCGCATTGACTCCAGTTTCCCGAAGCAAAGCAGCTTGTCATCGGGTTCGAGCTCTCGATCCGCCCTTGGATTGGGGATTATCTTGTTGCCCCGGTAGAGGGTCAGCACATTGATATCCCTCTCAGCCAGGTTCGTCTCATTGATCTTCATCCCGACGAAGTTGGATCCTTCTGGTACGTAAATTTCGGTGACCCCGTAGCCCTTGCTGACAGTCAAGCGCTGGCGAAGGTCTATCTCTGGGAAATCTACCTGAGCTGCAATGTAGTCGATGACCGCGCCTGCGACATCCAGTTCTGTGCAACTCTCAATGCCCTGTAGACCCGGTGATGAATTGACCTCCATCACTTGCGGGCCTTTGGCTCCTTCGAGCATATCGACGCCAGCAACCTGTAGTCCTAAGATCTGGGCCGAACGAACCGCAGTCTCCTGGTAGAGATCATCCAGTTCCACGGCCTCCGCCGTGCCCCCCCTGTGGACGTTGCTGCGAAACTCCTGTCCTTGCGCAGTACGGCGCATGGCCGCTACGACCCTATCCCCAACCACGAATGCCCGAATGTCTTTCCCTTTACTCTCGGCAACGAACTTCTGCACCAGTACATTCTGTTTTTGGCTTTGTAGAAGCTCGATTATCGATTCGGCAGCTTTAATCGACTCCGCCAGCAACACTCCGATCCCTTGTGTGCCCTCGATCAACTTGATGACAACGGGAGCGCCACCCACCCGCTCTATCGCAGGGATCACATCCCTCTTGTCTCGAACGAATGTAGTCCTTGGAATCCCGATGTGGTGACGGCTCAAGATTTGTAGACTCCGCAACTTGTCGCGAGAGTTGGCAATACCGTGAGCTGTGTTGGCGCAGAAGACATCCATCTCCTGGAACTGTCGTACTACGGCGGTACCGTAGTACGTGATCGATGCGCCGATTCTGGGTAGTACGGCATCGTAGCTAGATAGTGGTTTTTGGCGAAAATAGAGATCGGGCAGACCCTGTTGTAAGTCAATGGCGAACTTCAGGGTGTCGAGCACTTTGACACGATGATCACGCTGCAAAGCAGCTTCTTTGAGGCGCCGCGTGCTGTAAGAACCAGGGGCACACGATAATATCGCAAGTTTCACGGCAGAACTGCCTCCTTGGATCGACTCTCACCGTAGAGAGAGCGAGTTTGTTATTGTCTCATCAACGACACCTACGGCAAGAGGCGCATACTGGTTTCTCATCAGTACCAGCATTCGTAGGCTTCGTCACGAATCAGATATCGATCGCGTTTCGATGCGTTCCGTACTCGCTCCCTATGCCTTGGTAGTTTAACGTAGCCGTCATGGGTCACCGCGAAGCGATGGGATCTGGTAGTGACGAGGGACTCGTGCATGCATTCGCGTTCGATGGTCTTGGGGGAGGCGCAGCGCTCGGTTGGGACGACGTTGCAGGCGATATCGGGCCGTGCTGGATCCACCTCGATCGCACCAATGATCGTGCTGACCGTTGGTTGGAACGTGATGCAGGCCTTGCTCCGATAGTCATCGAGGCGCTTCTCGCTGAAGAAACGCGCCCGCGCGCAACGTCGATGCCCGGCGGGCTGTTGATTATTCTGCGTGGCGTAAACTTGAATCCCGGCGCCGATCCGGAAGACATGATTTCGCTGCGTGTGTGGTTGGAGAAAGACCGGCTCATTACTCTGCGGCGAAGCCCAATCATGGCGGTACAAGACGTTCGAACCCGTATCATCGCGGGTGGCGGTCCCAAAACTCCCACCTTGGCACTGATCGCAATAATCCGCGGTCTCGTTACACGTGCGGGCAGCATTATAGAAGAAATCGACGATAGCGTTAGCGTGGCTGAAGAAAAGCTGCTGAGTTCGGCTCCGGCCGAGATGCGGCGTCAACTCAGCGACGTTCGACGTGTGGCAATCATGCTGCGCCGCTATCTCGCACCGCAGCGTGATACGTTGTCTCGGCTTCCCGTCGAACATGGTGCTGCATGGGAGCAATCCGATATTTTACTGCTCAGGGAAGCGTCCGATGGAATGCTTCGGCTCGTCGAAGATCTCGACGCCGCTCGTGATCGGGCCGCAGTGCTCCACGAAGAACTCAGCGCGCGGCTCGCGGATACGATGAACCGCAACATGTATCTGCTCTCCATCGTCGCTTCGATATTTCTCCCGCTCGGGCTGCTCACAGGCCTGTTCGGGATCAACGTAGGCGGGATGCCATGGCTCGAGAGCCCGCTTGGCTTCGCCTACGTTACCGCAGGTTTGTTTGCGATCGCGGCGTTCCAATTCTGGTTGTTGAAGAAGACCGGAATTCTCTGACGGGTATAGCTACGGTAAGCGCCACTGCGGCAAGCTGCCCGGATGAGCAGCGAAGAACTCGCCGCGCAGAGGGAGAAACGCAAAGTTAAGCCCCCCAGTTTGCCCCCGTGTGCCGGAAGCCTGGCCCGATTTACGCTGTGTCGTGATTAGGACCGGATGAAGTCCGAGCGACCAGGACTCTCGTCCTCGCCAGCTCGGACTCAAGTGGTGCGAGGAGGGGGACTTGAACCCCGAAGAAAGCGCAAGAACTAAGGCTTTTCGCGTTCCCGGTTGGTCACAGTGGGTCAGGGTAGGGCACGAATTGTCCGTCGACGGACAATTGAGAAGCTCACCGGATGATCGTCAGCGGGAAGTGGCAATAGCGGTCAGCGATCAGACAGCGGAGCTGCGATCATCAACCGTTAACGTCATATAAGCCGCTCTGATT
>JBDHHK010000170.1:0-13229 GCA_039589395.1 Gemmatimonadota bacterium
CCCCAAAAATCCGTTCCCTCAGCCTCACCTGCTGGGCGGCTGAAACCGGTTCCGACAGGATCGACCATGACAATGTCAGCGTTGTCCAGCAAGGTGTAGTCGTTGTCGACCAACGGATACGGAGGAGGAGCCTGTTGGCCAACATTGGGTGTGACTACCCGCCGAGGCCCCATGATACCCATGTGCAGCCAGAATGACGCCGATCCCGGTCCGCCGTTGTACGCGAATATTACGGGGCGCTCCGAGATATTTTGCGCATTTGTGCGGAAATACGCAGTATAGAAGAACTCCGCGCTAGCCTTCTCTTCGTCGTCTCGTAGTATGAAGCTGCCGACAACGGCTCTGTACTCTACGGTTTCTCCACCAGCCACGATCGAGTGGTTGCTTTCCCATAGGGAAGGAGTTGGATCTGCGGTGGGCGCCGACGGAGGGGCCCCTTCCTGTGCCACCGTAGTGGTGGGTAGAATCGCGATCAAAACCAGCGCGATCGAAACGAACGATTTCCTCATGGATCCCCCACAAACAAATAGTAACGCCGACTGTTGGCGCTAAAGATGAACCAGGCAGCCTGCACCAACAAGCGGGAGCGATTTCATCTCGGGAAGAAGAAGCGTCCGTCAAGAGTGTGTTTTACGGAATCAATCGCTCTCCCAACCTGGCCAGATCCAACAGAAATGCGTACTGGAATGCAGTATCGCGGTAACGTTTATAGCGCCCGGTAACACCTCCGTGCCCTGCCTCCATATGTGTCTTCAGAATCAAGACATTCGAGTCTGTCTTCACGGCACGGAGCTTTGCAACCCACTTGGCTGGTTCCCAGTACTGCACCTGTGAATCATGCAATCCCGTCGTCACGAGAACATTGGGATACTCTTTGGCCTCGACCTGATCGTACGGCGAATAAGACAACATGTAGTCGTAATACTCGCGTTCGTTCGGGTCTCCCCATTCATCGTATTCAGACGTGGTTAGCGGAATGCTCTCGTCGAGCATAGTAGTGACAACATCCACCCACGGTACGTGAGCCAGGACTCCTCTCCAGAGATCGGGGCGCATGTTCGTCACTGCACCCATCAGCAAACCGCCCGCACTCGCGCCCTCGGCAAACAACCGATCTGGATCAGCATATCCTTCGTTTATGAGAAACTCGGCCACATCTATGAAGTCAGTGAAAGTGTTCTTCTTCTCGAGCAGTTTGCCATCCTCGTACCAGACGCGCCCCAACTCCTGGCCACCCCGAATGTGAGCGATTGCGTAGGCGACACCTCGGTCGAGCAAACTCAACCGAGCTGCGCTGAACGACGCATCCATACTGGCACCATACGAACCATACCCGTAGAGCAGTAGTGGGCTCGTACCGTCCAAAACGGTGCCGGCTCGATATACAATGGAAACGGGTACCCGCACTCCGTCCCGTGCCGTCGCGTACCTGCGTTCCGTTACGTAATCCATCGAGCTGAACCCGCCGAGCACCTCGTCCTGTTTCAGCAGCGTCTTCTCTCGGGTATCCATGTCGTAGTCGAACACTGAGCTGGGGGTTGTCATCGATGTGTATCCGTACCGGACCACGTGAGACTCTAAAACGCGATTGACCTGGACATACGATGTATACGCCGGTTCACCGAATTCCAGGTAGTGATCATCACTACCGTCCCAGCGCCGAATTCGGAGTTGAGTCAAACCATCCTTACGTTCGCTGACTACCATGTGGTCCCGAAACACCTCTATGCCCTGCAACAGAACATCTTCCCGGTGTGGGAGGACCTCGTCCCAATGATCACGGCTCGGGTTGGTCACGGGCGCTCTAACAAGCCGGAAGTTTCTGGCATTGTCATTCGTCACTATGTAGAAGTGATCGCCGAAGTGCGTTGCTGTATACTCGTGCTCCGGCTCCCTTGGTAGCACCACCGTGAACTCGCCCTTGGGGTTGTTTGCATCCAGATAGTGGTACTCCGACGAAAGCGTCTGATAGCAGGCTATCATCAAAAAGCGCTTGGTTTTCGTCTTGAATGCGTACGTTCCGAACTCCGTATCGTGTTCTTCGTAAACGAGTTCATCTCCGGTATTGTCGGTACCCAGCGTGTGCCGGTAGATCTGATAGCTCCGCAGCGTCTCCGGATCCTGCTTGGTGTAAAAAAGCGTTCTGTTGTCGTTGGCCCACGCGATGTTCGGAGTTATCGAGTCGACTTGATCCTCCAATACTTCTCCGGTTTCGAGATTCTTGAAATGAACCGAGTAGAACCGCCGCCCCTGGGTGTCTACGGCGTAGGCCAGCAGCCGCTCATCTTCCGTGACCTGCCAAGTGCCGACCGAAAAGAAGCCGTGCCCCTCGGCCAGGATATTGGCATCCAGCATTACCTCCTCATCGGCGTCGAGTGCCCCCCGTCTTCGGGCGTAAATCGGGTACTGCTTGCCCTCCTCATAACGAGTGTAGTAGATGTAGTTGCCGTCCCTGTACGGGACCGACGAGTCATCCTGCTTAATGCGGCCACGTATCTCCTCGAAGAGCAATTCCTGCAGCTCTTCTGTATGAGCCAGCATCGCATCGGTGTATTCGTTCTCGGCCTCGAGGTATGCGATGACCTCGGGGTTCTCACGTTCGCGGAGCCAGAAATAATCATCGATGCGGGTGTGACCGTGCTTGGTGAGTTCTTTAGGGGAAACCCGGGCTACCGGAGGCTGAACATCGGCGCGTTGGGTTTGGGCAAGTCCGTCTTTGGGAGCAATCATCACCAGTACCGCCACTAATGGAAGTGAATCTGAGAGCCGCATCGGAGACCTCCGATATCAAAAGAAATACTCGTCTGGCAAACAAAACTCGACCGTGCCGATAGGTCAATCCGGCACTGGCGGGGAGCGATTCTACCCATCAGCTCGGACGCTGAAACCAACGTGTCATTATCATCGTAATACTATTATCATAATGATAACCATGCAGCGCGAGGAATCATGGCAAAAAAGAGAAGCACTCAGCTAGCCGCGCTCGAGTTCAGAGTCTTGCTCGTATTGATGGACGGCGACCTCCACGGCTACGCAATTGCCAAAGAGATCGAGAGGCGTGATTCGAGCCTAGGGAAGATCTTTCCAACCAATCTCTACAGAAGGCTCAGAGATATGGCCGAGCGCGGATTGATCGAACACCTACCGGTTCCCGGGAACGGGGATCAGAAACGTCTATTCAAGCTCACGCAACTCGGGCGGTCGGTTGCCCAACAGGAGGCGCAGAGGCTCGAGCGCCTCGTGCTGGATGCGCGGCAACACAACCTGCTTTCATCTTCATCCGCCGACAGATGAGCCATGGCAGATAGCGCAAGACGAACCTCGAGAGTCGGGGAACGACTGTTTCGACTGGCACTCCTGGTTCTGCCTGTCACGTTTCGGACATCGTATGCGGACGAGATTCTGTCCTACCACCGGGCTCGGATGAACGATACGGCTGGGTCCAGCTGCGATCGCCTGGTGGTCTGGGGCGGGGCCTTGTGGGACGTTGTCGCAAACGGGCTACTGGAGCGCGCGAGTGTTGTCAAACGAGCAACCTCCTCGGTAATCAGAACCGGAACGCCCAACACCAGCCAAGGTGGAAACGGTCCCCGTATGTCGAGGCGGGATCGGATTCGCTCGCTTCTCTTCCTCCGGTTGTTCGATACGACTGCCATACGTCGCCTGAAGAACAGCCCGCGATTCACGACCGTCACGGTTCTAACTCTGGGGCTTGGAATAGGCCGTTCCGAATTAATGGTCTAGAGGCTTCAGCTGGGCTCCTCGCCTTGCTGGGTACCCGCCCGCACCACGGTCGTGAGTTCTCGACAGATGAAGAGCAACCTGGTGCCCGGCCTGTGTGTTTAGTGAGCAATTCCTTCTGGCTCGAGAGACTCGGCGGGAAGACGGATCTGACAGACACTCATCTGTTGCTGAACGGCGTGAGCCACGCCGTGGTGGGAGTGCTCCCGTCGGGCCTCAGGATACCGGGTTTTGGGGTACAACACATCCTGACGCCTGTACCGCTGGACCCGAGCCAACCGGGATTCTGGAGTAATCACAACACGACGGTATACGGTCGGTTAGGCACGAACATCCAGATCGAGCAAGCGGGAGAAGCGCTTGCTCTAGTCGCGTCCCGCCTCGAGGAAACGGTTCCGGAGTGGAATGAAGGTATCGGATCCGTATTGATTCCTGCGCGCGAACAACTCGTGCGAGGAGCCAGCCGCACTCTATGGATCCTGTTCGGCACCGTTGGTTTCGTGCTGCTAATCGCCTGTGTGAACGTTGCCAACCTGCTACTTGCCCGTGCGGCTTCCGCAGAGCGTGAGATAGCTGTGCGTGTGGCACTGGGAGCTTTCAGAACTCGGATCGTAACCTTAGTGCTCTCGGAGGCACTACTTCTATCGGTGGCAGGTGGTTTGTTGGGCCTTGGTATTGGATACTGGGGCGTTGAGGCAATACGAATGTGGGGACCTGCCAATCTTCCTCGATTGAGCGAGATCGAAATCAGTGTACCTGTCCTCTCTTTCACCATGGCCTGTGCCGCACTCACCGGCATCTTGTTCGGTCTCGTCCCGGCACTTCGGTCGATGCGTGTGGATATCCAAAGCACTTTGAACAAGAGCGGTCGGTCGCCCGGCCTTGGAGCATCGCACAGGGTGCAACGCGTTTTTGTGGTCGCCGAGGTAGCAATTGCGGTGGTTCTTCTGACCTGCTCCGGCTTGCTGGTAAAGTCATTCATCAATCTCATGAAGGTTGATCCGGGCTTCTCCTCCGACGGTCGATATGCTATGCAGCTCAGTCTGCCAAGTTCGCGTTACACCGACGGCCCCATGGTTTCAATGTTTCTAAATGAGCTGCACCAGAGGCTGGATGGAACGCCCGGCATCGAAACTTCAGGGAGCTCCGTGGGGCTACCGTTTCAGAGTCTCATGTGGCGCAAATATCTGACCCTGGAGCACCAACCGGCACTCACACTCTCCGAAATCCCGATAGTCGATCTCTCGATTTCCACGGCTGGATACCTGCGCACCATGGGAATACCGGTACTCGAAGGACGTGCACTGTTGGAGAGCGATAACGCAGAGAGCCCCTTCGTGGCACTCGTCAGCGAGACATTCGTGAGGACCCATCTGAACAACGGGGAGGTGATCGGCAAGCGACTCCGCCTTGCTGCCCCCGATCACCTGCTCCCACCGGAGCATGTCGGTCTCAACCCGTGGTACACGATAGTTGGCGTGGTTGGCGATGTGAGACGATGGAGTCTAAGTGCCGACCCGCTGCCGGAGGTGTACATAACGCAGCAGCAGGACCAGGACAACGCTCACGGCTTCTTTGTTGTAGTCCACACCCGGCTCTCAACTGAGGGCGCGGGAGACGTTATGCGCCAGGCGGTTTGGGATATCGATCCGGAGTTGCCCGTCACGTGGGTTCAGCCTATCGATGCCATGTTTTCGAACGCGGTCGCTCAACCACGCTTCAACGTTACCTTGGTGTCCGCGTTCGGGCTCAGCGCGTTATTGCTCGCACTGATTGGCATCTACGGCCTCCTGGCCAATATAGTGGGCGCTCGGACTCAAGAAATCGGTGTGCGAATTGCACTTGGCGCCCGACCCGGCCAAATCCTCCGGCATGTTGCCGGCCAGGGAATTGCCGCGGCTGGCACGGGGATCGCTATCGGGATCGCCTTATCTGCGGCGGGTACACGCGTGATGGACACTCTGCTGTTCGGAGTCCAACCGATCGACCTTTCAACATTTGTTGCCGTGACCGCCGCAGTTCTTTGTGTCGCGGTTGTCGCCGCAAGTTTGCCCTCTTGGCGCGCGGCGCGCCTGAACGCGATCGAGGCGTTGGGAGCAGAATAGGTTTGGCGTCGGCCAACCACGTTCCAATCCGAACTAGCTGAAACGCACCATTCATGCGGGCCGTATGGGACCTTGAGCATAAACCTCGAGGCCCGGAATGGATGCGTTTCTCAAAGACTTCAGACTCGGACTACGCGCTTTAGCGAAGAAGCCAGCTTCTTCAGCAATAGCGGTAGTGGCGTTCGGACTGGGAATCGGCCTGTGCGCCACAATGTTCAGCATGATCTATGGCGTGTACTACCGAGGCATCGGCGTTCCAGATGCAGACCGACTGGCGTTGATCTTTCGCACGAATCCTTCCGAGAACATCGAGCGAATGGGAGTCGACCAACACGATTTTTACGATTGGCGCGAGCAACAACAGGCCTTTGAAGCAATAGCTGGCTTCTCTTCCGGGACGATCAACGTCAGCGGAGTCACAGACGACCCCGTCCGGTACGATGGTGCGTTCGTCACCGCAAATCTATTTGATGTTCTGCGGAAGCCCCCAATTCTGGGCACCAGTTTCAGAGTGGGCGACGACACGCCCGGCGCCCCAATGACAGCGTTGATCGGATATGACATCTGGGTCAACCGCTACGACTCCGACCCAAATGTCATTGGCCAAATCATTAGGGTGAATGGTGAACAGGCCACGATCCTTGGAGTTGTGGCAGAGGACTTCAGGTTTCCTCAGACCGAGGAGATCTGGATCCCCCGCCGAGACGTTCGCGATGAGAATCCTGAACGCGGTACGGGACCATTCCTGACTGTCTTTGGACGGTTGAAAGACGGAATGACCGTCGAACAAGCGACACTCGACATGTCTCTGGTCGCGCAAAATCTCGCATTGCAGTATCCGGAATCGAACGAAGGCGTTGGCGTGACCCTCACCGACTTCATCGAACAGAGTATCGGTAGAGAGGCCATCCCAGTCTTTATCGCGATGCAGATCGCCACCATCTTCGTGCTTCTCATTGCGTGTGCGAACGTGGCCAACCTCTTGCTTGCCCGTGCTGCGCTGCGGACAAAAGAAGCCGCTGTCCGCTCTGCTCTTGGTGCGAGCAAGTGGCGAGTAGCACTGCCCCTTTTCTCTGAAGCGGCGGTCTTGGCGGTCGCAGGCGCGGTTCTAGGAATCATCATCGCATTCGCCGGCGTTGAATGGATCGACCGAGCCACGGTTGGCGTGGGTAGGCCGTATTTCATGGTCATGGCGGTCGACCTGCCCATCCTCTGCTTCATAATGGCGGTGACTGCGCTCACGGCCTTTGCTGCTGGAGCGGCGCCGGCTATTCAAACGGCAAGAACCGATGCCAACTCGATTCTGAAGGACGAGAACCGCGGCTCATCGAGCTTCCGCGCCAGCAAGATCAGCAAGGTGCTCATAATCGGTGAAGTGGCGATGTCATGCGCGTTGCTGGTTGGTGCGGGCTTGATGGCCAAGAGCATCATCAAGCTCAGCAACCACGAGTTTCTATTCGACACTGAAAGAATCTTCTCGGCGCGCGTGGGCGTATTTGAGACCGACTACCCAAAACTAGAGGACAGGCAACAGTTCTTCAGAGATCTGAAGGAGCGCCTCAAAACAGTACCTGGTGCCAGCTCTGTGGCGCTAACAGATATGCTTCCCGGATCATGCTGCAACCGAATTCGGTTTGCACTCGAGGGTGCGACGTATCAGGAAGACCAGGATTACCCGCTCGCAAACATCGCAGCAATTTCGACGGACTTATTCTCCACCTTCGGAGTCGAGGTGCTCAGGGGCAGGGACCTGAGCCTGGCTGACGATGCCAATGCCACCGGCATCGCTCTGGTGAATCAGGGCTTCGCGGAGAAGTACTTCCTTGGGGAAGATCCAATTGGCCGCCGAATCCGCGAAGGCACGTCTGAGAGCCAGGAGGAATGGAGGACGATCGTCGGTGTCGTGCCAAACATGCAGATGGAAGGTTTTGACCCAGATCGGACTGACCCGGCCGGTTACTATGTACCGTTGGCGCAACGAGACCGGCAGTTCGTGAGTATAGCCATCCAAGTGGCGGGCGGGCCTCCGCTCAACATTGCTCCAGACGTGCGAGCAGCAGTACGAGCCGTTGACAGTGATCTGCCGATCTACTGGATACGCGACATGCCTGAGGTGATTCACCAAGAAACTTGGATCTACAGCTTCTTCGGGTCGCTGTTTATCGTCTTTGGTGCTGCGGCGCTGTTCCTTGCGTCCGTAGGTCTATACGGGGTTCTCGCATTTTCGGTCAGTCGGAGGATTCAGGAAATGGGACTCCGCATGGCCCTAGGCGCCAAGGCTGGCGATGTCGTTCGATTGGTAGTGCGCGAGGGAGCCGTGCAGCTCGGGATTGGCCTCACTCTCGGACTCTCTCTCGCATTTGGCGTGTCAAAAATCGTCATGCTGATCATGTTCGACGTCGAGCCCCGCGATCCGACGGTGTTCGCCACGATTGTGGCGTTGATTGTTCTAGTGGGGATGCTGGCCAGTTTGATTCCGGCTATCCGCGCGACCAGGGTCGATCCGGGAGTAGCCCTCAGGTATGAGTGAGGGGTGAGTGTCTCCGTAAGTGGTGAGTGGTGAGGAGTGAGTGGGAGGTTCGAAAAACAACCTACTCACTAATCACCACTTACGACTCACTCGAAACGATCTGCCGTTTGAGTGCTATGACTGCCCCTCGATAGACTCGAGTACGAGCCGAATGAACTCGTTCACGTGCTCACCCCCATCTACCCAACGTGTGACTGTAACTAACTCATTGGCTCGGTCAACATAGATCACGTTGGTCGATCCTGCGCCGAGCGCGAAGAATGCCGACTCCGGTG
This sequence comes from Gemmatimonadota bacterium, assembly GCA_039589395.1. Taxonomy (GTDB): domain Bacteria; phylum Gemmatimonadota; class Gemmatimonadetes; order Gemmatimonadales; family GWC2-71-9; genus JBDGYW01. Next base: position 8,652 of record JBDHHK010000170.1, read on the forward strand.
CCGCAGGGAATAACTCGCGCCCTGTATTGAGCCACCACATGTACCCATAGTCGGACTTGATATCCGTCGGTGTTACCGCTCGCTGGAACCACTCCTCCGAGACGAGCTGCGTTTCATTCCATCGGCCGTTTCGCAACGCTAAGAGACCGAAACGGGCATGGTCGCGCGTATCAATGAAGAATCCACCACCCCAATGGCCACCACCGCTAACCGACTGAATCCGCTGACCGTCGATTTCGGTCCAAGACGTTTCGTAACCGTGCCAACGCCAATCGGGAGAGGCGCCGATGGGATCCATGATTCGTTGCTTCAACACCTCCGGGAGCGGCCGTTTGAACAAGTGAAGCAACGAGTACGCCATCAGGTTGACGCGCACGTCGTTGTACTCCCAGAACGTTCCCGGATGTCTCAACTCACGATCGAGACCTTCCCGTCGATCAGCAATGTCGGGCTTGCCCCAGAGAGTGCCCTCCCATTCGCTGGTCTGCTGCAGAAGGTTGTGCCAGGTGATTGGAGCGTTCTGCTCAGAAGAAAACGATCCATCCGCGACGTAGTAACCGATGCGATCATCAAGATTTCGTAAGAGCCCATCGTCCCATGCAAGCCCAGCCACGGTTGACAGATAACTCTTGGTGACCGAGAAGGTCATGTCCTCGCGGTCTGTGTCGCCCCATTCCGCAACGATGTATCCGTCCTTCAAAACAATTCCATTCACACCACCGCGTAGAGTCGTAGGGCCCACGATCTCCTGGTATGGGATCTCACTGAAGCGATCCCTAAGATAGGCACCGGGATCCTCCGGTATCTGCGTGGTCAGATGGGCCTGGGCGTAATCCACCGCCGCTCGGAGTATTGCCGCGTCCATACCCGTCTGTTGTGGCGTGCGGGATTCCCAATCACCCGGCGGGGGATAGTAGAGATCTGTTGAATCGTTCTCGCCGGCGCATGCGACCATCAGTGCCATCGTCGTTAGAATCAGCTTTGACTTCACGAGCGTTACCTTTCCGCTGTTCCGCTGACGTGGAGCGTCAATCGATCTAGCAAACTGGTCAGTAACTGCTTGCGTCTCTTGAACTGTTTTCTAACATAGGCCACGCCGCCGACCGCCAAAATGCCGATTACCGGAAACAACTGTGTCAGTCCGCCCTCAAAGGCTGGAATCGCCAGGGCGGCGATTACCACGGAGCCCACCCCAAATGTGACCGCAATTGTCCCCGTTCGATCTTCCAAAATCGTAATCTTCGTCCTGCCGTCGCGCGGGCTCACCTGCACACGGGTGTTTTGGGTCTTGTCTCCCGCCCTTTCCGTAGTCCACACAAAGACCTTGCCAACCGTGGCTTCAATCCGACCAGCCTCACCCAGCGTCTCCTGTATCATCTCGAGCAAAACGGGATACTCAGACTCAGGCACCTCCCCGTTCACCCGTCGGCTCAGGTGCGTTCCCGCCGGAATGCCGAGCACCCGAGGAGCGGCCACCACCGGTTCATCGAGGACCTTGGCTGCCGCTTTCACGTGCTGTGACGGAATGTCCACCTCGGCCGCGAGTTCCTTCACACCGGTGAACGAATAGTCCTCAGCCGGGGTTGGTTCTGCGGCTTCTAGGGATGCCGCCTTGCGTATGATTTCCCGGGCCTCGCTCTCCGCGTAGCGCCGCTTGGACACTACCGTTTCGGTGAGCGCTCCCACGAATTCATCGGGCGTTGCGTACCGTTCGTCCGGATCGATCGCCAGGGCTCGAACCAACGCTCCCTCCACGGCCAAAGGTAACGCGGCAAAACAATCTCGATGCGCTGGTGAAGCCTTGAGGAAGCGGCCTGCCCTGAGCTCAACCTCGGTTATCCACCGCGCTGGCGCATTTCCGGTCAACATCTCGTACACCACGCAGGCGAGGCTGTAGGTGTCTGTGCGAGCATCGAGGTCGCCACCTGCCGCGGCTTGTTCGGGACTCATGTACCCGGGCGTTCCGAGTGGGATGCCAGTCCGAGTTAGAGGTTCGTCAGTGGCTGAACTCACGGCCTTTGCAATTCCAAAATCAGTCACCAGTGCATGGCCTTCGGCCAGCAACACGTTTTCCGGTTTCACGTCCCGATGCACCACACCTTCTCGATGCGCGTAGCTCAGCGCGTCGCCGACGTCCTTAGCGATGGCGAGAGTGTCCTCAAGCGTTAGGGTGCGTTTTCGGTTGAGAAGTGCGCGCAACGATTCGCCCTTTACGAGCGGCATCACGTAGTACAGAAAGTTCTCGGCCTTCCCTGAGTCGTACAATGCTAGGACGTGAGGGTGGCTCAGCTTGGCGATGATCTGGATCTCGCGGAGAAATCGCTCTGACCCCAGAACCGCCGAGAGTTCCGGATGCATTACTTTCAACGCGACGGGCCGGTCATGCTTCAGATCGTGACCGAGGAACACCGTTGCCATTCCGCCGACACCGATTTCCCGTTCGATGCCGTACTGCCCCGCGAGGGCGAGTTTTAGGCGATCGATAGGAATACTCATTTCACCGACCAAACCACCACCGATACCACGCCACACTGCGATCGACAAGGTCGACAACGTGCCCCGTCTCCCGCACACCGTGTCCTTCTCTTGGGTACCTCACCATTACGGCAGGCACACCCACGTCGTGCAACGCAATGTAGAATTGTTCAGCTTCCGCAATGGGAACGTCGTTGTCGTTCTCACCGTGAACGAGCATGGTTGGGGTGCTCACTCTGGCCACGTGCTTGAGCGCCGATCGCTCCCACAGCACGTCCATCAAAAACTCTTGGTGAGGATATGCGCCGAACTCTACAGCTAGATAGTCGTGGTAGTAGGCCATGTAGTTGAAGCTGATCAGGTTTGATATGCTCGCGATTGGAATTGCGGCCGCGAACATATTCGTCTGCGTGATAATCCAATTCGTCAGCTGCCCACCGTAGCTTCCACCTTCAATTCCAAGCCGGTCTCGATCGATCCAGTCGAATCTTCTCAACGCCGCCAACACACCGTAGATGACATCTTTCGCCTCACCGCCATTCTGATCGCCGAAGATCGCATCCGCAAATGCCTGTCCGTAGCCCGTTGAACCACGATAATTGACCGTGAGGACAGCCCAGCCCTGGGCGGCATAAACCTGAGCCTTGTGATCAAAACGTGGACCGCGTTGGCCGTGAGGTCCTCCTTTGATCATCGTAATCATCGGGTGGCTCGATCCCTCACTCAGTCCCATCGGATAGGTAAAGAACGCTTCAACTTCTTGTCCGTCAAAGCTCTCGAAGCGCAGTGGTTCAATCTCAGCGACGAATCGGTTGTCGAGTAGGTCTCGATTCGTATCGGTCAGCTGGCGGGTGCCGTCGGCATCGCGCACATAGAGCTGAGCCAAATTATCGGCCGCGTGAAACGCGAATGCTATGGTACCATCTTCGCTCACCGACCAGTTGCCCACACCACCAGAGGCGCCAACCACAACCGTGTGTCCATCTCCTTCGGCATCCAGCCAATACAGGTTCACGCTGCCACGGTCCTGAACGGTGAAGTAAACAGAACGGCCGTCGGCTGCCCACATAGGTGCACCTTGGCGGTTGTCGATCTCATATCCCAGCTCTCTTCGGTTCGATCCGTCGGCGTCCATGATCCATATGTGCGTGTCTTCCATGGTGGTCTCGGAAGATGTGAGACCCCGACGTGTGCCTTGGTATACCACCCTTTTGCCATCGGGAGACCAGCGCGGTCTGTATTCTGCGTTCTCTGTCCGCGTGAGTCTCCGGATTGCCCCGTTATCGACACGAACAGCGAAGACGTCGTAGTTAAAGAACTTGTCTGGATCCGGCTCACGATTCGAGATGAACAAGATCTCGCTGCCGTCGGGAGACCAGTCCAAGGAGTGTTCGTAGTACACACCATCTGTGAGTTGGGTAACGTCGCCGCCAGCAACATCGACCACGAAGATGTGAGCGCGACGATTGTCATTGAATCGTGTGAGCCCCTCTGATGCAGTGGGTTTGTAGAGATAGCGGGTGATCACGACCGGATCACCAGATGCTTCAGTAGACTCGGGACCGGGTGTCGTGGATACAAATGCGATCGCATTTCCGTCGGGTGCCCACGTGAACCTCTCGCCGCTGGACGGTAGTGGATGATTCGTGCCCGTCACCTCGGCAAGAAACCTGGGATTTCGTCCATCGGACCGCATTACGATCAATCCACTTCGGCCGTCCAGGTCGCCCAAGTAAACGATTCGTGACCCGTCGGGAGACCAACGCGCATTGGATCCAGACGTTTCGAGCAGTTGCCTGGCCGATTCGGACTCGAGATCGTAAATCCACAATCTCGAAGATGATCGACCGACTCCCTCACGATTGGTAAGCGTGAAAAGAATGGTTCCACCGTCCGGTGAAAGCTGCACATCCCCAACAGACTTGAGGTTGTGGAGATCTGAGCTTAGGAAACCTTGCGACTGACCGCTCGTCGATACCGTTGCCAAAACGGCAATCAGGAAGAACTCCGAGGGAATTCGTTTGATCCAATTCATGTTGTTTCGCTCTTTTGCATTATTGTTCGGCCGACTCACGACTCACGACTCACGACTCACGACTCACG
>JBDHHK010000171.1:0-9616 GCA_039589395.1 Gemmatimonadota bacterium
TCGATGTCCGAGTCGGAGTAGAGGCGGTGCCCGCCCTCACTTCGTCCGGGCTTCACGAGTTCGTAGCGTTTTTCCCAAACTCTCAGCACATCGATTGACAGGCCCAGTCTTCGCGACACGACCTGGATCGGATGGCGCTTCTGATCCGGTGTTTTCTTTGATATGTCCATTATCAGCTATCTGCGTATGTGTTAATCGGTTGTCGTAGTCTAACTGCGAATCAATGTTAAGGCAATGTCTATATTATGTCAAGTTTTTGGCCTTGACAAAACCATGACGCGTAGCGATACATAGCTACGTAGTCTTTGGTTTCTCGCACTCGTGAGGATCCGGGTGTGGATGAGATAACTATATACGGGACATAAAGTTGAATACTCAATACAAACGTATATACGCCGAGAATGGAGGTTACCGTCGAGCAACCGGGGAACGCCGCTCTGGGGTTCTCGAGTCGCTGATTCGGACATTGCTGGCTTTCGGAATCCTTTTGGCTCTTGGCTCACTGCCTGCGTCCGCGCAGGAAGAGCCGGTCGGGCACATAGATGGCCAGGTCGTCGACGCCAGAACTGAACGGTTATTAGTCGGAGCCAGTGTGGAGTTGGTTGAGACGGGTGTCTCAGTTCAAACCGATTCGCTGGGACGCTTTGAGATTTCCGAAACCCCGGTTGGTGTTTACCAACTGAGAGTGCGCGCACTCGGTTTCCAGCCGATTGTGCGGGCCAACACCGTTGTCGGTAGCGGAAAGCCGCTGAACGTGCGCATTGAGCTCGCGCCGCTGGCGGTTCAATTAGAAGGAATCAGCGTTCGTCCTTCCTTTTTCCAGCAACAGCCCGAATACACGACATCAACCAGGTCGATCGGTGCGGACGAGACACGTCGAGCGCCGGGCGCTCAGGAGGACGTCATACGCACGGTTGCTCTGCTGCCTGGTGTCGGTGTGACTTCCGGCGGGCGCAATGATTTGGTCGTGAGAGGTGGCGCACCTTACGAGAACCTGTTCCTAGTGGACGGTATCGAGGTGCCGAACATCAATCACTTTGGCTCTCAGGGCTCCACGGGCGGACCGCTTTCGCTCATCAATGTCGATTTTGTTCAACGCACTGACTTTTCCGCCGGTGGGTTTAGCGCAAAATACGGAGATAGGACTGCGTCTCTCACATCCATTACCCTTAGGGAAGGCGAAACCGAACGGTTGGCCGGCGAGGTCAATCTTTCGGGTACGGGTTTTGGGGCAATCCTCGAGGGTCCGGTGGGGCAGAGCACCAGTTTCCTATTCAGTGCTCGGCGCAGCTACTTGGATCTGCTCTTCAAGGCTGCGGGCTTCAGCTTCATTCCTGCGTATGTGGATCTTCAGCTCAAAACGAACACCCGGATCGATGCCAACAACACGATATCGTTTGTCGGCATAGGTGCGATCAATACTGTCGAGTTCATCAATGACGACGCTGATGACAGGTACGACAACAGTCGAATCCTCGCTCCAGAGCAACGGCAGTACTTCGGGGGTCTAATATGGAAGAGGCTTCTCGACGACGGACTCCTCACGGTGACTCTCGGCCGCACTTTCAGCAGGTTCAAGACGCTTCAGAGCGATTCCCTGGATCCACCGCAGACGGTATTCAGCAACTTTTCCGCAGAGGGTGACAACAGTCTTCGCGTCGACCTGGTGAAGCGCCTGTCGCCCTGGTTCGAGCTCAATGTCGGGAATGTGGCCCGGTACGCTAGCAAACTCGATTACGAAATCGAGCTGGACGGTCGATACCGGTTGGGCGACGATGGTGTGGCACGTTCCCTTTCCCGCGATACGTCGTTCACGGCCTTGCGTAACGCGACCTATGTACAGGGCACCTTTCAGCTGACCAGTGCCGTTCAAGCGACCGCAGGAGCGCGCCTCGACTACTACGCATTTTTGAACGATGCAGCAAGGGCCGCGCCAAGGCTTGGCGTTCGTGCCCAGGTTATGCCGAGCATCGCCGCCACTTTCAGTGCTGGCCGATACCACCAGGCACCCTCGTTCATCTGGCTTTTGGGTGACGGCGCAAACGCGCAGCGTTTGAAGCCGATCGAGAGTGATCAAGTGGTGGTTGGGTTAGAAAGCCAACCAAGGGCCGACACAAGGCTGCAACTCGAGTTCTTCTACAAGAAGTACAGGGACTATCCAGCCCGTATCTTCCGACCACAGGCGGTGCTTGCTCCCGCCGGATTCGAGGACGTAACGATGGACATTCCTTACGGGCTCGAGCCTCTAAACAGTGATGGAACGGGTCGTGTCTATGGTGTGGAGTTCCTGGCGCAAAAACGACTCAGCTCCCTGCCGTTCTATGGACTGCTGAGCGCAACGCTGAGTCGTGCTGAGTACACGTCGATCGAGGGGGTTACGCGCCCGGGAAGTTATGACGCCCGCTTCCTGGGGAACCTGGTTGCTGGGTGGCGCCCCGGTAACGACTGGGAATTGGGTGGAAAGTTTCGGATCGCCACGGGGTTGCCGACCACGCCCTTTGTTGGAAGCGGTCCTACAGCGGGCCAGCTGAACTTCTCAGCACATAACCAGGGGGCAAGACTGCCGACGTTTCACGCCCTCGACCTCCGTATCGATAAGCGCTGGAGCTTCCGAGGGGTGCAGCTGGAGACCTATGTGGACGTTCAAAACGTGTACGGTAGAGCCAACGTGACTCAATACGAATGGGACTACCGAGAGGGCAGAGCTGAGCCCAACGAGTCGCTAACCGTTCTGCCTACAATTGGCGTGAATATCGAGTTCTGAATCCCAGCAAAAACATCGTACGGCATATGTCTAGATATTACGCTTGACATATTCTAGACAACGGGTATATTTGGTTTAGTGGTACGACAATATTAATATACAACAGGCATAACAAACACCAATTAGATGGAAAACCAAAGGAGAAGTACAATGTCAGCAAAAACATCGAAACTGCATGTTGGTAAAGGTATCCTGAAGCCGGGCACTCGCCCGATCAAAGTGTATGTCGACGACGCCGGTGAGTATTGGCTTTGCGACGCCGATGTAGATCCTACCAGTAAGGATTTCCGCGAGCAGGGTTGTACTGCTCACAGTGACATCCAGATGGCCGAAGGCGGCTGATCTATCTCAGCAACGAACGGGCGGGGATTAGTCCCCGCCCGCCGAGGCAATGATGTCAACTCACACGATCACTACTGAACAAGAACTAGAAGAAATGATCGACGGTCACGAGACCGTCGTTTTGGACTTTTGGGCAAGATGGTGCGCACCCTGCAGAGGGTTCGGACCGGTGTTCGAGGCCGTCGCCAAGCAGAATACAGACGTGGCGTTTTGCCGAGTAAACACGGAAGAGGCAAGAGAGCTCAAGCGAGCTTTCGAAGTGGATTCGATTCCAACCCTCGCTGTCATCAGAGACCGCGTGCTCGTTGTCTCCCAGGCGGGGTATATGGACAAAGCAGCCCTAACCGATTTGATCGAGCAGGTCAGGTCACTAGATATGGATGCGGTTCGCAAACAGGCCGAATCCGAAGCTGCAAATTAGAACCCCCACCCCTCCCTGTACTCAGATCTAAAAAGCTCCTCCGGTACGTGCGCATTTGTGACCTGACCTGTACGTGCGTCGAATTCCAAAGATTGCTGGGTCCTGACGGCAAGGTTGCCAAGTAAGACCATTTCCGTCAGTGGACCAGAGTGCTCGGCGAAATCCGATCCCGCCTTCCCCCCGCTCTTACACGCTGTTATCCACTCGGCGTAGACACCGTCAGTGCGCGGAAATCGCTCCTCGGGAGGATCGGCCTGCAGTGCCTTATGCCGCTCGCTGTTTGCCAGATACGGTTCCTCACCGTATATGCCGGCCGCTAGAGTCCCTTCGTCCCCAATCCACAGCTGCCCCGACGATCCCGGAGGCCACGGAGTGTCGGCATCGAGGTCGAACGGGCGAGGCGGTGTGAGCTCGCCGTCCAGCCACACCACGGTGAGTGGCGGGAGAGACCCGCGCTGCGGGAACTCGTACACGATTCTAGACACGGCCGGTGCGGTTTCTTCGAACAGGGCGGTTGATTCGGCCACGATGCTCGCAGGGTAACCGAGCTCCAGTGCCCAGAAGGCGGCATCCATAGAATGGCACGCAATATCTCCCAAAGCCCCTGTGCCGAAGTCCCACCACCCACGCCAATTGAACGGTGCATAGGCTGGATGGTAGGGACGGTCTGGCGCTGGGCCCAGCCAGAGCTCCCAATCCAGGTGACCGGGTACGTGATGAACCTCAGTTGGGCGCTCGATCGCCTGAGGCCAAATCGGGCGATTTGTCCAATACTGCACCTCCTTGACCGTTCCAATCCAACCGGCCTCGACCCACTCTCGGATCTGTCTGGTGCCTTCCCAAGAGTGACCCTGGTTACCCATTTGTGTTGCGAGACCGGATTCGCGGGCGGCATTAGCCAACTGTTTGGCTTCCCAGATGGTGCGTGTCAACGGCTTCTGGCAGTAGACGTGTTTGCCCATTTTGAGCGCCATCATCGCGGCGACGGTATGGGTGTGATCCGGTGTCGAGACGGTAACGGCATCTATGTTCGCTCCGTCCTGCTCGAGCATCACCCGAAAATCTTTATAGCGTTTTGCTGCCGGAAATTCCTCGAACGAACGAGCTGCCCGTTCGTCGTCGACATCGCAGAGAGCATAGATGTTCTCGCTGCTCATGCCGCGCACATCCGCTCCGCCCATTCCGCCCACGCCAATGCATGCGACGTTGAGCTTGTCGCTGGGTGCCCTGTATCCTCTGCCACCGAGTACGTGCCTTGGGACGATGTGAAAAGCTGCACCCGCGGCTGCCATTTCCGAGACGAATGTCCGTCGCTGGATGTTCGACGCCATCGTAGAGCTCCTGCTGAGGTTGTTGAGCGGTCTTGGTTTAGTATGCAGGCTTGGTCGCACATGTGCTAGAGGCTTGAGCCCTCCCAACTCGGAGGTAATATTCGGCTCAAATGAACAATCCCAAAGTGTTAACCGGACTGTCTGAATTGCTGGCGGGCGCGCGCCCAGAGTTGAAAAGAGCGAGCACTGGACTGATTGCTCACCCAGCCTCCGTTACCGCCGAATTGGTGGCGTCAGTGGATGCTTTGGTCGGTGCCGGGTTCAGCGTGTCGGCGTTGTTCGGACCGCAACACGGAATGCGGGGCGAGAAGCAGGACAACATGATCGAAAGTGGTCCGTATCTCGATCCTCGACTCGGACTACCTGTTCACTCGCTTTACGGTGACGTGCGTAAGCCCACTCCAGAAATGTTCGACGGGCTCGATGTCGTGCTCTTCGATCTTCAGGATGTCGGCGTGCGTGTCTACACCTTCGTCTGGACGATGTGCCTGGCAATGGAAGCTTGCCGCGAAGCAGGTGTGAGATTCGTGGTATTGGACCGCCCCAATCCAATTGGTGGAGAGCTCAGAGAGGGCCCGGTTTTGAAATCCGGGTTCGACTCATTCGTAGGCCTCCATCCGCTGCCGCTTCGTCATGGACTTACTGCGGGAGAGATAGCTCTTTTAGCGAATGAGGAATTCGGAATTGGATGCGAACTCGACGTGGTACCGCTGAGCGAGTGGACGCGCGACAAATGGTTCGATGATACCGGCCTTCCCTTCGTTTCGCCGAGCCCTAACCTCCCCACGCTCGACTCATGCACCGTTTACCCCGGCATGGTGCTGCTCGAGGGAACGAATCTATCCGAGGGGAGGGGCACCACTCGGCCGTTTGAGACTTTCGGTGCACCGTATCTCGACCCGTACGACTTGGTTGAGACAATGGACAGCACGGAATTACCGGGCGTAGCGTTTCGCCCTTGCTTCTTCGAGCCAACTTTCCAGAAACATGCGGAATCAATGTGTGGCGGCGCGCAGATACATGTCTTGGACAGGGCGGTTTACCGTCCTGTCGACACAGCGGTTGCTATCCTGCACTCAGTCAAACGACTCGCCCCTCGAGATTTCGATTGGCTTCCTCCACCATACGAGTACGAACACAAGAAGATGCCGATAGACATCCTGTGGGGTAGCGACAGGCTGCGAGCTTCTGTCGACTCCGCAGGGCAGCCTGCAGATCTTTTGAAAGAAGCCGCACAAGATTTGGTCGCCTTCGGGAATCTAGGCGATTCATACCTACTATACGACTAACGAAGGCGCCGGGGCCTTTAGGCTTTCTCCAGCCTGACCTCGGCTCCGTGCGGCACATCTGTCAGCATCGTAGCATCGTCCATCACCATCCCGATCCGGTTTACCGGACTGGCCGCGCGCGGATCGTCGCCAGTCGAGGCCGGTGTGCGTCCGAAGAAGATGCAAAAAGCCTTCCCTGGCGGCCAATAACCGAGCTCGCCTACCTGCACCTCCTCAGTCGCATCCGATGCGAGAGGCTCGTCGACTGGAATCTCGAAGTAGATCTCTTCTCCCCAGCGGTTGCCGAGTCCTTCAATGGGCAAAGCATCGTAAATGGCTTGTGCCGTAGGCGTGTCGTTGAGCTCAGCTCGTAGTCTTAGGGCTTCGGTGGAAATGAAAATCACGTTGCTCATGGGCAACCTCCCACGGTTGCCCAAAATCAACCTTTCTGAAGCCCTCGTTGCAAGACTCCGTCGGGCGATCGCTCATTCGACCCTCAACACCTCCTGCGGATCGACCTTCATAGCGCGGCGCGCCGGCAGGATGCACGCTATCAGCCCTACGGCTGCGAGGCAAAGACTCACACCTCCAAAAGTGAGTACATCTGTCGGTGCTACGTCGAAGAGCATACTCTGCAGCACGCGCCCGCCGGCGAATCCGCCAACCAGACCCGCTGCGATCCCGATGCCCACGAGCACCATGCCTCTCTGCAGCACTACCGATATAACATTTCGTGGGGCGGCTCCCAGAGCGACACGAATACCGAGTTCACGAATTCGTTGCCTGACGAAGAAAGCGAGCACTCCGTACAAGCCCGTTGATGCGAGGATCAATGCCATACCTGCAAAAATGCCGACCAGCATCATTCGAAATCTCGGCTGGGCAAGTGAACCCGTGATGCGTGCCTCCATCGTTTCGAGGCCAGATATCGGTATGGATCTGTCGAAGTCCCACACCGTGCGCCGAAGGTCAGCGGCCAAGTCGAGTGGGTCTCCGGCCGTACGTAAAAGCAGCTGCATTCGATCTGGAGTAACCTGGCGGGATGCCATGTAAAAGACGGGAGTAAAGTCTTGAGCAAGCCCAAACTCACGAACGTCGGCTGCCACGCCCACGACTTGCCAGTTTTGACCCCATACGAAAAGCTCTTTCCCGAGAGGGTTCTCCTCCGGGAACCACCGCTCCGCCATAGTCGCGGAGATGATGAGGACAGCCGCGTCACCCGCCCGGTCTGTGGATTCAAATGCACGGCCAGTCAAAATGGGTATGCCAAGGGCGTCGAAATAGTCGTCTGACGCGTAGCGACGCTGCGCCCCAAACTGAGCCCTCTCTGCTGCATTCGTCGGTGGACGCTCAACCGGGTAGATGGTGTTCCATGTCCCGCCTTGCCTGACGGGTACCTGGTCTACAGCACCTACCGACGTAACCCCTGGAATCGCCAGCAGCCTGTCATGCAATTGACTCCAAGCACTCGCAATCTCCTCGGGTGCTTGGTATCGCCAGGTCGGAAGTTGAATCTCTGCCTGGAGTAGGCTTTCAGTGTCGAACCCCGGATCGACACCCTGGAGCCGCTGATAGCTTCGAACCAGGAGCCCCGACGCTGCCATCAACATCAACGAGAGCGCGACCTGTGTCACCACCAGCGCGTTTCGAAATCCAGCTTTTCCGTGACTCGTGCCCCGTGTGCCTCCAACCTTTAGCGTCTCTGATAGTGAGATCGTGGTGCTTCGCAGAGCGGGAAAGACTCCAAACAGGAGGCTCGCGATCAACGATATGCCAAAGGTGAAGACGAGCACTGTTGCGTCTATGCCTACCGTGTCCAGTCTCGGCAGATTGGCTGGGCCGACGGATTTCAACGCGCTTATGCCGAGGAAGGCTATTGCCAGGCCTCCAGCCCCCCCGGCCAGAGCCACCAACGCACTCTCTGTCAGAAGTTGCCGGATCACGCGAGACCTGGCCGCTCCCAACGAGAACCTCACCGCTACCTCAGTGGTTCGAGTCATGGCCCTCGCTAAAGACAGAGATGCGACGTTTGCGCACGCAATCAGGAGGACCAAGCCAACCAAGCCCAACATTATTACCAGAGAGGATCGGGCTCCTCCAACGAGCACCTCGTGCATTGACTCGAGGGTTACTCCCCAACCGTCATTTGTCTCGGGATAGGTAGTCTCGAGTCTCTGAGCGATGATGTCGAGCTGAGCCTGAGCCTGCTGAATTGTTACGCCATCGTCTAGACGACCAAAGATGCGAAAATTGTTGTTGCCACGGCCCTGAGTGAAGCCCGTCTCATGCCGCATGGGAAACCACAGGTCGACACCAGCACGAAATTGAAAGTCGAGCGGGAGTACACCCACCACCTCGAAAGGCTCGCCGTTGAGAGTGATCGGCGTCCCCAGAATGCTTCGGTCACCTCCATAACGTCTTTGCCAGAACCCGTCGCTTACGATCACTGCGTTTGCAGCGCCGGCCTGTTCCTCTTCGAGCAGGAAACTACGACCGATCTGCGGAGATACTCCCAGTGTGGTAAATAGGTTGTACGAGACCCTCGTACTCAACACGCGCTCTGGCTCGTTTTCGCCGGTGAGGATAACCCTCGGCGAGAAAATGAGAGCGGCCGCGAGCGACTCGAAGGTTTCGGCTTCGTCGCGGTAGTCCCAGTAATTGATCGCAGAGACCGAGTTTCGTGGACGTGTTTCGCTGCTTCCCCACATCCACGCGAGCTCATTCGGACTTTCGTAGGGAAGTGGCTGCAGCACAACCGAATTGAGCGTGCTGAACATGACGGTGACGGCCCCTATGCCGATCGCCAGGACGAGAACACTCGCGAATGTGAAACCTGGTGTCCGGATGAATAGGCGGCCCGCGAATTTTAAGTCTTTCCAAACGTCTTTCATGAAACGACCTCGGGATGGTTGCAGCGTTGGATCGTTGGGGGGGGTGACTGCGACAGCCTGGCGTCTCGATCTCGCAAGACGGCGGAGCAGGTACCTGGAGCTGAGCGCAATCGCCTGGCGCCAATACCAGAGTCTGGCCCGGCTCAGCTTTTCTACCTCTGCCCTGTCCAGAAACGCCTCGTGCAGGTCCCCGAGCATGGTGTCTGCGGTAGCGCCACGTGCAATACACGCCCGCAGGAGCGCGACGGCAGCCTTAGGTGGGTCCGGATGTCTGATGTCGGTCATCGGGGCTCGAATACCGAATCGAGACCGTCCCACAAGCTCATCCAGGCGGCTCTCGACTTGCGAAGTGCCGATACACCCTCGGGCGTGACAGTCAGGTATCGTTTCGGGCGACCACCTCGACGTGGAGTTGGGTCACCGATTACGGAGGTGAGCATCCCCTTCTCTTCGAGGCGGTCGAGGGTAACGTAGAGAGCACCGCGCGAGACTTTTCGCTCGACCCGCCGCGCCAGTTCATCCATGACATTGGTCCCGAACGCCTGGTCGTCTAACTGGAGGATCGCAAGGAGCACCATCTGCTCCAGTTCGCCCAGATA
>JBDHHK010000172.1:0-9573 GCA_039589395.1 Gemmatimonadota bacterium
GTGTCTCATCAACTGGCCGCCCTGTCTCGGGATCCAATCCTCAGCGTTTCCTGGCAAGAACACCTCCAGCCAAGCCCCCGCCAGACCTCTCTGCTCCTCAGCGCGTATCGTGATCGTCAGCTGGCCCGGTGCGGTTTCGCCGAGGTCCAGCGCTGCATCCCAGCGGGCAAGCCACCATTCTGCCATCTCATTTCCTGCAGCAAACCACCAGTCACCTTGAGCGCGTGCGCTATCAATGACTTCGGCGATAGCCTGCACCCGCGCGCCTTCACCACCAACCTGAGTTCTCAAAGAGACGATGGCGAGCGCACCGAGCGCGTTGATCTTGGCCATTCCGGCCAGATATGCTTCGGTCAAGCGCCGCGACCGCATCGCACCTTCTTGCACAAAGACGTTGTAGTCGTTCTTGATGATCCTCGGCAGCAACACGATCAAACCTTCAGGCGTTTCAAACACCTCGGGGCTGCCTTGACGCGATTCGTTTGCGCCGACTAGGTAGGTGCCACCCGCCCACTTCCATGCGCGCAATGTGGCTTCGTCAAACCGCTCTTCCGGAGGGCGCAGACCGAACGCAGGAGATCCGGACCAGTCCGAAAGCTCTGCCTGCGTACGGCTCAAACGGGCACGCTGGTCGATATATGTCCTGCCCGCGACGACCGAGTGATCGGAGCTGTGGCTCCCAACTTCACCTGCATCACTCAGTGTTTCAGCAACGGTTGGATGGTCAACTCCTAGCTGCGACACCACAAAGAAGGTGGCGGGAACGGCCTTCTCTATCGCTACTCTGGCAAGATCCACCGAGTTGGCAAATTGCGATTCTACGTCCTGAGTGAGCACCAAGGCTGATTGATTTCCATGAGGCCAGGGAGCGATTTCGGCGATCGGGATACCCGCGGCCCACCAAACCCCGTTCCTGAAAAGGCGAGCGATCTGTTCCTCATCTCTATCGCTGGCTCCGTGCCCCAGCCTGAATCCGTACCACACAATTCGGCCGCCTGCGCTCGTTTTGCCCAGCCACGAGGCCGCATCCATGCCCACAGTTTCGTCAACGGGTTCGGCGTTGAGTGACCAATCCGACCAGTAAAGACGTGGGCCCTCCATGGCCAGGGCCAGTTGAGACTCGTATCGCAACTCTATGCGAGTTGCTGGTCCGAAACCAGCAGCCAGCGGGATGCCAGCCGGTACCGTCACATAGACTGCATCCCTCTGTTCGAGCGTATTGAACTCAGTGATCCCCGTGAGTGTGTTCAGAGCATCCCAGCCTTGCCAAACGCAGCCGGAATCTCGCGCCCCGGTTGCCCAGGTGAGCACCAGACCGCCGCCCCTCTCCGCAAATCCTCTCAAAGCGGCAACTTCATCGTCGGATAGACATACCGAAGACGCCGCCACCAGCAGCCGACCGGTATCGAGGGCCTCGACCGCCTCTGCCCCGCTGATGCGGGTCACCTGTGCCCCTGCATCCTGCAACAATCCCTCCCAAGCCTGCAGGAGGCTCGGGTAGTAAGCCCTATCGTCAAAGAAATCGCTACTTGTCTGCGAAAAGTAGAGCGATGCGAAAAAAACACCTCGGCTGTGAGCCGGAGTGTTCGGAAGCAGGGAAGGCGGAGCCAAGTGTGGCTCACGCAAAGCTGCGCTAGCCGTCATACGCTGGACGTCCACATTCTCCCATAGCACCGCTCCGCCACCTATCACTGCCGCGCCAATGAGACCCAGCACGAACAATCCGCCCAGCCACTGCGGGGCCGAACGGACGCGCGGTACCGGATCTCGTTTAGGCGGCATCTACCCCTTCCAGTTCAGGTGGGGCATCTGAAGGTGGCTCGTGTAAAACAAAGTAGCGGGAACCAACTTCGTCCCCTTCATCCAGCCCCGGTTGTCGCGCAAGGCGGAGCTTATAGGCGATGTATGTTGCAACACCGAGGGCGATGGTCACCAAGATTGTGACCACGATAATCGTGATTAGCAGGTCAATGACTGACATCAGACTTCTTCTCCATCGTTATCCAAAGGTCCACCAACCCACCATTCGCACGGTGGAGTCGGTTCGAATGGCGTCTCAGTGACCTCCGTGCCCATACGCAACCCTGCGTAGTTTCCCCCAACTCATGCCGAGGTTGAAAAGCTCCTCTATGGCGGCAAGAGCTTTCGTTACGTCCAAGAACAGAATGAAAGCAAACCGGTATATGAGTGCGTAAGGAACTAGAATCAGCTCCTCCTCTTCCATCGCGACCGTTATCAGGGCAACGACGAGATCCAGTACTGTCAACAATACCCACCAATACAACAGCAGCTCACCCATTCCATAGAGGAGCGCCACCATCGCAAAAAAGAGATGGGCGTAAACATTGAGTATGGGCCACAACACTCCCTCAAACGCCATCTCAACAGCGGACAGCCAGAGGGGAAAGTCTGGAAACGGATGCCACATGATCGACTTCCGCTTGCGCAGTGCCTGAAGAATCCCGCGTGTCCATCGATACCGCTGCTGAATCAGGTCGAGCGCACTAGTTGGCCCGTGAGTCCAGGTGATAGCCCCATCTTCATATATGATTTTCCACCCTGACGCTACGAGCTTCATCGTGAGGTCTGCATCCTCCGCAAACGTATCGTCATCGTAGCCACCCACATCCTGCAATGCCTCGATGCGGAACACGCCAATGGGGCCGGGGACTATGTTGACTGCTGCCATGAAACCCTGTGCGCGCCTGGGCATGTTGAGCCCCTCGATGTATTCGAGAGCCTGCAGCCGCGCTAGCCAGTGATCGCGGTTGGCGACCTTTACGTTTCCGGCAACCGCTCCAAGTGACTCATCCGCAAAGTGTGGCATAGCGACCCGGAGGCTCTGCGGTTCGATCCATGCATCCGCATCCATGCACAGCACGAACTCATGGCGTGCCTGGTCTATGCCCGAATTGAGTGCGGTCGCCTTGCCCCCGTTCGCTTTCGTGAACACTCGCACCTCAAAAGCTCCGTGGCGTCCCTCCCACTGCCTCGCGACTTCCAGCGTATTGTCGGTAGACCCGTCATCAACGATGATCACTTCGAGCTCGGGGTAATCCATTCTGAGCAGTGCCTCGATGGCGTCTCCAATCACCAGCGCTTCGTTGTACGCCGGCACCAAGACAGAAACCGGCGGGAAGCTGTGATCAGTCGGCGGACCTTTGATGGTCCTCTCAGCGTGTTGGAGATATCCGAACCATAGCAAGGTGAAATAGCGGATGAACAGAGTGACGAGGAATAGCAGCAAACTCACGACAACCAAACGGATCAGAAAGCGCTGAACTTGCAGAGGCGAATTCAGGGTCCATATGATAATCAATGCAGTCACAATCACCATCGAGGAGGTGATCGCAAGCGAAGCGAACGTCTGAGACTTTGCCGGGGGCGCCACTCTAGGGCCTTATCGAAAGACGGAGATTTGCGGCCAGGGAGTTGTAGTCACCCGCCCTGCCTCTGTAGTAGCCTACGTCAGTTTCGAGCTTCAACCGGCCGGTTTGGTAGCCGGCTCCAGCCTCTGTGCCGAACTGAGGAACGAGCTGATTGCCTGGTGTATCCCTCTCGCGCGCTAGCGCAAAACCAGGCGTGAGTCGACCAAACACGAACCAGGTATCACCCTCGGGGGTGCGAAGCTCCAACAGCAACGAATTCGTCCAAAACGAACTCGGATCCCAGTATAGTCTGCGAGAATTGAGTGAGGGAGCCGCCTCAGTGTGAGTGAGGATTCGCGATGTCACACCGGCTCTGAATACATCCGAGACCTGTCTGGTTGCTGTCGCCGCACCGCTCATGCGCAAATTGTCTACACCTCCGCCGCGCAGAGAAACGACGGTCGCTGCTCCTGCAATACTCCATCGCTCCCCTAAACCCCGATATGCCGACACCTGGATATCGTCGGACCGAATTCCACCTAGCACGCTCCCGAGGGTGGCAGTGTGTGGGTAGGCAGGACCATGCGTATACGATGCTTGAAGTGCAGTGCCGTTGGCGTTGGGAACTTCGATCTGAGCGTTGAAGGATGGCTCATTACCGAAGGCTTCCAGCTGTTGCACACCGGCCGTGACCGATGTACGCACCGTTCCCAGGCGCCACCAACGCACGACCTCCAGCTCGGCAAACGGGCCTCTTTCAGCCCCGGATGCTGCCCCTGCCTCCGGTCCCTCTAGATGCCGGTAGCCAGCGCGCAACACGAGAACGGTCGTATACCACCGCTTCGCGGCCTGCACCCCCAAGTCGAGGCGTTGGTAATCGTCCGAGTCGCGGAAGTAGTTGACTTGCGGGTCTACGCCCGTGTAGTCACGTTCGGCGACTACTTCGTCTACCAAAGAACGGATTTCAAGCAGGCCCGCCATAGCCTCTTCGTTATCTGCCGAAATGGCGAGAGCCCGGTTGTACGCGTCCCATGCCCTGAGCCGGTCGCCCTCCCACTGATAGAGGTTCCCTAGCAATGCCCACGCTTCGGCTCGGTCTGGATCTACGTGCAGCAGATTTTGCAGCTCCGCCTTCGCCATCTCTTCGTGAGTGGTCCACGCGTGCAGCTGCGCCAAACGGAATCGTTGGTCGGAATCCAGCCCAACTGCCGCGTCGCGCGCCATCAAAGCGGCACGCGCTTCCTCGAGATCTTCGAGCTGATACTGTAAGAAATCCACCCAGTCGTTCCACCGATCGGAATCGACCGGAGTACGTAGCAACATACGCGCGTATAGTTCGCTAGCGAGCGACAAATCACCTTCGTCGATCGCCTTTTGTATCTGTTCGGCAAAGGTGTGCCCTTGAGGCGCAACTTGTGGCACTATTTCAGCCAGCAGCGAATCGACGGTTGACCATCCTGAATCGTGCGACGGATAGCCTGAGAGCAGTCCGAAGGCCTCCTCAGGCTGACCGTTCCAGTACAGTGCCTGGGCAAGCTCAAGCCTAACTGGAAGTGAGCGGTGATTTGCGCGCGCAAGTTCTCGGTAAAGAGCGATAGCTTCGCCATACTGTTCGTCCCACAGCAGCGTGCGAGCTAACTCGAGGCGCGCTTCGGCGTCCTCCGGATCGTCCGTTACAATTTCGCGAAACAGCGCTATCGCCTGGGTAGCGTCGCCACGATCCCGCACCAGTCGCGCAAGGTCCATTCGATAGCTGAGATCCCCTGCCTCTATCAGCCGCCGGTACACGGCTTCAGCTTCCGCAGCTCGATCAACCCTGAGCAGTGTAACGGCATACTCGCGCTGCACATCGTAGTCTTCGGGATAGTCCTTCAGATAATCCTCAAACAGGCTCAGGGCGGCCGGGTATTCCTCAGCGGTGAGCAATGGAAGCACTTCGGACCAAAGCTGCTCCGATGGACCGATTCCCGAGCCGGGCTCGACGGCTGCTGTCATCGGGAAGGTGGGCCGGATGTCTGGCTGCCTTTCAGGAGGCTGAAATGGCAGGTTTTCAGTCTCGAAGGTGATTCCCGACTCAACCAGCCCCGCCTGCAGTACGAACCGCTTGGGGAGCACAATCAACACGAACACCGACGTGAACCCGCCAAAACCGAGCATGACGAGAGAGAACCTCACCCAATAAGGTGTCCCTGTCTTCTTTCGTATCGGCGGTCTTTGCATGGTGCGCTGGCGGGCCGTTTATGAACCTGAAGGCGGCGGTGCAGATGCTCCGCCCTTGCCCTGTAGCAGCTCGGCGATTTTATCCGCTTCTGTGGCGCTGTTGAGCACCTGCACCTTCAAGCTGTCCAGCAGTATCGCCTCACTCTGCAGCGATTGCCGCAGTCGCCCAAGAAAGGCGTCAGCCTGGCTGGGTCGCGCGCCTTGCAGCACAACGCCATAGCCGTCTACAGCCAGCCCCGCGATATCGCCTACATCGCCGCGAACCTGCTGCAATAGAGCATCTCCGAGCAGTTCCTCCGGGACGTTTGGTTCGCGGATCAACACCAGCGTGAAAATGCTGTCATCAGCCGCCTCGAGGCGTTCTTTCACTTCGGCAACAAACAGGGGTTTGTCCAGCAACACAGACGGGACTTTGGCAGTTTGCTGCTCGCTAGACCGGCGCGGAGGCGCTAACCCGCGCACCGATTGCGCGGCCCTCTCGATTCTCGAGGCGAGTTCGGCCATTGCGAAGTTATCGCTGAGGAAATCGTTGGCACCTGCGTCAAGGGCGGCTGTGCGATCTGACGCTCGCAGCCTGTCGTCGGCCACCAAGATGATAGGAGCGATCGTGAACGGTCTAACCGCTCTACACGCCTCGGCTGCATCTTCCGTGTGAGCCCGGTCAACGTAAATCAGGATCACGCCATATGAGTCGCCATCCTGCAAGCGAGTGACCAGGCGAACGACGTCGTCAACCTCTACGACGTCGTAGCGCTTGTCCGCCCACCCCAAGAGCTCGCCGGGCATCTCTGCCGCGAGGTTCAATAGCGCCAACCGTCGCTCATTCCCTATCGGGGCATCGGTACCACCACGTTCCAGTCTTCCGGTGGAATGCTGCAGGCCGACTCCAGGCACTAGCTCCAGGTTGATAGGACGTTGAATGTCTGACGCAGGGATGATGCGACGAATCCAGAGCTGCCTTACACCAGTGGACAGGCGTTCAAACTCAAACACGCCTGCCGCAGCCTGCATTACCCATTCGCCGGCAGGCGACGACGAATCGGCGACGCCGCTCCCCAGAGTAGCCCAGACTGTCACTTCGGAATTCTGGACCCACTCTACGAATCGACTCGCTAGCGTGGTGCCCGCCCTCGTTTCCCAAAGTGACTTGCCAGGATCGACGGCAAGGCGTTCAACATCAGGACCCATCATATCGGATAGCTCATCGAAGACTTCCCTCGGGTCGGCAGCACGCAGCAGCAGATGCTCGAAGTCGCGACTGAAACCGAGAACGCGCAGCTGTCCCTTCTTCCAAGCGTCCTTTATCCCGAAACCCCAATGGCCAGCCTGCTCGAACACCTGATCAGGTGCAGCTCCTGTCAGGAGTGCTACTTGACCGCCCCCCGGTAAGCCGGCATTCAGGAACTGCAGCGACGAGACCAGTTTGCCGCTGCCGGGCACACCTGCAACGACATATATCCCGCCAGCCCTGATGCCATTCAGCCGTTTGTCTAGAGGCTCGATGCCGGTTTCGATATTCACACAGTCTTCCTCCTCAGTGAGTCCCGCCTATTCTCCGTTGGCCACTCGTTCCCTGACTGCAAAGCCGAGCACCTAGGGTCGACTCCCTAGTCGTCAGGTCCCAAGCGATCTCCGGGCGTCTCCTCGCCTGAGATCTCGAAGCAAGCCAAATAGGCGCTCATCGTTGCCCCCTAAACGCCAAAGAAGCAGGCGTCGGAATCCCGACCGCCATGCCGCATCCCATTTCCTAATCAGACTCTCCGGATCCTCGAACCAGAGTTCGGTCCCGTCGGCGAGCCGAACGCTGGGCACACCATCCGAAGAGCTGCGCTGCCACGTTTGTCCTTCAGCCGAGAGCTGGCCCGCACGAACCCATTCCAGTGGCGTGACGTCTCCGTCGGGCTTCCACTCGAAGCCGCCCACGGCTAGCGCCAAACCTGCCTCACTGTCTGTGTCACCGCTCGCCCGGGGCTGTAACCCTTTAACAAACTCTGGCGTGGCTCTCGGGCCCGGTCCAGAATGCGGTCCGAACAGGTCGTATCCCATGACGGATACGTTCGTAGTTTTCGGCCCGGGCAACGGACCGTACGACGGCTCTACGACAACCTCGAGTCCCAAACCAAGGCGCCCGAGCTCGCCGTGGAGCTGCACGACAAATTCTCTGAATCCGCTCGAGTCCGCGTCCGCAACCCTCTCATAGTCGAGGTGTAGCCCCGCAAACCCGTCACCGACCACCCGCTCTGCAAGCGCTCTGGCGTGCGCGTCACGCCTGACCGGATCACTTATAATATCGTGCACTAGGCGAGGATCCTTTAGGATTGCGCTATCCGAACTGAACCGGACATCATTGACCACAGTCACCCAAGGCGAAAAGCCGCTTGCCTCAGCAAATCTCAGGAACCGCGGGATCATCCGCGTCACGCCGGGTGCAGGCAGTGGATCGCCTACGGGGCTGAGCTCGTATGCGAACAGCGAGATTCGGTCGAACAAGGCGCCGTGATCTCTCACCTCGGCCATTCCGCGGTCGGCGTCAAAATAAACCACCCACGCTTGAACCTGCGTAGGCGGAGCTACTTTCATGCTTGGCGCGCAGGCCGTAACCGGCAGCAAGGCTGTCACCAGCCAGCGGCTCAGCACTGCCGGCGAAAGGCGCCGTTCTGTGTTGGGCCTAATCATCGTATCTCGAACGCAATCTCACTCATCTGGTGCCGGATGTCACCCCGGGGTTGCCAGCGGCGTAATCTGGGTGCAGCATATCACTAGAACCGTCTTTGCAGGAACAAAGGAACGCCAATGCAGACTCTCATCAGCCGCGACTCATACGCCGAAATTGAGCAGACATTCTGGAAGCGCGCTCGGAGAGTCATTGGCGTGCTGTTCGGCGTTGTGATGTTTCTGGCATCCATTGTCCAGCAAGCCTCGGTGCTGGGGTTTGGACTCGCACTATCGGTTGGATTGGTGATCGGCGTCGTCACCGGAGCATGCTTCGGTTGGCTGTGGGCTTGGGCAATGCGCCGCTCGGCCCGCAGATACTTCGACCGTGTATACGAGGGAGACACCGGCGTGGTCGGAGAGGTACCGCAACACGGTGGCTATGCCTACCGAATCCCTTGCAGCCGGTTTGTGACCAATAATGTTACCGTGGGAGGTGTGCTCTACCTCGGATTGCCCGGAGTGCAATTCGTTCCACACCAACGTTATCGTGACGAGCAGACAATCGAGTTGAAGTCGGAGGGGCTTGTCGTCTGGGCAGTCGACTGGAAACCCAACTGGTGGGGGCGGACATTCGTAGCATCGGGCCCAAGGGTCCTCGAGGTCGGCTCGGGAGATTCGCGGTTTCGCTTCGCGTTTCCAGAGATCGACGTAGTTGTCCCGCGCATTCGGGAAGCATTGGGTCAATAACGTTCGGCCAACCCTCGTTACTCCCCAAGCATTCTCCAAACAGAGGCCAATCGAATTGCAATTCAGCATAACTCCTGAAGTCTTTGCGGCTTTTCCAGGCATGAGGGTCGTCGCCGTTATGGCTCAGGACGTCGACAACTCAACTGTCAGACCTGGGCTCGCGAACGAATGGAAAAGCGTCTGGGAGAAAGCAGCCGCGGCCCGAACCTTCGGCAACAGTCAGTCGCACCCTCGGGTCAGCCCTTGGCGCGTTGCGTTCCAACAGCTCGGATTCTCAGGCAAGAAGTACCCCAGCTCAATTGAGGCGCTGTTGCGTCGTGCACTAAAAGGTGGTGCTCCCTTCTCAATCAACCCCATGGTGGATTTCTACAACGCTGTTTCGTTGAAGCATGTCGTACCGGCCGGGGGGTTCGATGTTGCGGACCTTGGGGGACACCTCGAACTGCGCAAGACAACAGACGGCGACCACTTCCAAGCATTGGACGATAGACAACCGTCAGATGTCCCTGCCGGTGAAGTCGCATATGCGTCCGGTCACACTGTGCTCACAAGACATTTTGTATGGCGCCAAGCGCGCCATGGC
>JBDHHK010000173.1:0-9554 GCA_039589395.1 Gemmatimonadota bacterium
GTGCCGTGACGGCAATCAGCAGATCTTCCGACCTGCACGCCTAAACAGAGATTTGATTCAGAGAGGGCCGCTCGGCAGAGCGGCCCTTTTCCCTAAAGTCCGTGCGATGTGTTATCCAGCCATCATCATTCGTTTTCCGCCGATTGCCACGACTGATGGTAGTGAAGAATTTTCCACCGCTCACGGGACCATTTCCGCCAACTCAGCGAGTGCGATTGTCAGCAGCAACATTTGTTTGGTCCCTAATCTCGTAGACTCGATGTCTGACCATTCATCGAGTGTGTGTGCACCGCCACTGATGCTCCGCCCGATTGCAACGGAGGGAACACCATGCAAGATGCCGACATTCGCATCCGTCGACCCAAAGGCCCGAGCTGGTTCTTGCTCGCCGAAGTCGTAGCCCAAGTGCGAGAGCACGTCTACCGCTGTCTGCACTATTGGATGGCCGCGCACCCACTCGAGATCTTCCCGCGTACCACCTGCTTCGAGCCTCATTACATACCGCTTCTCGAACTCGACCTCTTCCGACCTGGCAGCGGCCTCGCACATCGCTGTGACAGTAGAATCCATGACAGTCAGCACATCTGGATCGACAGTACGCAAGTCTAGGGTAAACGACACTTCCCGCGGGATGGCATTCGGTACGCTCGGGCCCGAGATGCGTCCGACGTTATATACCGGGCTCTCGAAGAACGAGACTTCATCCGGCGACGGTAGCGGAATCGTGTAAGTATCGAGTATGCACCGCGAGGCTGCCTTTGCAGGATGTGGCTGCCCGCGGGAGTATACGGTGTGCGCTCCTTGAGCGCGGAAGATCATCTCGACCCAATGGACACCCAACGCACCGTACGCGACCGGACCGAGCATCCCATCCATTTCCACCAACATATCGGGAGCGGGATTGTG
Source organism: Gemmatimonadota bacterium (assembly GCA_039589395.1). Classification (GTDB taxonomy): domain Bacteria; phylum Gemmatimonadota; class Gemmatimonadetes; order Gemmatimonadales; family GWC2-71-9; genus JBDGYW01. The sequence goes on from JBDHHK010000173.1 coordinate 907, forward strand.
ATCGAACCAGTATTTCATGCCGACGAGGCCGAGTTCCTCTTGAACAGTTCCCATAAATAACACGTCACCCTTCAGCGGAACCTTTGACTCGACTAATGCGCGCGCGGTCGCTAACACGGCAGCTACTGCGCCTGAGGCATCGGTGACTCCGGGCGCAAACAGTTTTCCGTCGCGGCGAGTCACCGTGACGTCCGTGCCCAACGGATGCACCGTATCCATGTGACCTGCCATGATGAGTGTAGGACTGCCAGCCGTTCCACGCAGCAACCCAGTGACATTGCCGATCGAGTCGGTTGCGGTCTCGAGTCCCAGTGCCTCGAACTGCGCTCTCACATATGCGCCCCGCTCGGCCTCGTGGCGCGAGGGCGAAGGAATCTCGGTGATCCGAATCCATTCCTGGACCTGATAATCGAAATGTTCGTCGATATACTGCAGTGCTGCTCTAACGGTGGGCCTTTCTGCCAGTTCAGGTATGAACTTGGAGGGGTACTGCTCCTGCGCCGAGAGTGGTACAGCAGCAGCCAGCAGAAAGCTGAAGAAAAAGCCTTTCATCATTTCTGACTCCGGTGATTGATCAGGCTACCTTCGCGTGGTGATCACCAGATGTCAAGAACGGCGCCAGTATCACCGATCCTCGGACCTTCACGTGGTCGATCCGAAACAACGATATCGGGAACTTAGCTGGACACCGCAGATCGTACGGGGCATACTTGCGATGCGGGGAGAAGAAGAAATTCCACCGCCAAAACGCGACCAAGCAATCGTAGCGCGTCGCACAGTTTCCAGCCCCATTACACCGAGCAAGGTGGTGTTGAAGAGATGAACGAAAAAAAGCTGATCGTCCGCCTGACTTTTTCTGCCATACTCTCCAGCTGTGCGTTCACCCCTCTTTTAGCACAGTCCCCCCACCCCACCGCGAGGCTCGCCGAGTTGACCCTCGAGGAAAAAGCGTCTCTGGTCACTGGCAAAAACTGGTGGGAGACGAATTCGGTGCCAAGACTGGGAATACCGTCAGTGTGGATGGCGGACGGTCCGGTTGGACTGCGAAAGGTTGGCGTCGACCAGAATGTCCCGGCTACTTGCTTTCCCTCGGCAGGGGCGATCGCTGCCACATGGAATCTCAGCCTGATCGAGCGGGTCGGAGCGGCAATCGGAACGGAGGCTCGGTTCCACGACGTGACATTGTTGTTGGGACCCGGGCTCAACATGAAGCGCTACCCTCTCGGTGGCCGCAACTTCGAGTACTACAGTGAAGATCCGCTCCTGAGCGGCCGCGCTGCTGCGGCATTTGTCAGTGGCGTACAATCCCAGGGTGTCGGCGCCACACTCAAGCACTTCGCGGTCAACAATCAGGAACACCGCAGGATGATCATCGACGCACGTTTGTCCGAACGCGCATTGCGCGAGATCTACCTGCGCGGGTTCGAGATCGCGGTCCGCGAGGGGAACCCTCAGGCAGTCATGACGGCGTACAACAAGGTCAACGGAACGTATGCAACTCAACACTCCCTGTTGTTGGGCGACATCCTGCGCAACGACTGGGGGTTCGAAGGGCTGGTGGTATCGGACTGGGGCTCAATGGATGATCCGATTGAGTCTGTCGCAGCGGGCATGGATCTCGAAATGCCCGGTAACCCGCTCACCCCACCAGAGGTCGTGCGTGCCGTGCAGGACGGGAGGCTCGAGGAATCACATCTCGACCGCGCGGTCCAGAAAGTGCTGCAGCTGGTAGATCGTGCCGCCCAGATGCACGAGCTGCAGAGAAGGGACGTCACAGACGCCAACCATGAACTCGCACGCGACGTCGCGATCGAATCCATGGTGTTGCTGAAGAGCGACGGGATCCTACCGTTCACTTCCGATCCCAAGCTCCGGATCGGAGTGCTGGGACATCTCGCTCATCAACCTCGCATACAGGGCATCGGCAGCTCTCAGGTCAACCCGACGCGTGTCGACACCGCGTGGGTCAACATTCAGCAGGTCGCGAGCGAAATGGGACACTCGGTTCAAACATGGGCGGTCAGCGCTCCCACAGCAGACCTTACGACCGTTGAGATGCAAGAGCTGCAGCTGTTCGTCGAGGAGCAGGATGCTCTGGTCATCTTCGCGGGCCAGGAAGCGTCACATGATGCCGAGGCATGGGATCGCCCGTCCACGGACCTCGCACCAGTCGATGTCCAGCTAATCGACAGTGCACGCAAGGTCGGCAAGCCGTTCGTGGTAGTGCTAGTCGGTGGCGGCGCCATCAACGTGATCGACGTTGCCGACGACGCCAACGCCATTTTCATGGGCTGGCTAGGGGGGCAGGCGTTCGGCAGCGCGGTCGCTCAGGTCTTGTTTGGGTACCGCTACCCATCCGGTCGACTTTCTGAGACGTTTGCTCTGTCGGTCAACGACCACCCGGCCGCTTTGAACTTCCCGGGCGGGCCGTGGCATGTGGATTACGGAGAGGGGCTCAACGTAGGCTATCGGTATTTCTTATCCCATGGGAGAGACGTGGCTTACCCGTTCGGGCATGGGCTGTCCTATACGACGTTCGAATACACGAGTGCGCACGCGCCCGACACGCTCCACTCGATCGCCGACGGCCTCAACGTGACCGTCCACGTCGAGAACACCGGTGAGAGAGCCGGGGCCGAGACCGTACAACTCTACCTTCGCCACCTGAACCCGGAGTTAGACCGGCCCGATCGTGAGCTGGTCGGATTCCAGAAGAAGAAAATCGATCCCGGCCAGACAGCCGAGTTTTCGATCCACATCGAACCCGACCGGTTCGCCTACTACCACGATGCGCACGACAGTTGGGTGATCGAGCCAGGCGATTACGAGCTTCTCCTAGGTGCATCGGCAGAAGACATCAGATTCACGCTGCCATTCCATTTGCGGAGCGGTACTCTACCGCAGATGATGTTTACGCTGGACCACACACTCGGTGACATCTATCAGGACGAACAGGGCCGCGTGGTAATAGACTTTCTCTTTGTCCAACTTGGATACGTGCCATTCTCGGAAGCGGACGATGATGACTTCTTTGCTGCGGCTATGAGAGGGCTGCCGTTCAAAAAGGCTGCAAACTTCTCTACTGGTATGCTGACACACGAAACGGTGCAGCAGCTGCTCGGGTTGGTGAACAGCGATTTGAGTCCTGACCAGGTTCGTGCGGCTCTCTCTACGCCTTGATCAGCCTCTGCCCGGCTATCGTCCACGATTCCCGGGTCAGCGTTGTGGCAAAGCGTTCATCGTGACTGACCATTAGCAGCGCGGAGGTGTACTTCGAAAGTGCATCCTCGAGCCGCTCTATGCTCGGTAGGTCGAGGTGGTTGGTGGGCTCGTCCAGCATCAACAGCCACGCCTGTCGCGACAGTCCCATCGCAAGTGTGAGCTTTCGAGCTTCTCCAGGCGATAGTCGATCTGACGCCAGAATCCTCTCGGGCGGAACACCCAGGGCAGCGACTATCTGCAGCAGCCGTCCCTTATCTGGAGCGGGTAGTGAGTCCATCTCTTGCCTGTTCTTCTCAATCTGCTCGATCGACAATTCCTGCGGCAGATAGAGAATCCGTTCCGCGGGCAACCGAGACTCCCGTATCAAATCTTCCATCAACGAAGTTTTGCCACTGCCGTTCGGTCCCTTCAGATGAATCCGACTTTCTCGTCGAACCGTTACGTCCACATCGACAATCAGAGTCTGGCCTCCTCTGGAGACCGAAGCTGCCTTCAACGAGGTCAGCTTCCGTGACGGGGCGGTCTCTGCCAGCACAAACACCGAACGGCCAATCTCTTTTTCGATTCGAGCCTGCTCCACCTTTTCCTCAGCAGCACCCAGCTTTCGGCGGAGGATTTCGACTTCTCGACCGAGTTTCTGCTCCGCGCTCGCTACTCGGCCTTTTGCGGCCATGCTTCGAGCATCCGTGTCACGAATACCTTTCATTCGTTTGGCTGTGCTTTTCCCAGATTCTGCCTTCTCTCGGGAACGCCGAGCGGTGCCTAGACGGCGCTTCAGCTTCCGGCGTTCGGACTGGAGCTTGCCTCGGACTTCACGCAATCGCCTTTCGGCACTCAGCCACCGGTCTCGTGCTGCACTGTAGTTCCCGGTGTAAGAACTCACCTTTCCGTCAGAGCCAATCGAGATCGTGATTTTGGTGAGTGAGTCCAGCAAATCGCGATCATGCGACACCAACACCCCAATTCCCTGAAACTGCTCGAGCCTGTCGAACAGCAGCCTCTTCGCTCCCGAGTCGAGGTGATTGGTTGGCTCGTCGAGGAGCAACATATCGGGGAGATCTGCAAGGGCGGATCCAATCTGCCAGCGTTTGCGTTCCCCCGGTGACAGTGTCGACCAGCTCGCAGGATCATCCGGCGTTATTTCCAGCTGGCCCATCAGCCGACGGACATGGCCTTCATTACGTCCAGCAAACTGCGTAATTGCGGGTGTAATCTTTTCAACGCGCTGAGGGCAATACCTAACGGTGATACCTGACGGGATTCGGCGAACCGTCCCCGGATCGGCTGATAGTTCACCGGCGAGAATCTCGAGCAAGGTGGTCTTGCCGCTGCCGTTATGCCCAACCACTCCGTGCCAACCTCGAGCAAGGCATAGATTCACGTCGGCGAGGACGTCGATCGGGCTCGTCGGGTAACGGAAGGAAAGGTGCGACACGATCACTTGCGACGACAAACCGACCTCCGTGCTTAAGCTCCTCGCTGCCTTCTCTTCAGAGACTTTTTACCAAACGGGCAAACGGCCGCGCAGATACCGCAATTGTGTCCATTATGAAATTGCGGGTAGTGCTCCTTCTTCCAGTCGTCACACGCTCTAGCATTCAAGATATCCTCCCGGGGGAGGCCCGGATGCCATTTCTCGCCGCTGAGTGCGTCTGCGGGACATGCTTCCACGCAACTGTTGCACTTACCGCAAAAGTCCTGCTCCACGGGAGGACCCTTGGGAAGGACCATGTCAGTGAATACCGTACCCAACCTCAACCACGGCCCATAGGGAAAAGTGACTAGCTGGCAGTGACGTCCAATCCAGCCCAAGCCCGCGCGGGTGGCCGCAGTCTTGTGGGGAAAGTCGCCCTTGATGTTCTTCGTGTCGGTGCGTTTCGACGCTGCTAGCGGCAATGCACGGAATCCTCGATCTCTCAGTTCGGCGGCAAGACTCTCCGCCACCGTGTTGATCCGTGTATTTACGGCAGCATACTCGGCAGCGTAGGTCTCATTCGGGCCGCTCTGCACGCCCGCCATGATGCCCGGGTCCATGGGCACAGCAAACGAGACGGCGACGGGGAATCCCTGCCCCGACTCATCCTTGGGCGTAACAAACTCGCTCAGGTCTGCGGCTCCCCAGAGTTCGATCTCTTCCGCATCCATGAACGACCTTAGCCAATCTGGGAAGGATTGCGATGTTGTACGCTGCCCGGTGCGTCGTTCATCGTGCATGCCTCAAACCAAGGCACAGAAGGAGTATTGGTGCAACCCCTGGTCCTTGCAGCGTATTGCCAGGCATCCGCATTTTACCTTTCGTCTCACCGGAATCAGCCTTGGCAATTGACATAATGGGCAATTCCGGCGTATAGGCACGGATTCAGACAATCGGAGGCCAGAGATGACACCGGTACGGCGCAAGGCCATGGCGTTTTTGTCGATATTAGTACTCCTCCAAGCAGGTTTCTATGCTGATGCCGTTGGCCAGCGGTCCGGTCACGGTGACGCCAGCCGTCTCGAACAAGCACTGGTCGCCGGGATCGCCATGGGGATACCCGGTATTTCGGCAGCGATCGGGGTCGGCGACTCCGTGGTATGGGCCGGCACGGCCGGGTACAACGATGTTCTCAGAAAAATCGCGCTCGAGATACACGACCGGTTTGGCGTCGGGAGCATCACCAAAACTTTCGTCGCCAGGGTAATTCTTCAGCTGGTGGCCGAAGGCAAACTCGATCTGGACAAAACCCCACAAGACTACCTCGACCTCGAGATCGTCCGGTCGGTACCGAACACCGGAACCGCAACGCTGCGTCATCTGCTCAACCACCAGAGCGGCATACCCACCTGGGAGTTCCAGGAAGACTGGATTCGCAAGGGAAGGGGGGCCGACATGGAGTTGGGATATGTGTGGGGCAAGACCGAAACCCTCGAGTACTGCACAGCCGATCTGCTTCCGCCCACCGGTGAGCCCGGACAGCGGTATTCCTACTCGAACACCAACTACACAATACTGGGCTTGATCATCGAGGCAGTCACCGGCAATGATGCGGCCGCGGAGATACGTTCCCGTCTGCTCGAGCCGCTCGGCCTCGAAAATACGTTCCTCGAATCATTCGAGGAGGTTCCTGGCGGGTACGTGCACCACTACCACTATGCTACGCCGGTATTCGAGGATGTTGCCGGCGTCCATCGTGGATTTCCCGAAATCAGGCCCTACCTCGTTGAGTCGACTGCCGGTAACCTTTCGCCCGAATGGACGGCTGGCGGGATAGTCGCGTCGGCAAGCGACCTGGTGCGCTGGGCACAAGAGCTTCGTGACGGAAAGCTGCTCACTCCGGAAATGCACCGTGAAGCGCTTACGTACTACCCTCCCGAGGAGTCCCGCAACAGTCGGAATCAGTACCTGCAAGGCATCTCCAGAACTGAGCAGTACTACGAGGGTCACGCCAGGTTGGGGCACGGTGGTGGAACACTTGGTTTCTCTGCCGCAATGTACTGGTTCGAAAACACCGATGTTGTGATGGTGTTGCTGACAAATGTCGGTGCAATGCACAGCGGCTTAATGATGTCCCCTGTAGGGAACTTCATGAGCAGACTCTGGCTGCCGGAAGTGATGAGGTACCTGGGACGATAACGGACGCAGGAATCTGGTAAACAGAGCTATCTTATGACCGATGTCTGACGCTCCTTCTGCCTTAGCAGACGCTATCCGAGGCCGCTATGAGATACAGCGGGAAATCGGTGCTGGAGGCATGGCCACCGTGCACCTCGCCAGGGACGTTCGGCACAATCGCAGCGTTGCCATCAAGGTGCTCAAGCCGGAGCTCACCGCGTCGGTGGTTGCCGATCGTTTCCTCAAGGAAATCGAGATTGCCGCTCGCCTGACACATCCACATATCATCCCGCTCCACGATTCGGGTGAGGCCGCCGGATTCCTCTTCTACGTGATGCCGTTTATCGACGGCGAAACGCTCAGAACGCGCCTTCTCCGTGAGACGCGTCTCGAAGCGACCGCGGCGATCGCGATTGTGGAGGACGTAGGCAACGCGTTGAGTTACGCCCATCGGAACGGCGTTTTACACCGCGACATAAAGCCCGAGAACATCATGTTTTCGGAAGGTCATCCAATTGTGGCGGACTTCGGCATCGCGCGTGCCGTGAGCACAGCGGGCGGTGAGAACATCACACGAACCGGATTCGGTATTGGCACGCCGGGATACATGAGCCCAGAGCAGGCTATGGGTGCACGCGACCTCGATGCCCGTACTGACGTGTACAGCTTGGGCTGCGTTTTGTTCGAGATGCTGCTCGGCGAGCCCCCAGGCATATGGCTCACGGATGAATCTCTCGAGATTGGCAGATTCACAGACTTGCCGGAGCGGCTCCAAACGCTCATGCGAGAACTCGGTGCTACGATCGAACGGGCACTTGTGCATTCACTAGCGTGGAGAGCACGTGACCGTTTCGAAAGCGTAGACGCCTTTCTGGATGCCCTCCGAGTCGAGGAACGCGCCGTCCACCGCTATAGCGACAGCGAAGTCGAGGAAATCGTGCGTAAAGCTGCTGATGAGCAGGTTGCGCAACCAACCGAAGAGGGTATGTCGCTACAGACTGTTCAGCAGATCGCGAATGACGTCGGCATTTCTTCTGAACGTGTTGAGCGAGCGGCGCGCAACCTGGAGTCCCGCACCCCGACCCAGCCCCCTGCCGAGTCGGGCGCGGGCTCCTTCTGGTTGGGCAGTTCGACAGTACTCGAGTGGGAACACGTAATTGATGGTGAGCTGGCCGAGGCCGCGTACGATGATATTGTCGACGAAATACAGGCGACGTTTTCGACAGAGGGACAGGTCGGTACGCTCGGCCGATCACTCACGTGGCGTACGGAAAAGCCCACTCTTGGTAAAACCCGGGCGCTGCAAGTGCGCGTCACAGCGCGCGGAGGGCAGACCCGCATACAAGTCCAGGAGCGGATCGGGGAACTCGCCTCCAGTATTCACGGTGGAATAATGGGCGGCGGTGCGCTCGGCGGCGTCGCGATCATCCTGGGCGTCGGACTCGGGGTACCGCTCGGCGCCCCGGAGGTGGTCACCCTATTCGCCGCCGGCTGGGCAGGTGGAATGATTGCGCTATCGCGGTCGATCTTTCGTGCAGTGGCGCGCAGGAAGAGAGTCGATCTAGAGAGGCTCAGCGATCGCATCGCGGAGATCGCCGCCGACTCCGCGCGAGGCGGCATCGAAGACGACAAAACGACACCAGATAGTCCCGGTTAGCGCCTGGCGAGTGCAGCCGGCACCTGTCCTTTGTTCCGCCAATCCGCCAAGTCACTCCCTGACCGTCATCCGCCTCGTGCAGAATCGCTATGGCCCGGCGTACTAGATTAGTATTCAAAAAGGTCTGGACGGAGAGGTCGAGAGATGAAAATCGCGGTCACAGCGGCAACTGGACAC
>JBDHHK010000174.1:0-9472 GCA_039589395.1 Gemmatimonadota bacterium
CGTGAGTCGAGAATGCCGTACCTTTTCCACGTACGACGCGGCGTGCTGACAGGGTTAGAAAGGAGTCAAGTCCTTTGAGCATTCGCATCACGGGTGCCAACTCCGTTAGGACAGCCGCAATACCCCCTATAGCAAAACAGAACAAGAAACTCTCGAAATCCCAACGCCAGACCCTCAATACGGAGGGTGGTGTCCAATACTCGGGTACGAAAAGAGGCTCAGTAGCGCCGAGCCAGCTGCATGTGAAGCTGGCCCACCAGAATTCTTTGACATCCTTTTTGAGTCTTCGGCCTTTCAGCATTAGCAAGGTAAGCAGCCAGAACGCAGCAAGTACCAGGCTGCCGAAGAGAAACGGGTTCATCGTTAAGGAGACCTCAATGACGTCATTCATTGCAGTACGCTCCGTCCAGTGGCTCAGCGATGGCTAGGAAACTGTCCATGCCTGGTTGCTCACCTGAAGGGTCATCTAGGATCCGAGCCCATGGCACCAATCAGCACGCAAGGGACACGATCGCCCCCTTGCTGATCTCCCAGAGGGGCTTACGGCTCTCTTGCCACCCGTCTATGCCACGCTGCTACTGTGTGTAGTACGCGCTGGAACAGAAGGCACAACCGTTGGATTGGGCAGAATGCTTCTTGGCTTCGAGAACGGCCGGGTGGCAGCTGTCACAATCCCCGAGATAGATTCGATTTTCTGGTTTGGGCATGAACGAACAACCAGTTGTGTGAACTTCGTGGTCGCCGTTCGCTTGTGCGTTCTTGTTCACGTAGTAGCGGGCCATCTCCTACCTCCGGTGCTCGTCGACATGATTCGATCAGGACATTCTTTGAACATTGGGTAACTGCGACGAACCCACAGGTGCGCATCGTGGCTTGTGTGGTAGCCTGATTGAATAGCGTTGACCGAGCAGTGTTGAGAGAACGTCGATTGTTCTTATTGTGCGTTCGACCGCGGAGCCACGCAAGACCGGGGAATTCGCAGGTGTCGTGTTTTGCTGATCGCCCGTCGTATTTGTCATGTATGGGACATCAGCTGGGGGGATTCCTTCAACATGGTCCCAATAAAATGAGGGGTTTAGGGCAGTTGCTGTCACGTTGACACCGCGACCTGCCAGGACTACGACGAGGAGGGGTTACCGCTGGGTCCTTGCTACGTATGCGGAATCGCGATGCTAAGAAGGCGCAGCTTGCAGCACTTTCCTAAGGGGGCGTTGGCTCGCAGACTGGAGTGTCACAGAGTATAGCTAGGCGTAAATTAACCGTGTAGAGTGCAGCGAACTGAATCCACATGTGATTACGATAGATCTCACCTCAGCCAATGAGCCTTTCATGTCTCTATGGGCCTATGGCAATGAGATTGCAGCGCGGTGTGGGTTCTGAGGCATTGCCCGAATACAGCGATTCACTGTGCACGTAAGAAAGGGTATGAGTCGCCGATAGAGAAACTCATCCTCCATCTCGGCAAGCAGTCACTCCACTCTGAGTGATATGTGGATTAGTGAATGCAAACAGGCGACGGCGACCCGTCACGACCGTGTCGAGCACGGTAGCAAACAGAAGGTCCTCTGCAGCTGCTACATCATATACCGGCCCGCCTAAATGGTATGCGTGGTATCGTCCATCTGGGCTAATCGTAGACAGAACTGATCGAAATGGGGAGCCCGAACGTCCCGGGATCCTCGAGCCCTCAATGCGCTGAGCAAACCAGAAATTGCCCTCCGGGTCTATTGCGAATGCGACCAAATGCGGAGTTACTCCGAGTGGCCGCCGACCTCCGTCTGCGCTTGGCTCTGTAGCAAAGATGCGAGTCATTTCAAAGAACAGAGGCAGTTCCATTACGCGTGCCGCGGTTCCATCATAAGGCAAACCGACTACTCTCCCGTCAACGAAACGCGCGAACCAAAGCGTGTCCCGACTCACATTCAGCTCGCCGCGGTTAAGGCCAAGGGTAAAATCGCTGTTTGAATATGGTATGAGATTGCCAAGGCGACTACGGATCGCTCCTGCCGAGTCCACCCCGACAACAAGAGCGTCTCGATAGCGTTCATCACCGGCGACGCCGTATATTAGATCATCAGACGCCGCCAGTGCGCTCACTCGTAGGGGCAAGTCAATTCGGCGCGATACTACGCCAGATCGTGTGAGATATGTGAGTCGCGGCAGTTGTGCGTGCGCAAACAACAGAGCACCTGACTCCAACACGACAAAGTCTCGGTATCCCGTCGTTACACTTGTGTCAGGCAACCCACCGTATATAGCATTACTGTAACGTCCTTTGAAATCAAAGATGTGCACCGCACCGTCGCGACGATCTCCAACGGCCAAGAAACAATTCGGTGGCGGTGCAACCGCTAACGGTGATGAAAGGTAAAGGTCGTATGGCGCGCCGAGTGTGTCCGGAATTAATAGCTCGAACTGTGGCTCCAACGAGCCTATAGCTGTGAGCGCGACCTTGAGGCGGTCGCGATCAATCTCCCGCATCATTTCATCGGGTAACCACGTGACGATCTCTCCGTTGTAACGGTCGCAGGAACAGGCAATGATTAGTATAAGCGTTGCCCGGAATGGTGTCGGCGTCGTAATCCGATCAGTGAGATTGGTCATCTCGTATCCGTGTCCAATAAGGTACAATCCTGTGCAAAATGGGCACGCTGTGGCATCCGTCCTCCTTCTCGTAATTGTATTAAGTTGCCGTCACCGTCTAGCACTAATTGAGAAGGAAACGCGGTAAGCCACCCAGCATTATTCAACTGGTGGTTCACGACAGAGTAGTATACCGGCCAGTGAAAAGCTGTGCCGAAGTACCCAACCGTGTCTGGAACATTTTCCACAGCCAGCCACAAGACTGTCCAACCGCTAGGATCTATGGCCTCGGCCGGCATGCGGGCTGCAGCCACTGCCCAGCTGTGTGCTTGGGCCTTGCCGGCCGGACACGAGTAGGACGTGACTACAACGAGACGACAGGATCCGGCGGCGACATCGGCCAAAGGCATTTTGGCAATGCCATCTGTGACGTACAGATCGAGTCTACGACCAAACGGGGGCAATGACGCACGGTTTGAGAAGGCGTACCGTGATATCTGGATTATGGATACAGATATCATGAACAAGAGCAACAAGTCTAACATTCGAGGTCGTTTTGCCAACGTATCCTACACTATGGTGCAAGTGATTGGTATTGTCGCTGCCGAAGTGTGTAACGGGTGTGTCCTAGTCAACGGACCGTGGAGATCAGACGGGCGGCTCAGAGAGCCGCCCGTCGCAAATCTCAATAACACTCGTCAGGATATTTGTGGTAACACTCGTGTGAACTGCTGCATTCATTGTACGAGGAGATGTCGCAGACGCACCCGCCTGGGGGTCCAGACTGCCAGCAATTCTTGGAAACGCGGCGTGCAGAGGCCTCAGGTACGGTGAGAAACAGAGCATTGGCGGCAAACAGGACTGCAAAAAGGAACAGTTTTACCGCTGACGAATCCCTGAGCGTGTTGTTCATTACATTTGCTCCTTAAATGGTGACTCTCGCATAGTGTAGTGCAGCGGCGCGGTTCTGCAAGGATTCGAATTAGTGTATTTGCGGCAGAAGATTGTGGAAATGCGTCAAACGTATCGAGCTATTGTGCTAATAGACATCTCCTCGTGTAACAACGGGGACAAGTTGGGCGCCGTCCTCTTGGGAGGTCAGGTGCTAGGTGAATACAAACCTATCTCGACTGGAACCTTCCGTGTAGCCGGCGTGACGACTGTTGGTTGTCCCCGAGTTCGGGCCGCGATCGTTGTCACAGGCAAGGGCTCTGCTACTTCTTTCGTTCGCATAACGCCGGGGCTGACAGCGTCAGCCGCCGGGACCATTGTGGCCACCGTAGGCCGGTGCCAGAGCTTCCGGCGATCTCTCAGGCCAATCGGATAACACTATCGTCCGGAGAGATCCTCGCCCGGGTCGGGAGGCTCGTGCCATCCAGCCGCCGACTAGGGTGTTATCAAACTGTCATGTGCTTGGAGGGAAATCCTAACAATCCTGCGGTTGCCCGATGACTAGATCGGCGTGTATGTTGGGACCTGTCCACTATGAGACGATAGTAACATGAGAGGATACGTGGATGCTGCCTCTTCTATACTAGGCATCGTTGCCTGTACATTTCTTACAGCCTGTGCTCACGATGCCAACCGTTCGGGAACGGCAATCGTCAAAGACAGTTCCGGCACGCGTGTTGTGGAGAATGTCGAGCCGGTCTGGATTACAGGCTACGAGTGGAAGATTGCGCCGAGATCCGCAATAGAGGTGGGTGGGAAACGGGACAACGGGTCGTGGCCGATGTTGCGCTATGTAGTTGGCGGATCACGACTGCGGGACGGCCGGTTCGTTTTGGGGAACGCAGGCACTCAGGAACTGCTCTTCTACGATAGGCAGGGGCAGTTCGTTGAACGAAGTGGACCGAGTCGTACCCAAAACGACGCATTCCGCGATTTGCGGTGGATTCAAGCCGTTGGGGACTCGATTTTCGCATACGACCATCCGCATATCGACGTCTTCGATAACCGAGGATCATACGCTCGCTCGATCACCGTGGAGTCACTTGATCCGAGTGTGTGGCCTGCGGTCGTTGGGGTATTCCGCGATGGGTCCGCCCTAGTGCAGCTCGTTGAATCCGACGACGCACCCGGCGGCTTGCATTGGCCCGTGCACGAATGCGTGCGGTATTTTGGTGCTGATGCACAACCCTGGGCACTTGGACCGTGCCGGGGGCGCGAACTGTTTGTCCAAATGACAGGTCGTACGGCGAGTTACCCGCGGCTCCCGTTCGCGCGTTCGACATGGGTTGTCCCGGAGGGAGAGCACTATACTGTGGCGACAAACGATGGCTACGAGTTTCGCAGGTATTCGTGGGACGGGATTCTCGAGCTGACGGTACGCAAGAAGCACAATCCCCTCAAGGTCGAGAGCCGCGATCTCGACGTTTTCGCAGAGCAGTTGTTCAACAGGGGCCCGAATTCAGCGCGTGCTCCACAATACCGTCAGCGTTTTGCTGACGTAGTAATGTCTAGGATCATGCCGGCCTATGGATGGGTATACTCGCCGCGGACGGTGCCGTTGCTTGTAGATGATGGAGGCAACACCTGGGTCCTGGATTATGCCCGGCCGTGGGAGGAACAACGGCGTTGGAGCGTATTCGATTCGGTAGGAGTATGGCTCGGAACCGTTGAGGCCCTTCAGGTGATCGAACCCCTCCACATCGGCACCGATTTCTTACTGGGACTGTGGCGTGACTCGCTCGACGTGGAGCGGGTCCATCTGTTCGACCTCATCAAGCCTGGCCAATGACCAAGCCCATTTTCCGTGGATCAGTAGCACTCGCCTTCGCTGCCTGTACCGGTGCAAAGATGGATCAGCAAGCGGTCATCGTACGCGACAGTGGCGGTGTTGAAATCGTCGAGAATCATCGTCCTGCATGGAGCGACCTCGACCGTTGGCATGTGGAGGACTCATGGTCTGTCAACATTGGTGTGGCCGACGGAGCGGCTGAATACCAACTGTTCGATGTTCGCAGCGTCAGCCGCCTTCCAGACGGGACCATCCTGGTGGCCAACGATGGGACCCGGGAGATCCGCTACTACTCTGCCGAAGGGCAGTTTCTTGGAAGTGTTGGAGGAGAGGGTGAGGGACCAGGCGAGTTCAGAGCCGTTGGAGCCGTTGGACCATATCGGGGCGATTCGGTGTTCGGACACGACTTTCACCTTGCCCGCGTGAGTGTGTTCAGCGGAAGCAGTACATTCGTTCGCACCGTGCCGACGTTCCTGTCGGGGAACTATTGGGTTCGGGCGGCCCTCTCAGATGGATCGTTTGTGCTCAGCAGTCCGGGTCGACTATTGCGACGATCCGGCCCCCCCGGGCCCCAATCCCACTTGAGCCATGTCATTCTGATGTCCGCTGACGGCGCGGATTTCGATACACTTGGGACCTTTGCCGTTCGGACGCAGTTCTTCGGTGATGGAGGTTACGATGTGCTCCGGCATTTTACGCCCCAAGGAATGCTGGCTGCCGGCTCAGATAGAATCTACTGGTCTGAGGGAGGGGCCTACGAGATCGAGCAGCATACGCCAGCAGATGGGTTGCTGCGCGTCATACGGTTGTTGAAGAATCCAGTGCGCGCAACGCCCACGCTCATCCGGGAGTTCCGGACCCAGTTCCTGGCGGCGGAGCCGGACGGGTTCGACGAAGAGACGATCAGGCGGTTCTTCGACGAAGCCGAATATGCCCCGGAACTTCCAGCGATCTCCGATATCCTGGTTGACCCCACGGGACAAGTTTGGGTAGCCCGCTACCACTACTCCTTCAAGCAAGCTACGGAATGGGACGTCTTCGCACCCGACGGTCAGTGGATGGGCATGGTACAGACACCGGAGTCGTTGAATATTCTGAACATCGGTGATGATGTGATAATAGGTGTAATGAAGGATGAAATGGACGTGGAGTACGTCAGGGCGTACGAACTTGTGAAACCTGGACTGCGTTAGTCAGAGGGTACATCTGTCCTTCGCCACAACTTCGCCAGACGAGCGTTTACGGTCGGTTCGTGCTGAAAGAGCGCCATGAAGAACCGATTCGCGCGAACGAATTGAATTGGACCATCGTCCGGCCCCACCGCTCACAAACGAGTTGGATCGAGTGCTTACTGTATGGGACAAAGGTCACCCGCGGCATCACCATCCGCCAGCGGAGCCCGTTGCGGTGTCCGAGTGGGTCAAGGTGCCCGACCCCCGCGGTACGCATTCTGCGCATACTGGGTCTTTGACGTCGCCCAGGGGACGTCCTGCACCGCAGCCGAAGTGCCGGACACTTCCGCTGGCGTGCCCGATACTCACGCAAAGTCAAAAGGAATTCCCATTGCAACAATCCATTCGCGCGTGAGTTGGTTAGCCCTCTGACCAAGACCGGACACGGCAGTAGCAAAGGAGCGGCCGCCTCGGGCATCCAGCCAGTCAGCTCAGTGACTGCGGGGAGCCGCGAATGGAGTGCGCGCGTCGTGAACTTCGGGCTTGAGGGCATTCTTGAAGCACCGGGGAGGATGTCCAGTGACGGACCTGAAGGCGCGCTCAAGTGTGCGAGTACTCCCGAAACCCGTTCGTAGTACAGTTTCGGTAATTGTGAGATCCTCGATGGAAAAGAGATCTATGGCTGCCAGGACTCGCATAGTCCGCAGCCAAACGCTGAAGCTGACGCCGACCTTGCTTCGGAAATACGATGAGAAGTAACTCCTGTCGAGGCAGGCAACCGATGCGACATCACTCAATGAGATCTGTTCTTGCAGATTGTTCTCTACGTACTCACGCACACGTTCCAAACGGTGATAATAGAATGTGACCTTGGGAGCGGTTAACTCACGCGCCCTCGCGGCAATCAATAAAGCGCTCTGCTTACTCATAGGAGCCATATCATCATGTTCCTAGTAATGTGACACTCCGTCCCAGGCGAGCCAATGGTCACCGGTTGCAGCGGTGTGGCTATCATTCCCGGATGGCACGTCGCCTCGATCAGAGTGAGAAGTAGATCAGCCAACTGGCAATCGTATAGATGCATGCGATGCATGGGAAGTTACGCTGTGACACGTGACAATTTCTTCACGTGCGGTCATCTGTTGTTAGCGGCGGGTGACAATGTCCCGCCATCGGAGACCGACTGATGGGTTTCCGGGATAGGGGTGACGCTGGTGCTGGCTGTGGGAGCTTCGGTGACGGTGACTCGCTCCGATGACTCGGGGAGGTTCTCGTTACAGCGCCGGAACCCGGAACCTGTTGTTTGACGTCGCGGCGCAAAGGTCACGCGCCAGCGGTCTTTGGACCCTCCGAGTTACGGATTCGCCACCCAATTGAGGTGGTGTTTTCTGTCGAATCTATCGCTGTTGAACTGGACCCGACGACCATCACCTGCCAGGTTCCCGTTGTGTCCCTCACGGCGGTGGATTTCTACCGCCGCCAGCGGTGGGGGAGAGGTGTGTTTCTCGACCGAAAGGTCATTGAGGAGCGTGCTGCATCGAGGCCCGATAATGATGGCGAGGTTGAGGGTCTCCTTATTCGTTTCCCTCTTACCGCTTTTTGGGCCTGACGCTGGTCACGATGCCCTGCTTCAGATACCGCCACAACACGTCCCTTGCGTTGTTCGCGCTCATTCGCAGATCTGGATTCTTGAGGCGGGCGATGCGTTTGATGGTTGCCGCCTGGGTCGGTGTCCGAATTGCCATGATAACGGCGGTGCGATGGCTGTAACAGACCGAGCTGTAGAGATCCCATGGAATATCTGGAAAGCGGTGGGTGAGTGGCTGCAGTCCCAGGGTCTCTCGTAGCCGTCTCTGGCAGGCCCTGCCCAGTTCGGTAAGCCAGTACAGTCGATTGTGCCGCGTGTCTTTGTTGAGGCAATAAAGGACACGGTAGAGGGTCAATGCCCAGAGCAGGTGAAGAACTCGGTCAAGGGAGATCCCCACGCGTCGAGCGATTTGCGTCGCTGTTAGAGGCTGGTTGAAATCGCGAATGATCTCTTTTCGACGATCGCTCTGGATGAGCCATTGATAGGTCAGGAGAGGCACCGGCTGCTATCCGGGCATGCCACTTGCACTAAGGCTGTGTGCCAAATGGATCTAGAGCGCGTGTGTGTCCCCTCCCCCTGCCCGTCGCTCTTTGAAACAGCCTTGAGGGCCTTATCGTAACCCCGAACCTGAAGCTGGATCTGCTCGATCTCCCGGCGCTGTTCCGCCCGCAGCGCCGAGATGCGGGCTTTGTGGCGCCGCCTGGTCAGCGCTCCAAGGTTCCTATATTAAGGAATACGCCAAGCAATCGTCACTATACGACATTGCAGCGGGATCCCTCCGCTGGCCCGAAGGAGCACTTGCCGACAGACTCGGGAAGCGTGCCATTGGCGTCGAGATCCGTCCAGGACGGCAAGATGCAGATCATGAGGAAGGAACCCCCTACGTTCAGGTTCTCACACGTTGTGAACGAATCTCTGAGCTTGCCCCGGAGGCTTGGACCGAATAGTGTCGATAGGTGGTCGTCGCACTACGGAGGCCCAACGAGGACCTTTCTTGGTCCATCAGCACCATCGGCAGGTTTCCAGATGCTGACTACGTGCGGCGTCGCGACGGCGCGTACGGTAGACCTCACTTCGGCAAGCGTGCGGCGTTTCTCGTCGAAGGAGAGTATTATTGGAATGGCTTCGGCGATGCCTTTTTGATTGACCAGCACGATCTCAGAGGAATTCACGCTCGCCGTTTCGAGCGCCCGTTTGTACGACGGCCGGTCACTGATGACCTGGTAGCAGCCCTCCGGGAAACGCGCCTCGCCCGCATTGCCATTCCGCAAAATATGAAGCGAGCACGCGAGCTGTTTGATGCAGCGCCAACGGCGGAGTTGGTTCCGGCGTTCGGGAGGCGATTGATTATTGACGCGACAGAGAAGCTCTGGGTCGAGGGCTACCGCC
>JBDHHK010000175.1:0-9464 GCA_039589395.1 Gemmatimonadota bacterium
ACTGAAGTAGAGCCTCCTTGCTGCAATAGGATAATACACTTGGGATATGTCGGCGGTGTGTTCTTGGACGGCAAGGTCTATCGCCCGTACCAACTCTTAGACAATGCCGAAGACCTGCGAGAAGAAATCATCCGACTCCATGAGCGAAAGCAGCAAGAGTAGAAGCCCGTTCAACAAGAATGACTCTCCGGTGCTCAATCGAGGTGGCAAGATGGATATAGCTGATGAAACCACGGGCCGCCCAACAGGCGCATGAAGCTGGCATGCGCGGGGGCAACAGTTCACCTGTATGCATGGAAGTTTCACGGATGGCCGAACGTTTCATTCAGTTGGTGAGTTGGCGCACGCAGCTTAATGCGCAGAGTCGTTAGGCGGCCCTGAGTCTTTCTGACTTCACTACGGACCTCAGGAGTAAAGGTGGGCCGACCAATCTGGGTAGCTTGATACCTCTTATGCGCGCATTGGAGGGACGATGGATCTCGTCGTAACGGGAGTGGTAGCCGGGGTGTTGGGGACGTTGATGATGGATTTGTTGAACCTTCTCTGTGCCCGAACTGGGGTGATCTCGAAAATCGACGTGGGGATGATTGGTAGGATGGCCGTGGGTTGGACACGCGGGCGCTTCCGCTATGGGCATCCAAGCGAGGTGGAGCAGGTCGCAAACGAGATGCTCTACGGCTATGTCACGCACTACACCATCGGTGTGGTCCTCGCACTCCCGTACGTGCTCGGTTGGAATCTCCTGGTCGGAGGGCCTACATCTCCGGTATGGGCGATTGCCTATGGCGTTGTGACGACGGTAGCCGCCTACTTCTTCGTCTTACCTTCCATGGGGTTGGGAGTGTTTGGAAGGCGGTCTCCCGAAGGCATTCGGCTTGTTCTTTCCAGCCTGGCCAACCACCTATTCTATGGAGTGGGTGTTGCGGTCGGGATCGCACTGGTGTAGGTGCTGGGAAGGACGAATCGGGCAGGGCGGGTTACGCGCCACCTAACAAACGCATTCAGCCGACTGTCACGACGCATGCTTGCTGGCTGCGCCTGCGGCATGTGCGTGCCAGCTGCTGATGCGAGCCGTTAGGCCGACAGAGATGAAGATGAGATCGAGGAACCGTGGATGGGAGACTTGACCTACGCGCAGTACTGTGCACGCAGGGGCTACGTACCTCCATTCAGAGGCTGGTCAGTAGTGAAGCGCTCTTTGCTCGACAGTTGGGCACAACCTGGATTTCATCGATTCTGGCGAATCTGGAATCCCCCGATAGGTTATCCACTGTTCCGATTCTACAGGGTACTTGGGGGCAATCGCAATCGGGCGTTTGCGACGTTCACGGTGTTTACAGTCACAGGTGTACTTCACGATTTGGCTGCCTTTGTACTGACAAGGCAGTGGGCTCTTGCTCTCACTCTTGCTTATGTCGTCTTTGCGGGTCTGAGTCTGTTGAGTCTGAGGCTGGCTCCTCTTCTGCGGCAAGAGCGATGGCCCGCGATGGTGAACGTTCTCATGAATGGACTGCTTGTCGTTGGGACATTTGAGGGATCACACAGAGACTCTATTGGCACTTGGCTGCCCGATAGGATGACGAAGCTCGGGGTAGCCAGGAGCCCGACGGGGGCGCGAGCTAACAAGCGTTTGCAGCGGGCGCGCTATGCATCGGGGTGGACTCTTCTGTATTGATGTTCCCGCGACGCCGCTAGTTCCTCACGGCGCCGCTGAAACGAAGAGCCGTTAGGTGGACTTCCTCACGCGCGGACTCAGAGTTATGGCCACAGCACCGAGGCACTCACGTCATTGCGATCTACGAGTTGCAGCGTGGTGCCCGGGCGGCGAGTCTGTGGCGCCGAGGAAGAGGTCTGGTAAAGTTAGACGCGCGTCATGGTGGGCGGTGCTTCTCTGCCTGGCCTGCGACCCGGGCGCACGCGCGCCGGTACTCGACCTTCCTCACCGTCCGAGCGATGCCCCGGGTGGCGCCGAGGTAGCCCGGGACATTCGCGCCCTCGACCTCGAGGCCCGAGAAGAGCGGATCTACACCGAGATTTCCCAGGGGAACGTGCCCACGTGGTTACGGCAGCTCAGGCGGGTCGAGATCACGCGTGAGGTCGACGGCCGCAAGCACCGAGTGACGTTCTGGGTCACGCCCGACTATCTGGCCGTAGGCTCCGACAGCGACTTTTTTCTCGTCCCACTGTCTCCCCAGATGGCGCAGCGCATCGCTGACCTCGTCGGCGGCTCCCTCCCTACACCCCGGATGGTCGATGCCGTCTGGGCGTCGGCGCGTTTCCGGCTTGCCCCGATACGGATCACGCCAGACGAATTCATGACGACGGTGCAGTACTTCGAGCGCCACGACCGACTGGTGCGGGCTCAGCGGTGGCTGCATGGTGTGCGTCCAGGCGTCTTTGTTGCCGGACACAAGTTGGACGTCGTCCTTTCAACAACGCTGTCCGCGAATCCGGGGAAGGTTGCCATATACGGGTGGCATCGCCCCGATGGTCAACCGATCCAGCACCTCTCCACCGCCCTCAGGGACAGTCGGGTCGCCTTCAGTCACGGCATCCGCCTCGTAGATCGCGGTATCCTCATCGACGGAGCCAGAAGAGACCTGGCGGACGTCCTGCGCGACCCCGAGCTCGCGCCGCTCCTGAGCGACGACGGCGTGATCGCAGAAGCGCGCTATTCGGTCCTGCGCGGTGAGCGGTGATTGGACCACTCACGTCCACCCAACAAGCGATTGTTGCCGTCGCGAAAGACCTGGGTGCCTCGCGCGTGCCGCGCTCGGTCGGCATCTTGGTCGCGCAGCAGAATCGCAAGCCGCTAGGCGTCCTGAAACACGACTCGAGGTGACCATTGCCCGCCAAATCCAAGTCACGAGAGCCATCCCCCTCGCGGAACCCGTTCGTCGACTTCCCCCATCCGCCTGAGCCAGCAGATATCCGGCAAGTTCTTGGCCGCAGCGCCGCTGCCTGGGATGCGCTAAGGAATCGAATTTCCGAGCACTTCGGACAGGTTACGGAGGACTGGGCGGTTCCGGCAAAGAGCCATGGCTGGTCACTCCGTCTGAAGCTCAAGAAACGCACCATCCTCCATCTTGGCCCTCGATCAAAGCACTTCATCGCTGCCATCATCCTGGGGGAGAAGGCGGTCGCAGCCCTTCGGGAGTCAGAACTCGCTCCGGAGGTCGTCGACATGGTCGAGCACGCCACCAGGTACACCGAGGGGCGTGTCATCCGTTTCGAGATTCGATCAAAGAAGGAGACAGAAGTCCTTGTAGCCCTCGCCAAGATCAAGATGGACAACTGAACCTCGAACGCGACAAGGATAGGTATCTTGAGGCGCGGTCCGAGATTCTTGCGATCCTGGACGCCCAACACGCGTTAGGAGCTGACGGGCGCGGTGGGTGGCGTTGGTACGAGCGCTCTGTTACATAGGAGCAGATCCAGCCGATGGGGCACGCCCGGCAGACGGGCGCCCGCAGCTAGGACGCAGGGACCTTATACGGACATGGGGAAGGTGTGGAGCGACCCCTCCTAATCTTGGACCTTGACGAGACAATTGTCTGGGCCACGGAGGAACAGCCACCCAGTGGATTCGATTTCAAGGCGTTTGAGTATTTTGTGACGAAGCGGCCGCACCTAGACACATTTCTTCAGGCAGTGCGAAAGTGCTATGACTTGGCAGTGTGGTCATCCTCCGGGGATTCTTACGCGAATCGCGTGGCAAAAGAGGTATTTGGCGACTCGCCGGAGCTGCGGTTTGTCTGGGCTCGTTCACGTTGTACCCAACGACTCGATAACGAGACTCGCGAATACTACT
Organism: Gemmatimonadota bacterium; assembly: GCA_039589395.1. GTDB lineage: Bacteria > Gemmatimonadota > Gemmatimonadetes > Gemmatimonadales > GWC2-71-9 > JBDGYW01. The sequence goes on from JBDHHK010000175.1 coordinate 3,812, forward strand.
TCGCCAAGAACTTGCAGAAGGTAAAGCGGATTAAGTTCGACCTCGCCCGTGTACTGATCATCGATGACAGTCCAGAGAAGGTGCGGGGCCATTTCGGAAACCACCTTCGTCTTCGAGCGTTTGAAGGTCAGCCGGGTGATCGGGAGCTACTCGACGTGCTTCCCTTTCTTGAGTGGCTGGCGGGTCGCGAGAACTTCCGCGAGATCGAAAAGCGTGGATGGAGGAATGCGAGGGACCTGGATCCGAGTTCTGGGCGAAATACCGTATGACAATGGTTTGTTAGCTGACGGTCACGCCGCGCTGTGGTTCAGGCTGGCGAAACTCGCGACCAACGGCCGGGTCACTCTTTGGGAACAGTGGGGGGCATGTCGGTGACGACGTATGGGTCACCGTTGACCTCGAGGCTCCCGAGGTAGTGAGTCGGATTCAGGTTCACAACTTTTGGGACGGCTATCGATTCTACCAATACACGGTCGACGGCTCGCTGGATGGAGAACAATGGAACCGACTTGTCGACTTCAGTCGGAATGAAGTGCCGGCCACCATTGACGGCTACTCACACCGGATCGACCCCGCCGAGGTCCAGTATCTAGGAATCAACCTGCTTTACAATAGCGCGAATCCAGGACTGCATCTGGTCGAGTTCAGTGCATTCAACTGAGCCCACAGGGCGAGTAGCGTACGCGCTGGAGGTGCCGACTTGTAAGTGCGCTGTCTAACAAGGACTTGCTGCAGTCGCGACCAGTCGCAGTAAGGCCGAAGATTCAATGTCATTGATTCGGCCGTTACACTTATTGTTCAAAATCCATTTCTATTCCACCGAACCATCTTGCGACGAGATTATATAGAACAGCTCCGATAGCTCCAGCCATAAATCCGAATATTGCAAAGATGATTGGCATACCTATGAGTGCCAAAAACGCAAGTGCTGTACCTGAATTCAGTGTACCTGTGAGTAGCTCATAAATGGCTCCACCAAATGCATATAGTATCCCAGCGATTAAGCCTACGAATGCCATCTGAATGGCTTGCAGTTTAGCGGAGAAGAGCACTCCGAGCTTTCGTAACTTTGCCATTGTCTGTTCGCCTTCCTAAGATGTCGCTGGACAGTACTCCGAGATGCCCGTGCACATCGGTCGCCTTGAACATGCAATTGACGGGATTGCCAGCGAGTGCGCCAGAACTCGACGCCGGCCATCGTGGAGAAGGTGGTGGATGATGGGCATCGCGGGGCCGCTCTATAACAAGGGTTTACTACTGTCCGGATGCAACTCGAGTGGTCGCGCTCTGCCTGCGCGGAGTGTTATCGCGGTCCGGCAGTAGAACCCCAAATCGTTATGTGTCAAGGAATTCTTCCTGTCGATCAGTGTCTTGCACACAGTGGCTTTCATTGCAGATTCTGAGATGATTCCTTCGGGCGTCTCAGAATCAACCAGCATCATTTTGGAGGGCGATATCATGAGGAAGCTGTTCGGACTAACAATTGCCGTAGTCGTCATTTCGGGATTGATCGCTTGCGGTGAACAACCTGCCGAGGAAGCGGCCGAGACTCAGCCGGCAGTAGAGAGCACGGGCACGCCGGAACGGCCCAGTGATGTAGATCTGGTGGCGTTTAAAGTGTACCATCACGCAGTCTATATGGTGACCACCGCAATACAGGCAGGTGGAACGAATAGATTGCTTCACACCACGGAACTGCCAACCGAAGGCACCGATCCTGTCGTTACCCCCGCATTAGATCATCTATACACAAAGGCGATTATTGACCTGTCGGCAGGCCCCGTAGTGGTCGAGCTTCCCGAAGTTGAAGAAGACCGCTATTTCTCGATCCAGATTGCGGACCAGGAACACTACACCATCTATGATGAGATCCACCCCGTCGGCACATACGTCTTTGTCCGTAAGGGAAAGGACGTGGAAGCACCTGAAGGGTCAACAGTGATCGAGTGCCCTGGCGATTACCCTCATCTCTTCGTCCGTGTACAGGTGAAGAATGCAGCGGACAAGGAGAATATTCCTCCAATCCAGCAGAGCATCAAACTTACCGCTGCAAGCAGCAATGCAGCACTAACTATTGAGAACCCAGTTCAGTTCACCCTCGATACGCACGATGTGTATCTGCAGAATCTTGATTATCTCACATCCGCAGTAGACTTTGACCAAGAGGACTACCAACGGGTTAGTGAGTACATCGGTCTTGTAGCTCCTAAGTTCAGTGTTACCGGTAACACCGGCATGTTCGGCCCGATTGACAGCGAGGAGCCTTACAGCAACGACCCTGAATATCGTGCGGCCGCCATGGTCGGTCATCTCGGCTTTCCCATTCATCACGCCTATTACGCGCCCTACTTCACAAACTGCGACGACGAAGTTTTGAACGGAGATAAAACTGAAGTATTTGTCTTCCCCTACATACCAGAAGGGGTGGAGTTATTCTGGTCGGTTACTCGTTACAGTGCGCTCACACGAAATACCATCCCCGGTAAAAACGACCTGTACAACGCATACAATACCGAACCGGATGCAAATGGTAATATCACCGTTACATTCAGTGTTGAGGACCCCCAAGATGGTACCTACTGGATGCCGGTAAATGCCGGTGAACCCTATTACTTTGTGGTCCGGTATTACAAGCCTGACGTGAGCAAGCTTCCGCCGAAACCCTGTAGCTGAACTATGAAACGCAAGACAACGCCATTCAACTGACGGCCAGGTGTCGCGGCCCTTGCAAGGCAACGGCCGCGTCACTTGCCCGCCGGTGATGGCAGGGACGTTAGGCGGCGGGGGGTCAATTGAACGGTACCGCACATTTCAAGGAGCCGATCGCCTGCACTGAGAGGGAGCGCCGAGAGTTTGCGCGTCTTGTTCGCCAAGGCTTTGATGGCTCCGATGACGGCTTGCATGGCCGCATTCGTGATGCGAAATGGCTTGCTTTCTATTACGCGACAAGTGACACGCTCGCGGCGGTCGCCGCCTTAAAGGCGCCCAACGAAGGGTATCGGGACGACGTCTTCAAGAAGGCGGACGCACGCGTCAGCCCTGCTGATTACAAACTCGAACTTGGCTGGGTCTTCGTCGTTCCTATCTACCGAGGGAACCGGATCGCCGAGAGTCTTTGCCAGCTACTCTTGGCGCGGGCGCCTACGTCCTGTGTTTTTGCCACGACTCGTCCGAACAACATCTCCATGATCAGGATCCTTCTCGCTCTGGGCTTTGCGCGAGCCGGCAAGCCGTATCCACGGCGTAACGAAGAGCTTGTACTATTCTTGCGATCGTAGCCGACGAGGGGACGCTAGATAGCGCAGGCGTCTGCGCTGGTTGGATTACTTCACCGGAGTAAGAAGTGGCCGATTTCGAATCCCGCCCAGCCGTTCCGTCTGCCGACGCCATTCGTCAACTGCTCGCTGAACGCGTCGACGACTATCGGCTCAGCCCTGGCTTAGTGGTCGGTACGTCGGACCAAGGCGAGCGCCAGTTGGTTTCCTTAGTCCTCTATCAGAACAGCCTGGATCGGGTTGCGTTGAGCATCGAGTAGTGTCGTCCCCGCGCAGAGTCAGATTGCACTGGTCATAAGCGCCGCTGACAGGGTGACGTTAGCCTGCGGCAAGGAATCCAAGACCTAGCGAGGGTCCGACGGTGATCGAGTGTATTGGGGACACGCCTTTGATCGAGTTGCGCAGGGTCGTGCCCGGTGGGCACGCGCGCGTATTTGCGAAGCTCGAATCACAGAATCCGACCGGAAGCATGAAGGACCGCATGGCTATATCTGTTGTAGACAAAGCAGTCGAGTCTGGAAGACTGGTTGCGGGCGGGACTTTGGTGGAATACACGGGAGGGAGTACAGGTACCTCTCTGGCCTTCGTCTGCGCTGCATACGGCTTCAATACCGCCTTGGTTACCTCTGACGCGTTCAGCCGAGAGAAGCGAGACCATATGCGCGCGCTCGGAGCGAAGGTGGTGGAGGTCCCAAGTGACAGCGGGCGAATCACAAGACGCCTAATCGAAGAGATGATTGGCCGGGCAGCCGACTTGAGTTCAGCTCCCGGTGCCTTCTTCGCGGATCAGTTCAATAATGTGGACGCGATCGCGGGCTATAGACCACTAGCGGAAGAGGCCTGGAAGCAGTCCGATGGGCGCATCGATGCGTTTGTGCATTCGGTCGGCACCGCTCACTCAATCGTCGGTGTCGCGGAGGTGCTGCGGGTGCATAATCCGGGGCTGAGGGTTGTGGCCGTCGAGCCTGCAGAGTCGCCTGTCCTGTCCGGTGGCGAGCCGGGCGCGCATCGAATTGAGGGCATCGGCGCGGGTTTCGTTCCACCGCTGTGGCAGGGCGATATCGCAGAAGACATCGCTCACGTCACGACGGATGAGGCGATGGAAATGAGTCGTCGCCTCGCGCGCGAAGAGGCTGTGTTCGTGGGCACATCTTCTGGGGCCAATGTCGTTGCGGCTCTACGCGAAGCAGAGGAGCTTGGAGGAGATCGGGCTGTCCTTACGATCTTATGCGATTCCGGAATGAAATATCTATCCACCGACCTCTACGCGGCGTCCTAGGCGCAGCGTCGTTAGCCAGTCGGAAGAGGTTTGGGCTCCCTCTCTTGGAAGGAAGTAGTCCACTCCCCTGATTGTCGCAGCAGCATTTGACTGGACCGCAGTGGCCAAGGCGTTGATTGAGGCCGGCGCTGATCTGAACATCACCAACAACGATGGAGGAACGGCGCTGCACACCGCCGCGTTCCTTTGCCGTACGGAGATCGGCAGGGCCCTGCTGGACAACGGTGCGAACAAGTATCTCAGGGACAACTTCGGGAACATGGCGTTGGAATCCGTTGCGGCTCCGTTCGATGATGTCAAAGGCATCTACGACAGCTTCGGACAGGCCCTTGGGCCGCTGGGGCTGAACTGCTCATCGCCGTGGCGTCGCTCGCCATCCTGTTCGCCGTCGGGCTGGGCGTCGCTTGGATCGGGTGCCAGTGCGTTCGTGAGACACGGCTGGCTTAAGGCAGGCCGCTGACCCGGGCAGCTCTAGTTCAAGAGATAATGCTCCCAGAACAGCACAACGGCATGTCGGTAGAAAGAGCTGTTGGACCTCTTCCGAAAACCGTGTCCCTCGTCTTTGGCCAGCATGTACCACACCTGGCCTCCGTTCTCACGGATTATCGCCACGATCTGCTCCGACTCGCTGGCTGGCACTCGGGGATCGTTCTGGCCCTGGGCGATGAACATCGGCTTGGTGATCTTGTGGGCGTTGGTGACCGGTGAGATGCTGATGAGGTAGTCCCGGATCTGCGGGTCACGCTTGTCGCCGTACTCCGCCCGCCGCGAATCACGTCGGTATTCTTGCGTGTTCTCCAAGAAGGTGACGAAATTGCTGATGCCCGCCATCTCGACCCCGGCTTTCAATCGGTCGTTGTAGTGGGTCATGGAGGCTAGGGCCACAAAGCCCCCGTAGGAACCTCCGTAGACAGCTACCCGGTCTTTGTCCAACTCCGGCTGATCTTCGATCCAGTCCAGCAGCGCGCCGATGTCGTGCACCGACCTTTCGCGGTTGACGCCGTCATCGAGCTGAACGTACGTCGTGCCGTAGCCGGTTGAGCCGCGCACGTTGGGTTCCAACAGGGCCACCCCCAGTTCGTTGATCCAGTACTGGTAC
>JBDHHK010000176.1:0-14607 GCA_039589395.1 Gemmatimonadota bacterium
GTTGACGATTACAGGTGTTCATGAGGTTGCGTCGGCCGTGAAGCCTCAAGTAGCTTCTGCGCTGAGTCAACTGTCGAAATGTCCTTAAAACGTGAAATCGAACGACCAGTGTCGTTCGAGCCGCATTCAAGCCAATCGAGAATGAAGTCAATCCCGAATGAAAACAGTTTCCCGCGGAATCGACCTCTTCGCGCCCGTCGCCGACTTCTCCTGTTCGCGATCGCGCCGGCAAGCTACCTACTGTTCTTGATTCTGAAATGGCTACCGTGGTTGGCCGAGTCAGTCTATGGAAACACGGTGGCACCTTTCATCTCGATAGTGCTCTCCACAATCACCGGTGTTCTTCCATTTGCACTTGGCGAGGTCCTCCTACTCGGTGTTGCGCTGTGGTACTCGGTCGAGGCCGCTTTGGCAATCCGCGACGTTAGGCATCGCCACCGTCAAATCAAAAACGCGATGGCGTCAGGCGCACTTCGACTGGCCCGTGACTGCGGAGTGCTTGTTGGTCTCTTCTATGTTCTGTGGGGATTCAACTACGCCCTACCGCCACTGTCCCAGCGGCTGGGTTGGCGTTCCCTGAGCGAAGTTGGAGTTGAAGAACTCACCGAGCTAGTCGTGGAGACAGCCGTTGCCACCAACGCCGCGTACCTCAGCCTGCACGGCACCGCCGATGCTGGTAGCCCAACCACCTTGCCAGACGATCTCGACGGGCTCGAGAGGGCTCTCGAAACGGGATGGCGGAGCGCGAGGGAGCAGCTGGGAATGCCAGCCTTCCCCAATTTGTTCGGCGGCGTCAAGACGCCATTCCTGACCGGATTTTACGAATGGTTCGGCATCGCCGGGTTCTATTTTCCTTTCACTGGCGAAGGAAACGTTCGTGCGGGCATACCAGCGATTGACTTCCCAAAAACCCTAGCGCACGAGATGGCACATCAACGAGGGGTGGCACGGGAATCTGAAGCGAATTTCTGGGGATACCTGGCTGCGGTCCACTCCGACGATGTACTAGCACGGTATTCAGCGTATCGTTTTGCCAACCGTCAGATGGTTTCGGAACTGGCACGAATAGACGCGCTAGCTGCATTGCAGATGGCCCGTCGCCGTCTGCCGGGGGTGCAACGCGACATCGATCATTCACGAAGATACTGGCGGAAGTTTCGTGGCCGCGGGACGTCGATAGGAAGTTCTGTGAACAACGCTTTCCTACGATCGAATCGCGTGGAAGGCGGCATACGTAGTTATTCAATGAGTGCATTCTTGTTCCTCGCCTACGCACGTGCGTCTGGTGGGAACCTCGTTCCTGGCTCCCAAGACGAAGCAACTTTAGTGCGGTGAAAACCCGCCGGGCCTTGGTTGTTCCCACGCGTACAACGGCTGGCGCGCGGGCTTGGATGGCAATATTCTGTGTGTTCATCAATCCACGACTGAGGAGTTCTTATGGGTCCGCCTGAGGTGTCAGACCGTTCCCGAGGCGTTGCACTCGCATTGTCGAGCGTGCTCGGCGTATTTGGGTGCCATCGGTTCTACGTGGGGAAAGTCGGATCGGGACTCTGTCAGCTCTTCACGTTCGGTGGATTTGGGATTTGGTACCTCTACGATGTAATTATGGTCGCCAGCGGTTCCTTTAGGGATGCCGACGGGCGGCGCCTGGTGAACTGGGTAGAATCGGATACACCGCGATCGACCGAGCAACTCTCCGACGAGCGTGTCGAAATGCTGCTGGACGAGATCGACCATATGAGAGCCGAGATGGGCGAGGTTGTCGAGCGAGTGGACTTCATGGAGAGAGTACTGGCCCGTCAGAGGGATAGAGACGGGCTCCCACGAGGAGATTAGAGGAGTTTCCGCCGCCTGTCCAACCCAGACCTGCGTTCGGCCACACATCTACGCTCACCTTGGCGACGGTCGATTCCGGAGCGACGTTCCATGTCCACAGTGGCGCTTTTTCCCCTCCGATCGCCGCTGCGGATGCTTCCTCCTCGCCTGTCATGAATCTGCCGCCGCGCTTCACGACGGCGATTTCTCTTGTCTGTCATCCCTAAAATCCTTGTTGCGACGAACGCGAGTTTGCTCAGACTTTCAGTGTGAAGTTAGCATATCGCGCGGATCACCATAACTAAGACGCAAGATGAGTGCCGTCAAGACAAGGTCCGGTCTTACCTGCGTGTGTCGTACTCATTAGTTTCACATTGCATTCACCCACCGAGCATACAACCATGACAGAACGAAACAAACAAAACGCGTGGCACACGCGCGCCAGTACGCTTCCGCTCTTTGCGGCGGTCTTTCTCATTGGTTCGGGACCTCTGACAAGCGTATGGCAAAATGATCGTGAACTCGACACAACAATAGTCGTATCTGCGCCTCAATCAACGACCATAGCTCCAAATGGCATGGTAGTCTCTGCCAAGGAGTTGGCCAGTCAAGCCGGTGTCGAAATCCTCAAGGCAGGCGGCAATGCCATAGATGCAGCCATTGCCACGGGATTTGCATTAGCCGTCACTCACCCCGCCGCGGGAAACATCGGTGGCGGCGGGTTCTTTGTGATACGGTTCCCGGACGGCAATGTCACGGCGCTCGATTTCCGGGAAAAGGCTCCGTTGGCAGCTTCACCCGAGATGTTCCTCAACGATAGTGGCGAGTACTCCTCAGATATCCATCACGACAGCTATCTCTCTGTCGGGGTTCCAGGAACCGTGGCTGGATTTGCGTTGGCGCACGCGAAATACGGGAGCCTGGAATGGAGCCAGCTGGTGGAACCATCAGTGGCTCTAGCGCGGGACGGCTTCGCCCTGACGCCGGGGCTCGCGCGTTCCATGGAGGGCGTTCTCGACGATTTCGCTCCCTACCCCGCCAGCGTTGCGGCGTACTCGAAGAACGGCGTGCCCTACGAATCCGGCGAGCTCTTTCAACAGCCCGACCTCGCGCGTACGCTCGAGAGGATCATGCGCGAGGGCAGAGACGGATTCTACAAGGGCGAAACCGCAAGAATGCTGGTAGCAGAGATGGAGAGGGGTGGCGGGCTGATCACCGAAGAGGACTTGGCCAAGTACGAGCCGAAAGAACGAACTCCGATCCGCGGCACGTATCGCGGATACGAAGTGATCAGCATGCCGCCGCCTAGTAGCGGCGGGACAATTCTGGTGGAGATGCTGAACATACTGGAGGCGTACGACCTCGCGTCGATGGGCCACAACTCGGCTGCCTATATCCACCATCTCGCCGAGTCCATGCGGCGCGCATACCGCGACAGGGCCCAGTTTCTAGGAGACCCGGGTTTTTCATCAATCCCGGTTGACCGACTCACGAGCAAGACATACGCGGAGGGGTTGAGGCGAAGCATCAATCCCTTACGGGCAACACCCTCGGACCCGGATGACATCAATCTCCCGTATGAGAGTGATGAGACCACTCATTATTCAGTTGTGGACGCAAACGGGATGGCGGTGTCGGTAACGTACACGATCGAGAGCGGCTATGGTTCCAAGATTGTGGTTCCCGGAGCCGGGTTCCTTCTCAACAATGAGATGGGCGACTTCAACGGGAGGCCCGGGTTCACAGCCACCCGCGGGTTGATCGGCACGACACCGAACCTGGCGCGCCCGGAACAACGAATGCTCTCGAGCATGACTCCTTCGATCGTTGCCAGGAACGGGGAGTTAGTGGCCATTGTCGGGAGCCCCGGAGGGCGCACGATCATCAACAGCGTGCTTCAGGTGATCCTCAACGTCATAGATTTCGGGATGCCCATCCAGGACGCGGTTGCGGCGTACCGAATTCACCACCAATGGCTTCCCGACGAGGTCCGGATCGAAGAAGACGGTCTAACGGATGCTTTGGAGATGGAACTCGAAGCCTTCGGACACACCGTTCGGACGAGGTCTCGGCAAGGCGTAACGCACTGCATCATGATCGATCCTGAGACGGGCGAACGAATCGGAGCAGCGGATCCCCGGGATATGGACGGCGGAGCGGTAGGGTACTAGATCGTAAGTGGTGTGTTGTGAGTAGTAAGTAGGGTACGTACCGGGAACATAGGTAACATAATTGTCTAGGGACATGGGTAACACTTTCCACATTCTAGGGGCCTCTGTAGGAGGTGCCCTATGCCGTGGAAGGAAGCGTCACTCATGGACCAGCGTCTGCAGTTCGTAATCGACTATTCCCGTGGTTTGTGGTCAGTCACGGAGCTTTGCGACCGTTTTGGCGTTAGCCGCAAGACCGGCTACAAGTGGATCGAGCGCTACGAAGTTGAGGGCCCCAAGGGTTTGGCCGATCGCTCGCGGCGTCCTCACAGCAGCCCGCATGCGGTGCCAGACCCGATAGTTGAGGCGCTGGTGGCGTTGCGTCGTCGGCGTCCGCGTTGGAGCGCCAAGAAGCTTTTGTGGCAGCTTGCCAAGCGCGAGCTTGAGTGGCCGCTTCCGGCTGTCAGCACGGCCCAGGGCATACTCAGGCGACGCGGTCTAGTAGCGCCTCGAGGGCGTCGCAGGCGGAAGCAGACTCATCCTGGTCGGCCGCTGACAAAGAGCACTGAACCCAACGATATCTGGACAGCTGATTTCAAGGGTGAATTTCGTACACTGGATGGTCCCTACTGCTATCCACTGACAGTGATCGATGACCGCAGTCGTTACGTATTGGCCTGTGATGCATTTTTGCATCCCTCCCACGAGGTCACCGAGGCCAGTTTTCGCCGTTTGTTTCGTACCTACGGGCTTCCGTTAGTCATTCGCACAGACAACGGCAGTCCGTTTGCCAGTACGGGATTGGCTCGCCTATCGCGGTTGTCTGTGTGGTGGTTACAGCTCGGAATTGTCCCTGAACTCATAGAGCCAGCACGTCCGGACCAAAACGGACGCCATGAGCGGTTTCATAAGACACTCAAGGATGAGGCGACAAAGCCTCCCTCATCGTGCTGCGCCGCACAGCAACGCCGCTTCAACCGCTACCGACGGGATTTCAATGAAAACCGGCCTCACGAGGCGCTAGGCCAGGTACCGCCTGCCCAGCTGTACCGTCCCTCTGAACGCCGTGTACCACAACGACTGCAGCAGTTTACCTATCCAGCCCACTTCGAACGGCGGCGAGTCAGCCCCAACGGATGCATCCGCTGGCACAACAAATTCGTCTTCGTGAGCAGCGTCCTGACTGGGAAAACAATAGGCCTCGAAGAATTGAAAGATGGACAGTGGGCCATCTATCTCGGAAACCGATACCTAGGATTGTTTTTGGAAGACCAACTCACAATCGAGGGATCCAATGATCCCAATCACCAGTGAAAAGTGTTACCTATGTCCGTAGACTTATTGTCACCCATGTCCTCAGACGTTGAATAGGCACATAACCCCCACCCACTACTCACGACTCACAACTCACCGCAGTTCGTACATCTCCAACCACTGCAGGTCGAATTCGTCGGTTCGTGCAATGTAGACACGGCCATCCCCGAACCCGATGACCGACCGTCCTTCAGGTAGTATCATCCTGCGCACGAGTGTCCCAGCCTCATCGAACACGTCGTACGCCGGTGCTTCTCCGGCGGAAACGTACCGCTCAACCCACATCTGACCATTCTTTGTGACAAACATGCCGCTGGCTTGAAATGCAGGCAGCGCGTCCGGCCAGTCGAGTCCGTCGATATTGGGTTCGTTCGGGTCTCCGCTCCGCATTCCCCGCCTGAACGCCGTGGTGATGTTGCCGTTGACGTTCATCACCTCCATGCCAAGTGAGTTCCGCTGCATCCTCTCCACGTACGCCACCTTATCTGCGCGGCGTACACGCGAGGATCGGAATTCGTTGGGCTGCCCGGAAACCACGCTGCCATCTGTCTGGATCCAGTCGACGTAGTATCTTGCCGACCTGACTACCGCGATTCGCCCGTCCGACGCAACAGCCCATCCGTCTTGTGGGCTCATAGGCACGGGGGTTATGGAAACGTTCTGGTTGTTCGCGCCACCCGATGTGGTCATCGTCCTGTCCTGTTCTTTGACCAGCCCCAGGGTGTCGACCACATCAGTAGCGCGATCCCAGCGAAGGATGTAGGCCGAATCTGGCATGGGCCGACCCGGCCCCATAGGCATCCTGCCCTGCATATAAACGCGGCCCGCGGCATCGACGGCACGGGGAAGACGCATGGTCATCGACCCACCTCTCATGCCCATGCTGCCTTGCGCAATAGGCCAGGTCTCGCCGAATCCGAAGTCGGGACCGAGCGCGGTCAACCGTCCGTTGCCAAGGTCCACGAGCAAGATCGAATCGCCTGGCAATGGGAAGATACCGTCTGGCTGTTGGTACTCAGCTGGCCCTGCACCGGGCCGCCCGATCGTGTCGGCCGTTCCGGCAGCCATGTCCAACAAAACGAGCGCCTGCCCTAGACCATCTGCGACCAGCACTCGGCCACTTGGTAGCTCGAGTAGGCCGGAAACGGAACTGAACGACTCAGGAAAAGCCGCAGCCGGAGTCGTCAGTTGCTGTTCGCGCACCTGAGCGGACAACGGCGGTAACCAGGCAGCGGCGAGCGCCGCGGCATACAATGGACTTCTCGCCCAGTGTCTCACACTGATCATTTTGTCACTTCCTCGTGTCTTGGAGATCGAGCCTCTTTATCAGGTACTGATGAATACTCTGATTGGAACGTCGCAGTGACCTCGTCTCTGGTCTGGGCGGCGTCAGCTGTCCGCTGTTCCGTTTCCTTACACCCCAAAGGACTGCAAACCCCTGTGCGGCAAGCATTTGGGGCATTTTTGGGTCTTTCCAAAATGACCTGCGAATCGTATAATGTGGCGCGAAAAGCTGGAAATCCCAAGGCGCACTGGTTTGGCCGACAAACAAATGTGATGAATGTCGCCATGCTTTTGGGTCCAGAATCACAGCAGCTTGTTGCCCTTGGTGGAATATTCGTAATCGCCGGGAACCGGTACGTCACCAGTTGATACTCTGTGTTAACGAGCGGAGGGTCTTTTCGATGAGTGAAACAGTCGGCTGGGCACGGGTCGAGCCCCCCGGAGCCTACAGCCTTCGCCGCGGGGCCTGGTACCCCGTGGTCGATGACACCGCATCGACAGAGGTGGTGCTCGATATCACGCATCGACTTGTGGTGATTCCGCGACACCACCTGCGAATCCGACGTCATCGGCCGGAGTGCTTCAGCATCGTGGTTCGCTCAGAAGACGACCCTAACCCGGTACGCGGAAAACCCGAATTTGTCGGCGACACTTATGCTGTGTGTCCCCTATCGAGTTCCCGCATACGTTTGTCCGGGCACCCAGAACAGCTGGAATGCCCAAACTGTGGGCATCGGTTCAAGGTGGCCTGGGACGATATGTGTTAGGGGAAGTGGCAGAAGAGGGAGAAGTGGAGAGGGGCAGAGTCTTGATGCGCCAACGGGATCCTCGTTAACCCTGCCGTCGTTGTCGAAACAATGTCCACAACAGCGCCGTATTGAGTTCAACTCTACCATATCGAGCGCCGACGTATGATGGCACTGCTGTTGGAGTGGTTGAAGTCGATTCTTCGTATTGGAATCCTCGACTTTCTCAGCAAAATCGGGTTGAAGGCCGCGCTGGGAATCATCTTGGCCGTATTGGCTGTAGTGGCGGTGATATTCCTGGTGCTTGGCATACTGGTGAGTCTCGTGATTTGAGCCTTTCATACGGTTCCACGTGCTCAGCGCGATCTCGGTTGATTCCCGCCGAGGCCGCGTTCTTTTTTGGTCCGGCAACAGCTAGTTTTCTGTAAGGCCAACGAGAGGATCGGAGAAAGTGCAACGGAACCTTCGGAAGGCGTTTTCCACACTCGCATTGTTGACTGCATGCCTCGCCCCACCAGCTCTGACCCGGGCAGAACGTTATGCTTTGACCCGCGCCATACGGAACGAAACGCGAGTTGAGGTCCGCATCGATCACAGGCAGCGACAGTCTTTCGAGTGTTTCGCCTTTTTGGTTCTCGGATTGGACTATGCGTGGAAGATCGTGGTCGCTACACTCTCAGTGCCGGTTACTCGCCGCATCTGAACCCATCGGCATGCCGGTATCGATCGAATAGAAGAACGCTGCTATCGACTTGCCGAGGGCCTCACCCAGCGCCAGGTACCGTTCGACCGTCATGTACTGCCCTTGAAACGGTCCGTACTCAACGTCTTGAAACGACGCCTCGAAAACGATCCCGTGAATACCAAAAGCGTCATAGGCCCACCGACTCGCAATCGTGCTGTCTCCGGGCCAAGCCTCTGAACCTTCGGCGGTGATGTCTGGATTAGTCTGGTTTAATTGTGCCGCGAAGCTCTGAATTTCCAGAGCCATCTCCGGCGTCGTGACTTCAGGACCATTGATGAACAGGAAATTGGAGCGGCTGATGGGGCGGGCGTGGACATCAACAAAGAGCTCTGCCGATCCGCCCGCCTGGAAGTAGGCCCTCATCAGGTTCGACATGGCAAAAACCGAAGGTGCTGTAGCCGAGTCCGGACTTGGCCATTGGCGGTTCAGATTCAGGCCAAGAGAATTTGTGAGATAGTTGCCGTTGAACACCCCATCCGGGTTCATGAACGGAACCAGGTATAGCGCGCAGCGTTTTGAAAGTTCACCCGCAGCTACTTCTTGGCCGAGTAACCAGTTGAGCAACCCCTCCATCGCCCATGACGCGCCGGCATCAGCAGGGTGCTGTCGCGCTACCATCCACACTGTGGTCTTCACGCTGTCATGCACCGAGGGATCGGTGACCTTGAGAAGATGGATCGGACGGCCTTCTACACTCGTGGTGATCTCCTCGAGAGTGTCAACTCTGGCGTGACTGCGAAGCTCTTCCACTAAATCCAGCCAACGCGAGAAGTTGTACACCGGTGCGTAGGCAATCCAATCCGAGTCGGTTTGCGGAGTGTACCTGAAGCTGTAGAACCGACCGTCAGGTCCCTCGTACTCGGTGTTGGTAATCCTACTCCACGTTGCGCCGTCGTCGGCACTCACCACCGGTTGATCCCACGCCCACGCCGAGTCAGATGACGTCTCGTTGGCGTTGGTGATACGAAAAGTCAGCTCCTCACCTCGACCACCTTCAACTCTGAACGAGTACCAGCGGAGATATCCGGAGTTCGTATCGTGCCTGATGGAAATGTAGAACTCACCGGGATTCACCTGTGCGTTCCACCCAATTGAGGCACCCTCGAAATCTGTTGAGAGGCGGACGTCTAAGTACGTAGAGGGCTCAGTGCCTGTCCAGCATGAGAGAAACAAAAACGTGATCAGCGTCAGGATCCAGCTTCGGCAAATCGAAACAGACGGTACTGCGGAAGACGGCGCGCGAGCACTGAGCATCGCTCAGACCCCTCAGATCAGCCCGGTCGGTGAAGCAGTCTACGCCAACGGATCGCAGTCAGGAACGGAAACGGCCGCCAGTGGTTGGGGTCGTAACTGTAGTAAATGAACATCGGGTGCCCCTGTATGTTCTGCCTAGGCAGAAAACCCCAATGACGTCCGTCGTATGAGGCATCTCGATTGTCACCCATCCCAAACACGTGACCTTCGGGCACGATCATGGGGCCCCAATCCCTCAGATCGGGCAGGTAATTCTCTTTGTCCACGGTATCAACAAGGTGGGGCGTTTGCCAGTTTCGGGACCTGAGGCGTTGTGCGTGGTCCATCCCCACCGTAGGATCTACGTGGCGTACGTACGGCTCCGGTACGTACTCACTGTTCCGAAACAGCGAGTCATGCCGCATCTCGAGCGTGTCGCCCGGAACACCGATGATGCGCTTCACGATCGTCAGAACCGGTTCCTCGATGCCCTCGAACACCACAAGGTCACCATGGCGCGGATCGCGAATTGCAGGCGTGCGCAGGCCCGTGAACGGCACCCTGGCTCCGTAGAGAGCCTTGTTGATGAATAGCGCGTCCCCAACATGCAATGTCGGTTCAAGAGAATCGGAGATGATCATGAACGATTTAAGCAGGAATGCCTGAAGGAAAAACCAAATTACGAAAGCAATTGCGATGGACTTGACCCATCCCAACGCCCACTCGCCGAAGGATTGGCGTTCCTTCAGCTCCTCTCGTTTCACGTCCTTGCCTTCAGGCTCATTATTCTTATTTGACATAGTTCCTTGAACAATCTAGCTCACTTGACGCCGTTACGTTAACGCACGCGATGAAGTTTCATCGCCATACTCTACCTACAATCGAGGGGATCTGTTCCTTTCATCAACCATCACGATTTCAACGTTCATTGTGGACGGTGCCAGGCCTCTGAGGTGCGCGGCGCTCAGAATCGGTCGCGCGTCCTTCCGTAGCTTCCCCCGTGCCCGTATCTGCACAACAGCATCACTGGGTATTTTGTGCAGCAAGTCGATCAGGCCTCTCTCCAGCTCGTCGCCCGCGAGACTCTCGACGGAAATCTCCTCTACCATCATCGGTCGTGTCGGCAATCTCCTGAATTCCCAGTCCGCGGTCAATTCGGTCGGATGAGAACCACGTCTTATGTTGAGGAGAAAATATCCCTTCTCCTCTTCCCGCTCGGCAAACGACGTGCGTTCTATTGAACCAGGGTAGATGATCGGCGAGGGGAGAGGTCGACCCTGTAAGTCCTCCTGCAACACCTGTGCACGGTGAACATGCCCGGTAATCACAGCGGAAAACTGCTCCGGCACTTCATGCACTCTAACGACGTCCTGCCCATGCCTAAACGTGAAATTATGCGCACCTACGGTGGCACCCTCAAAGCAGTGGTGCGCACACAGGAGGTTGATTTCAGCCTGATTTTCACGCCAGCGCGTAGCTTCGAGGAGCTCTAAAAACCTCGAGCGAACTCCTTCCCTGCAGTAGGGAAAGCCGGCAAATGCCAGTGTCGTTCCGTTGGATTCCAAAACAAATGAGCGGGGACGGTCGAAGATGTGAATACCTTCGTGGAGTGCGAGCATATCGTACGGAATGCGCGACCGCTCGTGGTTGCCTGGCACTAAGAAGAACGGAATCCCCGCACTCGCAACTCTCTTGATGGGCAGGAAAGCCTGTTGCACGAGTTCGGCCGGCACTCGACTTCGATAGAAGAGATCGCCACCATGTACGACGCAATCGACTTTGTCGGACACGGCAGCGTGGAGAATCAGTTCGAAGTTGGCGAAAAAGTCGTGGCCTCGGCGGCGGCGTTCCAACCGTGGACGAACTGGCAAGTCGAAGCCGAGGTGGGTGTCAGCCAGGACGAGGATGCGAATCGGCAACCGGGTCTCGGTCGGACGGGCGGACGGGCGGACAGGCGGCCTGCCCCCACCCCCCGCACCTATGCCGCCTATGCCGCCCATGCCGCCCATGCCGCGATTTTCATTTGCATTCGCCCGGGATCACGGATAAGATCTCCTCATGCTCTGGTTACTGCTGATTCCGGCAATTCCCCTTGCTCTCCTCGCGATTCTCTGGATAGTAGGCGAGAGGGGACACTTGATGCTCCCGTCCACGAAGGCAGCAATTCGAGGTTCCGCTCAACCATCCGGGGATTCGGCCGCCAAACCGCTTAGCATTCTTACCAAGATACATGGCTATATCTACGGCCGATTCATATTTCAGTACATCGACATCGCCGTCAACAAGATCCTCCCTAGAATGTCGCCGAGGTTCAAACGGTGGTGGGCTGACCATTACCACGGCAAGGTCGTCACAACCGAGTTGGCATCTGCAATCATTACACTCGATCACGACATCAAGCGCACCGACCTCGATAAGATCATACCCTACCCTACAGCGAGAGACATTGTACTGAAGGGACCGCCGCGTGTTGTTTTGTTTGACTGCCCCTGCCGCGCGGCAGTGGAGAATCCGTGCGAGCCAACGGATGTGTGTATGCTGGTGGGCGGAGGTGATTTCATCCTGGACCACCACCCGAACCGTTCCCGTGAGATAACTCAACAAGAAGCTCTCGACCTCCTGCAGGCGGAACACGAGCGTGGGCACGTGCACACTGCGTACTTCAAGGACGCCTGTGACAACAAGTTCTACGCGATCTGCAACTGCTGCTCCTGCTGCTGTGGCGGCCTCATCGCGATGATGAAGAACGATGTGCCGATGGTTGCTTCATCCGGATATGTGGCTCAGATAGACGCAGAGCTATGCATCGCCTGCGGAGATTGTGAGAACGCCTGTCCTTTCGGAGCAATAACAACCAACGGGACCTCAGAAGTCTCCTGGGACAAATGCATGGGCTGCGGTGTCTGTGAGGGTCAATGTGAAATTCAAGCGGTGACGCTCGTGCTCGACGACAAGAAAGGCATACCGCTTGATGTGAGGGAGATCAGCTGGCGGAACTGAGGCCAAACGCTCTGCTCGCCGGTCTCAATGTCAAGCGGCATTACACGCCGAACCCTGGGCATCCGCTCCGGATCCGTGGAAGGAGATGTGGTGGCCGCGGTTCCCGTTCTACCACATTTCAGGGCTACCGCTCTGAACCACCAGCGTCGCCACCTCTCCGCCGAAGTCGTCAGGCTCAGCGGGCACCCCGTCAGGCACTGTCCATTCGCTGCCGTTCACAACGATGGCGTATTGATAGATGCCGGGCTCCAAAAACAGTGTGGCGCTCCATTGGCCGTCGCCTTCTTGCTCGAGTCGAACCGGCAACCAACCATTCCACGCACCAGCTATCTCGAGGCTCTCCGCTGCTCCAGCATATCTGAGTGTGATGCGCACACGGTCGTTGTCCAATGGCACAATTTCGACGGGGCGAACAGAGGTGTTGATGGACCGCGAGCGGCTCGCAACGCGCACTCGAATACCCGACGTCAGATAGAGACCGTCAGTGAATCCAACCAGACTCTGAGGGTAGCGCCCCAGGGTTACTTCATAGGTCAGCCGAGGCATGAACGCATACTCGATATGGGCGTGACCCCAGGGGTCGTCATCGAGGTCACCAGCGCGCACGCCAAGTCCAACGGAAGCGCGAAGCTTCACGCCTGAGTAGGTCAACTCTGCTGTAATGTCAGCGTACCGAACCGTATCAGCACTGACAGTTGAGATTCCACCAGATAGAGCCACTTCCCGACCGATGCTCTGCTGCACACGACAGTTCAAGACCGTGGTGGTGACCGTGGTGTCGTACACAGTCATGGCCGCACCGACTGAAGCGCCAACAGTCACCAAAGTGGCACGGGAACTCAGCACGCCAAGCAGACCACCCGACGTTTGGCCGTTCCAGCTCACGCCTTCGATACGATTTGCCTCTACGCCTGCCGATGCTCCCAACCTGACACCGCCTCCCACCGGCAATAGCGCCGTGCCGAAACCGGAGAGTTGGGTGACCCACTCTCCGCTGGCGAATTTCGATAGGCTTCCGGTGAGAATTCCCGCGGCGTTGGGCGAGGACCCCGAAAGACGTAGTGTCGTCATGGCCGCGGATCCGGATACGGAATCGGCGTATCGTGCGTACACCCCACCCAAGAGCACCGAGGCCTCCTGGCCCAAAAGCGGTGCAGACAACAACACGCCGGCCGCGCCAAGAGCAGACGCGCGGGAGGCTAGTTTCCCGATCTTCCCCTCTTCTTCTTCTGTTGACCGGGTGCGCCACCGGGCCCGGCGCCGGGAACGCCGGGCGGAGGTCCACCCTGCCCTCCCATGCCGTGACCCTGTCCCATTGGCACCGGGAGACCTCCGCCTTCAAGGATACGGCGTGCAATGCCAGCCATGGGCTCGCCTTGAGCCCTCAACCCGGTCACCACAGACGGAAATTCGAGTACCTCCTCAGGAGTACGACCACCGCGATAGGCGTCCCGGACCGCCCTCACTGCAGCCGCTCGCTCCAGTCCTTGTGCTGCCAGTGCCGATGCCACCGTCAGACCCGTGGCCGCGGCATCAGGAGCGGGTGCAACCTCGATGATCTCGAGTACATCCTCCCGCCGCATGCCACGACCAAGTGCTCCGGCTGCGGCTGCTACTACCGCCCCAGGAGGGGGTTCCAAGCCGGCACCCAGCGCCAACTCGCGGCCGACTCTCAGACGGCCCTGAAGCTGCGTCATCACCAACATCACACGATCTGCCGGCACCCGACCGCGCTTCGCCCATCCTTCGAGAGCTTTCGAAATCAGTGGTTCCGTAGGCAGTTGACCTGCTTCCGCCTCATCGACAATCGCCGCGGCACGATCGGCGAATTCCGCAGGCGCGCCGCGCGCAACCAGCATAGTGCGGACCTGATGCTGCTGCGCATGCACTCCGGACGCGACGAAAAGCGCCAAGACACTCAGCGGCAGCAGTCTCGTTATCAGTTTCATGAGCGTATCACTCCTCTCGGGCCAACCACAATGACGCTGTTGGTTTGCCCGAATCCATCATCAACCTGAGCGTGCGCGTCCGGGTCCGGTATCCACTCTGCCCCGTCAATAACGAACATGTACTGGTGTTCGCCCGGTCGCAGCGGCACCGTGCCTGTCCAAACACCTGTATCTGGATTCTTGGTGAGTTGCACTCCGTCCGGTAGCCAATCATTGAACGATCCTGCCAACGACACACGATCAGCTGTCGGTGCAACGAGCTCGAACCTCACAAGAATCGTCGACGGCAGGGCCGCGCTCTCTGTTGCCGCCGGTGCGCGTTCCCTGAGCGATCCGCCCAGTACCCCGGCAACAACCAAGACCACCATAGC
>JBDHHK010000177.1:0-9381 GCA_039589395.1 Gemmatimonadota bacterium
GAATGGGGTTCAGGGGGCACCCGGTGTAATGCTTGGTCCGCCGCTCGATGCCGAGTCCTTCCGGTCCGTCGCCGACGGAATCTCCTTCAGAAGAGCTGAGTCAAGCGGCCCGCAGTTCGGCACTTGCTATCTATCCAACTTGGATATATCTATGTTGGATAATTATCTACAACATTCAAAGGTGCGATGATGGCATCCACAGATTCTCAATTCGACTCTGTATTGAAACCCGCTGTATTTCACATCCTATTAGCCCTTTCCGAGGATGTTCAGCATGGCCTCGGTATTGCCGATGCGGTGGAGCAAACCACGGATGGAGCCGTGCGCCTCGGGCCAGGCACTCTCTACAGGTCCCTCAAAGAGATGGTGCGCGATGGGCTTGTTCGGGAAGTCCCGCCTCCTGCCGAGGATGAGGATCCGCGCAGAAAATTCCATCAGATAACGGAGGTGGGGCGCGCGGCGCTCGAGACAGAGGCGGCGCGATATCAACGCATCGTCGAAGTGGCCAAACAACGCCAGGTCCTGCACCAGGCACCCTGAAAGTGTCGCATTCTCGATCTGGCAAGAACGCGCCGCGCGAGTGGGGCCGCTTCGAGGGGTGGCTCTTTCGCGTCTTGTTGCTCTGCTACCCTGGAGACTTCAGGCGGCAATTCGGTGCGGGGATGATCGAACTGTTCCGAGTTCGATTAGAACGCGCGATAGAAGCCGGAGGTCTCAAGGGGCGACTCGAATTTTGGATCGAATCGGTTCGTGACCTGGGTGCAACTGCCTTGCCTGAAAGGTTGGAGCAGTGGGGTGTGAAGAAGGTGAAGAAGGTCAGGCGCAGCGCAATCGATCCAGGTCGTGCAACCCGGCGAAGGACTGCGTCGGTCGAACCCAACATTTCTCCTAGAAGAAGAGGCTTGTTCGTGGAGTCTGTATTTCAGGATATCAAACACTCGCTTCGACTCCTCGCCAAGTCGCCAGGGTTCGCGTCTATCGCAATCTTGATCGTTGCGCTCGGGATAGGTGCCAACACGGCGATCTTCAGTGTCGTCGATTCTTTCCTGTTCCGACCAATGCCGTGGGAGAAGCCGGAGGAACTGGTCTGGATATATCAAGACTCCGACGACGGGAATCCGAGTTCCAATTCTTACCCCGCTTACCGGGACATGGCGGAGCACACCGACGTCTTCTCCGGCGTAATGGCGATGATAAATGCCAGGTCGGCGAGGTATCTCACTAACGCCGGGGAAGCCCTACAGGTTACCGTGTCTTATGTGACCTCCGGGTACATGTCCGTACTCGGTCTTTCTCCTTCGCGAGGACGTTGGTTCGAGCAACTGCATGATGTGCCGGGAGGTGAACCTGTAGCCGTCGTGAGCTATCGTTCTTGGCAGAAACTCTTTGGTGCCGCAGCGGATATCCTAGGTCGGCCGGTGAGGCTGAACGGTGCCACAGTGACGATCATTGGTGTGGGTCCGGAAGGGTATACGGGGGTACTGCCCGGGGTCGACAACGACTTCTGGGTGTCCATTTCTTCGGCTGGCCCAGTCGGCGGCGACTTCTACTGGAGCACTCTTGAACGCCGTGAGGATCATTGGTTCCTGGCGATTGGTCGATTGCTGCCAGGTGTGAGTGCACAGCAGGCGCAGGCGGCCATGAACATTCTGGCTCAGCGATTGGCGAACGACCATCCCGACCTCAACGATGGCCGGGACATCACCGTGTACCCCGCCAGCCGCGTTAGGCAGCACCCCGATGGCGACGCATATCTGTATGCGGGGGGCGCAATGTTGATGGCCGTGGTCGGCATGGTGTTGCTGATTGCATGCGGTAACCTGGCCAACCTGCTTCTAGCCCGAGCGTCGACGCGGGGACGAGAAGTGGCAATACGACTTGCGGTGGGTTCAACGCGAGCTCGACTGGTGCGCCATCTGCTCACGGAAAGTGTGATCCTCTCAACCGCGGGCGGTATCGTAGGGCTGGTTTTTGCATTCGCGAGCGGTCGTTTGATAGTTGCCAATCGGCCTCCATTGCCGCTCCCCGTGACAATTGAAGTGAATCTCGATCTTCGAGTGTTGACCTTCGCACTCTGTCTCTCCGTGCTGACGGGCGTCGTGTTCGGCCTGGCACCGGCGCTCAGGGCCTCGAGACCGGATCTGGTGCCCAGCCTGAAGGATGCCAACGAGGCGTTCAACATCGGCAAACGGCCGTCGCGCCGCTTACGTTGGCTGGGTCTGAGAAATGTCCTGGTAATGATTCAGGTAGCTGCATCGATAGTTCTTCTTGTGGCTGCGGGGCTGATGGTTCGTAGCTTAGATAACGCCCAAGACGTTGACCTCGGTTACGCGGCGGATGGTATCGCCGTTCTTCAGGCCGATGTTCGCGAAGCAGGCTATGAAGGGGAGGCGGGGAGCCAGATCTTCACCGAGTTGCGCCGGCGGGTAGGCGGACTGCCAGGTGTTCAAGCGGTTGGCATGACCACTCGCTTGCCAACCAGTGCTTTTGGAGGTTCCAGCACGCTCGAGATAGAAGACTACCTGCCGGTAACGGGTACCGGTGAGGTTGAAGTAATCTACGGTTTTATCGACCCGGATTTTTTCGGCACCTACCAGGTTCCTGTATTGCACGGCCGGAACTTCACTGAATCAGATCGGGATGGCAGCGAAAGAGTTGCCCTGATCAATGAGACCTTTGCGCGGCGCTACTTCGGAACGTCAGACGCAGTCGGTCGACGCTACCGGCATCAGGGGTATCCAGATTCGTGGGTCAATGTCGTCGGTGTCGTGAACGATTTCAAAGTCCGCTCGCCCGACGAACCGCCTACTCCGATGTTCTTCCGCCCGCTGGCGCAATACCCTGGTGTGTCCCGCCTCTATCTGGTTGCGAGGACAGCGGGTGATCCCAGCGAGACGGTCGCCATGATGCGGCGAGAACTGAGGTCGATCGACAGCGACGTACCAGTTCACCAGGCTGGGACGATGGCGGATCACGTCTCACAGGCATTGGCATTGCCCAGAGCGGCAGCCGGCATGCTCGGGGTATTTGGTGGTCTGGCTTTGCTGCTGGCTAGTCTGGGGCTTTATGCGGTCGTGGCGTTTGTTGTTTCGCGACGGTCGGCTGAGATGGGCATCCGAATCGCCTTGGGCGCAAGTGGTGGCAGGGTGTTTGGAATGGTCGTGCGCGAGATGATGGTTGTAGTCGGAATCGGCGTGGTAATGGGTTTGGCGTTATCGCAATTGGCCACACCCCTGTTGGAGAGTGTGCTGTTCGACATCGCGCCGTCTGATCCGCTAACCCTCGCGACTGTCGCGGTGCTGTTGGGGCTTGTCACACTGTTTGCGACATGGCTACCAGCCCGCCGGGCAGCACGTGTCGATCCGATGTGTGCTATGCGGGCGGAATAGGCTCGGCTGAGCGTCTTGGAGCTTCTCCTCGGCACTGAGCCGCTCGGACTCCAGTTCCGCGGGCAAATCCACTGTCAGCTCACAAACAGGCTCTTGGTCGCGAAATCTGGATCGCTCGTGAGGTTCACGCCGAGCTTGCGCAGGCCGGCCTCGTCTCCGGGTGTGGGCATATGAGTCATGTGGAGTTCACACCTGCGGAACTCTTCGAGTTTGCTCAGTGCGGCCTTTGCTGCCCGATTGGTGGTGGTACTTACCGCAAGAGCGATGAGCAACTCATCTACATCGAGACTAACACGTTTCCCGCCTAGCACATCTGTCTTCATGTGGCCTAGAGAATCAATCACTGACGGAGGAAGCAGGTGTTCGTCATCATCAATGCCTGCTAGATGTTTTGTCGCGTTGAGAACGAGGCTCGCGGCAGCGTGCATGAGAGGCGAGTTACACCCAGTGACCACGGAACCGTCATGCAGCTCAATCGCGGCACCGCAAAAGATGCCGTCGTTGCCCTTGCCCGTTGTCTGGGCCAGCTCGGCAGCACGGCGGGCTGGAGCAACAACGACTCTGCTTTCAGGCCGTAGATCGAGGCTGTTCATGAGCATCTGAATGCGTTGGACGGCGCTGTTTTCCACAAATCCCATGGCGCGTTCGCACGCGTACCGGAAATACCTGCGCACAATCTCCTGTTTCCCCGCTTCCCTCACCACATCATCATCTATGATCCCGAAGCCAGCGCGATTGACTCCCATGTCGGTTGGCGACTTGTAGAACGACACCTCGCCGGTAATCCTCTCGATGATCCTACGCAGGAGCGGAAAAGCATCGATGTCACGATTGTAGTTCACCGCCTTTTCGTTGTACGCCTCCAGATGGAAGTGATCGATCTGGTTCACGTCGTGCATCTCCGCGGTCGCAGCTTCATAGGCTGTATTGACCGGATGCTTCAAAGGAAGGTTCCAGATAGGGAATGTCTCGAATTTGGCGAATCCGGAGTTGAGGCCTCGTCGATGATCGTGGTAGAGCTGAGACAAGCACGTTGCCAGCTTTCCGCTACCCGGCCCAGGGCCAGTTACCACGACTATCGGCTTGTCAGTTTCTATGTGTTCGTTGGCACCGTAGCCTGCCTCGCTGACAATCGTGTCGACATCGGTCGGATAACCGCGAGTGAACCTATGCGTGTAGACCCTGATCCCGCGATGCTCGAGCCGGTTTTTGAAGGCGGTGGCGGCAGGCTGTTCCTCGTATCGGGTGATCACCACGGCCCGTACCATGACGCCCCTGTCCCCCAAATCGTCGATCAACTTCAGCGCGTCTGCATCGTACGTTATCCCGAAGTCGGCACGCATCTTCTTCTTCTCTATGTCACCAGCGTAGATGCACAAGATGACCTCAGCCTTGTCGCTGAGCTTCTGCAGCAATCTCATCTTTACGTTCGGGTCGAATCCGGGAAGTACACGCGAGGCATGGTAGTCGAACAGGAGCTTGCCGCCGAACTCCAAATACAGTTTGTCACTGAATTGCTCTACGCGTTCATTGATTGCCGCCGTTTGTTCGGCAAGGTACTTCTCGTTGTCGAAACCGATCTTCATGGTGGGATATCGCTCCCGGTTGATTATCTGTTTGGCGCCGTCGCCGAACCATCCTACACCGGGGGCATCGTTTAGTCCACCTTGTGCCGTACGTACGCACCTACGAACAGCTCGCCTGCAACTCCCCGAGCGAGTTACCGTATAGTGGCTGAGGGTTTTCTCTTATGAACAGCTCTGGATTACTCATAAAGGACTCAAGATGAACATCCGCCACATTTGGCTCGCTGCTTCCGCGCTTTCCTGGGCGCTCTCGCCGGCCGCGACACTCGCTGCACAGGATTCCGACCGCGCATCGATCGTGCGAGCAATCGATTCGATCGTGCGCAACCCGATCGACGCAGGGCAGATTGCGGGAGCGTCGGTAGCAGTTGTACGGGGCCGTGATACAATCCTACTGAGGGCGTACGGATTTGCCGATCTCGAATACCATGTACCGACACCAGATCGAGCGATCTATGAGATAGGATCCGTAACGAAGCAGTTCACAGCGGTAGCGATTCTCCAGCTGGTCGCGGCGGGATCCGTTGATCTCGATGTTGTTTTCACGCAATACCTGCCCGACTATCCTGCAGACGCCCATGGGATCACGGTACGACGGTTGCTGGACCACACTTCCGGTATCTCGGTGTAACCTTGAAAGTCTGACCGGGACGTATCGCGGACCGGGACGGGGAAGCGAACTCGTGATCACCGTTGGCGTCGATTCAGACAAACTCACTGCGGCTATTGGAGGACGTGAACCAACACCGTTTCAATTCGTTGGAGGTACAACCTTCGAGAGGGGCAATTCGCGTATCACATTCGTGATGGAAGCGGGTGTCGTGGACCGTGTTTTGGTGGACCAGGTCAGCGGTCTGTATGTACTGATTCCAGAAACACCTTGACGGGACTGGTCTGCACTGGATCTAGCCGCGCGTTTTGTCGATTGCCGTCCCGACCACATAGGCAACATCGCCCAATTTGATGCGGCGCCCTGTCCACAATAAGGTGATCTTAGTCCCGTCCTTCTTGAGCAGGTTGTTCACCATGTCACTAGACCCTTTGTTGAACACCTTCTTCTGGGATCTTTTGCATTTCTCCCGATCTTCTCCTTCCTCGAAGAAGTCGAGAGCTCTCATTTCGTCGAGTTCCTCTTCGGTGTAGCCGGTCATCCGGCTCCAGTTGGCATTTCGCCTGGCAAACTTACCGCTCTTTTGCTCGAAGACGTAAAAGAGCCCGGGCATGCTCTGGATGGTTGACTCCGTGTATGCCATTTCCTGCCTGAGCATTTCCTCCACGCGCTTCCGCTCAGTGACATCCTGAATCGTACCGGTCATGCGGACAGGCTTGCCCGACTCATCGAAATCCAGCTTGCCTAGCCCGTGCACCCAGCGCTTCTCCCCATCGTCCCTGCGGACTATAGTGTATTCCTTATCAAAGTCCTTCCCTTTGCCGAGTACCCTCGCCTTGAAGTAGTTGTCCATTTCGAGTCGGTACTCGGGATGAACGAGACTGACCCACCCCGCGGTATTGTGCGTGAAGGATTCATCGATGCCAAAGATTTTGTCCAGGATCGGGGAGCTAGTCCAGCGATCGGCAGGTATGTCGAGGTCATAGGAACCGAGCTGCGCGACCTCCTGGCTTTGGCGCAACATGCGTTCGCTTTCGAGCAGTAGTTCCTCCGCCTGTTTTCGCTCTGTGATATCAGTGAAAAAGACCACCATGTGGCCCGGCGAGATCTGGAATGCATGGACCTCGAAAGCGCCCGAGATCATGTCGTCCTCGTAGTCGACTTGTTCGGAGTGCCAGGACTCACCGTCGCGAGCAGCTCTGACGTACCTCTCTGGGATCTCCGTTTCGGCGAGGGGAGGGAAGGCTTCCTGTATCGTTTTCCCAATGAACACGGATGCATCCAGACCGAGCAACCTGTCGGCAGCGGGGTTGGCAGCCGTGAAAACGAGGCGACCGTCAGATTCCAGTTTATATATGAATGCACCCAGCGGCGACGACTCGATGAAACGATGCAACCAGTCTTGAGGCGCTCCTGCGCTCGCTTGTGACTCCAACTCCTCGATTCGCTGGCGTGCTGCGCCCAATTCCTCGATCAGCTGGGCCTTGGTCTTGGCTTGATCCTTCATGAGACAACTCCGATCAATCGTGTCTCAAGTTTGGTGCAGGGATGTTTATTGGCGGGGCAGCTACGGTCCCGTCGTCGCATCCGCCGGCTCTTACCCATTATACGCTTCCCGTCCACCGAGGGATCCCATTTCGGTTGGGCGACATGGTGATACTGCTTCAGATATCTACGATTTAGCACAAACCGAAACCAACGGCAACCCCGCAATTTCACCCCTTGCAGCAGTGTGTTTGAGAGTACATCGTTCGCCGGAACAGAAACGCTGTGTCTTGGGCCGAGATCAGGCGCACCTCCAGATCGAAAGAGGTAATCATGTTCAGAATACTACACGTCACGATTGCTGTACTGCTGGCCGCTTTGCCGCTTGCCGCGCAGGGCATACCCGAACCAGCAGAACATTTTGGGTTCACCCTCGGCGAAGACCGAAAGCTTGCCGACTGGGCACAGCTCACCAGCTGGTACGAGCTGTTGGCAGAAAGAAGTGACCGTGTGATTCTCGACACCCTCGGCGAAACCACGTGGGGGGTCCCATTCCTGATGCTGACCGTCACGAGTCCTGAAAATCACGCAGGTTTGACCGAACTTCACGACATCCAGCTCAAACTCGCCGATCCGAGGCTCATTTCGGGACCTTCGGAGCTGGACGATCTGCTCGACCAGGGCAAGACAGTGGCAATGGTAACCATGGGGATACATGCCACTGAAGTTGGCGGGCCGCAGATGGCTGCCAGGATGCTGCATCGGCTGGCGACGTCGAATGATGAGAAGGTACTCGAGATTCTCGACAACGTGATCCTACTCAACATTCCGAGCCTCAATCCTGACGGCTTGGACATGATCGTGCACTGGTACCAGAGGTGGGTTGGGACCGAATACGAGTCGGCGCCGCTCCCGACGCTTTATCACCCCTATGTAGGTCACGACAACAACCGTGATTGGTACGCCTTCACACAGATCGAAAACGAGCTAACGGTCACGGAAGCACACAATGTGTGGCACCCGCAGATAGTCCATGACATCCATCAGATGGGAGGAACGGGCGCCCGAATCTTCTTCCCGCCGTTCATCGACCCATGGGAGCCAAACATTGATCCTCTGCTCACCTCCGGGGTGAATCAGCTCGGCTCATACATGGCCGCCGAGGCGCTGTCCAAGGGGTTTAAGGGTGTGATCACGAATGCCATTTACGATGCGTTCACGCCGGCTCGCGCTTACCAGCACTACCATGGTGGCGTCCGCATCTTGAGTGAAACCGCATCAATCGGGATCGCGTCCCCAGTCACCATTTCGATGGAAGACATGGGCGAGCGACGTGGTTTCGACCCCAGGGTGAGTACTTGGAACTTCCCTGTTGTGTGGCCGGGTGGCGAATGGCGCCTGATGGACCTGCTTGACTACATGGAAGCGGGAGTTATGGCCTTGCTAACCAACGCCGCGAAGAACCGACGGTATTGGCTGGAGAACTTCTACCAGATCAACAAGAACGCCGTCGACAAGTGGCCCGCGTGGCCGGACGCATGGGTAATTCCGGCTGAACAACGGAATCAGACCGGCCTGGATGCGGCTCTTCGGATTCTCACTCTCGGTGATGTTGAGGTCCACACTGCCCGTGCTGGTTTCAGTGTCGGAGGCCAAACGTTCGAAGCCGGATCCTATGTGATTCCGATGAATCAGCCGTACGCGTCGTTTGCGCAAACGATGTTGACCCGGCAGGAATACCCGGATCTGCGCCTCTATCCGGGCGGCCCCCCCAAAGCGCCATACGATGTGACGGCACATACACTTCCGCTTCTCATGGACGTAGATGCTCGCGAAGTTGAGACGCTTCCGCAGGTAGACCTGTCAGCTCCGATCCCGGATCACTCCGTGAACTACGAGACGCCATCGGCACTCACTGGAAGACGGGCTCCGCGCATCGCGCACTACAAGTCGTGGCGCGATCCGATGCCGGAGGGATGGACCCGCTGGGTGCTCGACCAACACGCGATCCCATACGACACCTTGCATGACGCTGACGTCCAGAGTGGAGCGCTCTCCGACTACGATGTACTCCTTTTCGAAGACCAAAGCGCGGAGCAGATCCGGACTGGCTTTGCGGCCGGTGTTCTTCCTCCGCCCTATGTAGGTGGTTTGGGTGTTGACGGCCAGCGAGCCGTGAGACAGTTCGTAGCGAATGGCGGTCGGATTGTGGCGATCGGCGCCGCAACCGACTTCGCCATTGACCTGTTCGATCTCGGAGTGAGCAATGCCGTGGATGGACTGTCCGCATCTGAGTTCTACATACCCGGAT
>JBDHHK010000178.1:0-10583 GCA_039589395.1 Gemmatimonadota bacterium
GCATCACGGGGATCTCACCTTTGCCTTTGGTATCAGAAACCAGCTGCGTGCTGCGATGGCTACGGTTCAGGCCACGATAGAAAACCGCGAGACAATGATCCAATACCAACGCGACTTTTTCGCCTCGGCCATCACAGAAGCAAACGCATATGAAATCAGCGGCTGGGTGTTCGGTGATCCGCACGATGCAACGCTGAATCGCGAGTTCGTCGATCTGCTGCTAAGGCACCACGTCGAGGTGTACGACCTGGCAACGACTCGGCAGGGAGAGCACGTCACGTTCGAGCCCGGAAATGCCTGGGTCGTTCCCGCCAGTCAGTCGATGTACCGCCTCGCGCGCTCAGTCTTCGAACGCACCGACTCATTCGCCGACAGCGTGTTCTACGACGCCTCTACCTGGACGATCAGCCTCTCGTACGGTATGCCAGATCTAGCGCTGAGAACCGGCCAACTTCCAATGGGAGCGCAGGTGACAGAGGTCCCGGCCGTTGGCGCGGCTAGCGCAGTGGAGCAGAGTTGGATCGCTTACTTAATGGACTGGAGTAACTCGGGTACGCCACGTGCACTTCAGGCCGTGCAGGCTGCGGGCGTACGCGCTGAGGCCGCACACGTGCCGTTCACCATCGAAACCTCGGGTGGTTTGATGTTTTTCCCGCGGGGTTCGATCTCGATTCCGGTGAGCACGCAGAACATCAGTCCTGATTCCCTGCATGCAGCGGTAAGTGCTGCGTCTCGAGAGGCAAACGTCCCCATTCACAGCGCTATGACGGGGAACTCCTCTGAAGGTATCGACCTGGGCAGCGGAAACTTCCGTCCGGTACGCGCACCGCGCGTGTTGATTCCAATGGGCGAGGGCATCTCTTCGTACGAAGTTGGACAACTGTGGCACCTTCTGGACCAGCGCATTGCCATGCCCGTTACCAAGGTGGACGTCACCGATCTAGGGCGCGCGAACTTGGCTGACTATGACGTTGTCGTGCTGGTGTCAGGTGACCTCAGCGCTTTTACCGGCAATCGTCTCGATGCCTTGAAAACATGGGTCCGTGGCGGCGGAACATTGGTCACGCAACGTGGCGCTGCAGCTTGGGCGACTCGCAACGGGTTCACCCCCAATATCGACGAGCCCGGGTTCGGCAAGCCGGTCGCCGAAGAAGACGACGAAGCCGAGGACGAGAGTCCACGACACAACTACGAAGATGCCCGCAATATTGAAGGATCCAAAGCGATCGGTGGCTCGATATGGGAAGCCGACCTCGACACGACTCACCCACTTGGCTTCGGTTACACTCGCCGGTACCTACCAATCTGGCGTGATCACAACACGTTCTTCGTGCCTACGGCACGGTAGCTCAGCTCGTGGACGACGACCCTCACCTCAGTGGTTATGTCTCTACCGACAACCGTGAGCGGCTGCGCGGGTCACCTTCGGTACTGGTTGACCGACTTGGCCGCGGTACCGTCGTGTTGCTCATCGACAACACGAATTTCCGTGGCTATTGGCGCGGCACGAACCGTCTGTTCTTGAATGCACTGTTCTTCGGGGATCAGATCATGGTTCCGTGAGGCAACCTTGTCCCCTCTCCCATCACGGGAGAGGGGACCTTGTGGGTAGGGCTCTGTAACAGTCGATGCCACCACATGCCGCCTATGCCGCCTATGCCGCCTATGCCGCCTATGCCGCAGCAGTGATACAATCGGAGTCCAAATGATCAAACGCTTCTTGAGCGCGTTATTGTCGTTTCTTGTCGTCATCGCCTGCCAGCCAGAACCACCGAACTCATCAGACACCAGCCAAGTCATCCAGATCGACCATGTCATTTGGGCCGTGCCCGATCTCGATCGTGGAGTCGAGTTGTTCAGAGAAATGAGTGGGATCGACCCAATAGTCGGCGGTGCGCATCCCGGTCGCGGTACTCGCAAATCGCTCGTTTCCGCGGGAGAGAACATGTACGTCGAGATCATTGCGCCGGACCCGGAGCAGATGCCGTTCGATCCTGAAGCGCATCCTGTAGAGGCGTTCGCGAACGTCATCTCCACGATGCCAGGCCCTGAAGTAGACATGTTTGCGTTCTCGGCAACCGATCTCGAGGCCATTGCCGCACGCGGAAGAGAGCTTGGCCTGGAGGTCGTCGGACCAACGCCCGGTGAACGACGAACACCTGACGGTGTTCTAATTCGGTGGAGCCACGTGGACTTCTTGGGCCATGGTTTTGGGCAGTTCGTTCCGTTCGCCCTGAACTGGCTGGATTCACCACACCCTTCGACCACCTCACCCACGGGCGCAACGATACTGGGTATCACGGTTGAGCACCCTCGCGCAGACGAGCTTCGGAGGATTTACGAAGGGCTCGGTGTACCGGCAGCGGTTGTTCAAGCAGACGAGCCACGAATAGTCGTGAGGATCAGCTCGGAGAAAGGAGCATTCGAGTTGCTCAGCGGGACCAGTCTGCTCGAATACTACAGGGCGCGGAACAGCGACAATATCAACTGACCACTAGCACCACTATTGCTCGGCCGCGGGCTTCGCCGATCTCCCGAAACCCGTTGCCACGGCAGCCAACACGACTACAAGCAGTGCCCACGAGTGAAAGTTGTATAGTCCGGCCGTCAAAGGTGACAAGGAGGGCATCCCAAAGCCGGCTCCGCTCGCTGTGGTACTAGCAGCTAGAATCGTGGGAATGAAAAAGGGCAGCAAGAACGGATAAGTACATACAGTAACATCCAGGATGTTCGCCCTGCGGTACGCGGATAACCCGAAAGTTCCACCGACTTCGCGCGCGAATCTCCCGGTAGTGAGAATCGCGACGACTGAATGGGTCGTGAGCAGGACCGCGGCCGATACTGTGGTGAATATCCATAGGTCCGCATGCCGTGCGGATGTCGCCCTGGTGCTCGCCCAGGTAATCACTCGATCCAAGATGCCACAGGCCTCGAGTCCCGCAACCAACCCCATGAGCAGGATAGTGAAGATCGAAATTCCCAAGCCGCGTTCCATACCCTCCACGATCAGACCTCGGGCCACGAACGCTTCGCGGTCGATTACCAGGATGTCGTGCGGCGAGAGGAGGCCCAACAGGAGGCCAACGACCAACGCGGTGAGTGATCCGTAGATCAAGCCCTCGAGCAGGTGACGGCGACAGAGGAGCACGCCAATCGCTACGCTTGGCGCCAACAGCATCGGCAGCCCGCGAGGTCCTAGTGCCGATGTGGAACCAGCCTGCACTGAGGTTGTGGCGGGGTCGGCAGACCCTAGAGCCACGTAGAAGCACAGTGCAACACCCGCCGCGGGGCACGCGTACTTGAGGCGACTGCGAACCACTCCACCTATATCCGCTCCCTGTGACGTTGCCGACGCAATGGTCGTATCGGAAACAGGCGAGATGTTGTCTCCGAAAGTCGCGCCGCCAAGTATCGCCCCGATGAGAACGGGCGGGGACGCTCCTAGATCTGCACCAGCCGGGTAGAGTAACGGCGCACATAGAATGATCGTACCAAGGCTCGTACCGGTAGCGGTGGAAACGGCGCAGCAGACCAAAAACGCCGCTGCTACAAACCAGCGTCCCGACAAGCCCGTACGAGTCGCCAGCCATACCAGTGAATCGATGAACCCACTTGCGTTCATCAACGCGCCAAGTACTCCGGCAAGCAGCCACGCCATCACCATGAGCATCACCATCCGATTACTCATGCCGTCGATAGCGTTCTCCGCGTATGCTCCCCGATCGCGTGCCAACAGCAAGCCGAGCGTCAGCGCAGCCAGCAGGATTGGCCAGAACCCCCTTTCGTCGGGTGCACCCGAGAAGGCGAGCCACGACACACCAGCCAGAAATAGAGCGAACGGTGCCAGTGCTCCAAAGGTCCCGCCGAAGAAATGGACCTCTCGCGGCTGGGATTTGTTCCCCACGCCTTTCGCAGTCATAACCCAACCAATATGTTCGCAGATAGGAAAAACGCCATGTACACGTAGTTCGACTATTCAACGGCAAATCACCTGACATGCACATCGAGCATCAATCAGCCCGCTTACTAAACGACTACGACATCCCGCGCATCATAGTGGGTGCGTGGCAATTCTCGGCGGGACACAACGTAGACCCAGGTGACACCGACGGTGCGCTCGAGACTTTGGCAGCCTTCGCAGATGCGGGGCTTTCAACGTTCGACTGCGCAGACATTTATACCGGTGTAGAGGAACTGCTAGGGGAGTTCCTGAATCGTCGTTCGCGAGATGTGAGAGCCAAGAATCACCCACACGTCCAAGTACACACGAAGTTTGTACCCGACCGTGACGCCCTGCAGAACATCTCCAAAGCGTACACCGAGCGCATCATCGACCGCTCGCTCCAACGACTCGGCTTGGAACAACTCGACCTGGTGCAGTTCGCGTGGTGGGACTACACGGTTCCGGGATATGTCGAGACCGCGTGTTGGCTACGGGAACTCCAACTAGCTGGGAAGATCCGCCACCTGGGTGTCACGAACTTCGACGTTCCTAGACTGCGTGAGATTGTAGGTGCGGACGTGCAGGTGGTATCCCACCAAGTGCAATACTCACTGCTCGACCATCGTCCGGAGCATGGTCTCGTTGAGTTCTGTCGCGAGCGGGATATCTCATTACTCTGCTATGGAACGGTTGCGGGCGGATTTCTTTCTGGACGTTGGCTGGGCAAATCCGAGCCATCGAAGAAACTGGAAAACCGATCGCTGACCAAGTACAAGCTGATGATCGACGAGTTCGGGGGTTGGGAAGCGTTCCAAGAGCTGCTCCAATCACTGCACGATATCGCGACCAAGCACTCCGTCAGCATTGCTACCGTCGCCACCCGGTATGTATTGCAGATGCCTCAGGTGGCAGCGGCAATCGTCGGAGCGCGAAGCACGAAACACCTGCAGGACAGCTTGAATACGATTTCCCTGGAGTTGGACGAAAGCGACATTTCTCGCCTGCGCGAATTCTCGGTCCCACGCTCGGCAGAAGGAGACGTCTATGCATTGGAACGGGAACCCGACAGCACGCACGCGTCGATCATGCGCTACAACCTGAATCGGAAAGACGCGAACTAGTCATTCCGTCTTGTTCAGCCCGGTCGACCGATTTACTGGCGCCCACCCAATGCCGCATCCACCTCGCCGCGCCCGGCTAACTCGCGATCGATCTTGTCACCGATCTCCCTCGCTCGTTCGAGATGGAGGGTCAGGTCTTGCACCGATCCTTCTCCGGCCTGTAGCCGCATCAACGCGAGCCGTAGCTTTTCGAGTGCGGCAACAGTTGCTGTCAGCTGTTCTCCCGTGTCCTCACGTCCCCGCAAACGTTCGGCGTGGCCCTCGAGTCGGTCGACCACTTGCGGAACATCGCTCAATTGCGACCGGTCAGCGGCCGGCAACTCGTAAAAGAGATCCACCGCTGCGCGGCTGAGTACCATTTCGGTTGCGTCTGCCGAAGGGTGAGCTGACCGCTCGGGCGGTTTGACACCTTTGCCCGCAACACCAAAGAACCACTTCCCAAACTTCCCCGCCCAGAGCCGGTGCCACATGGTGTTCATGCGCTTCAACCAACGACGTTTGGTCGCGGCGTTGGCTTCTTCCTCCTGAACTGCCGCCTCAGCGAGGAGTGCAGCGCGAATGTCGTCAAAAGCGTAGCCCTCACGCAGCAGGCGGCGGGCAAGCAACACCAGCTGTATCAACAGGATCGTACCGATGAGGCCTGGGCCACCCAGAGAAATGCTCACACCGCCCGATCCAGCAGTGGCACTTTGACCACCAATCGCCAGCGCGAATATCACCATCGTCGTCACCTCGGCGTTGCGCACAAAACTCCGCACCAAAGGGGGCGCACGCAGGTCACGTCCTCGGGCATCACCAACTTCTCTAGCCACCTCGTCGCCGGTCTGGATGCGATCTTCAGGTGCCTTTTCGAGGCAGCGATCGATGACATCTGCGAGTCTGTCCGATGCTTCGGGACATACCGACTGTATTTCGGGCGCCGGACTCGACACCTGCAAGGCGAGCATTGCGGGAAGGGTAGGGGCATCGAACGGCGCCCTGCCGGTGAGTGCGTAGAACATCGTAGCCGCCAACGAGTAAAGGTCGCTCCTTCCATCCACTGCATCACCGCAGGCTTGCTCCGGACTCATGTATCGCGCTGTCCCGATGATCTCGCCTGTAGGGTCCTCACCCTCATTTCGTCCGACTTGGGCGATTCCAAAATCGGTGACCATCGCCCTATCGGTGGCCTCTTCGATCATTATGTTGTCGGGCTTCACATCCCTATGCACAATGCCGCGCTGGTGAGCGTAGCCTAGTGCCCATGCGACTTCCTGCATGACCTTCATGGCGTACCTGGTAGAGAGTGCACCGACTCGTTCCACCCGTTCGCGTAACGTTTCACCGTCCACGTACCCCATTACGAAGAACACTAGCGTCCCGTGCTCCTCAACCGAGTGAATTGGTACGATATTCGGATGGGACAACCCAGCGGCTGTCCGCGCCTCGGCGAGGAACCGTTCTCGGTGGTCGCCATCTGCGGC
Organism: Gemmatimonadota bacterium; assembly: GCA_039589395.1. Lineage (GTDB taxonomy): Bacteria > Gemmatimonadota > Gemmatimonadetes > Gemmatimonadales > GWC2-71-9 > JBDGYW01. Next base: position 6,528 of record JBDHHK010000178.1, read on the forward strand.
AAACGTCGGCGGTAAGAGCTTGATTGCCACAAGCCTGTCGAGCGCCACATCGCGCGCAAGGTAGACGATGCCCATTCCGCCACGTCCCAACTCGCGTTCGATTGAGTAACGGCCAGCGAGGACTTCCTGGAGGGCGAAAAGCTCGGAACCAATTCGTTCGGACATGGAGTTAAGAGTACCGATCAGATGGGGATCGGGAAAGAAGGGGGGCGGTGAATGTCCAATATCCAACCGGGAATATCGAATGTCCAAGTGTAGTCAACTTCGTTATTGGACATTCCTTGTTGGACATTCAGAATTCCGGTATCTCCTGCGCCTCGCCACTGTCGCGCAGATCCATCATCCAGATATCGCTCTCATGATTGCCCACCGTGAAGAAAAACCTTCTACCGTCGGTGTCAAACTCGTTCCTGCGCGATTGAAACGTGGGGTCGTCAAACTCAGTCAATAGGCGTGGCGTTCCTCCAGCCACCGGAATCGACCAAAAGCTGGAACGGCGCATTTCGTCCAACGCCTTGTAGTAGATAAAGCCCCCGTCGGGTGACCATGCCAATGCCCACGGCACAGGAGTATCTGGATCGCTGGAGCGCTCCATTAGGATTCTCGGCTCCCCACCATCGACTGAGATCAAACGCACTGTTTCGGATTCGATGTAAGCGATGTGTTGGCCGTCGGGCGACCAGTGTGGGTCAAACCCGCCGTCCTGAGTGAGGCGCCGCGGTTCGCTCCACTCACCCGTGTCTTGGCTCCGGGACACCACGTACAGCTCGGCCCGCCCCGTCTTGTCGGAGTGATACACGATACTCCGACCATCAGGCGACCACTGCGGTGCACGATTGTGGCCCTCGTCGGACGTCACCTGCGTCTCGTTCGATCCGTCCGCATCCATCATCCAAACGTCACGTTTCCCAGATCGGAATGAGTAGAAGGCCAACTCCGTTCCATCACGCGTCCATGCTGGGTAAAAGTCATCTCGTGGATCGGTCGTGAGACGTTCTGGCTCACCGCCGTCCAGGCGAAGCCGGTAGATGTCCTGGGTACCATTCTGGTCCGAGTCATACGCCAACCAGTCGCCGTCGGGAGAGACCGCCATTCCTTCGATCGTTTGATTTCCGTCTGTGACAGGCACCGCCGCCGCAGTTGTGGCCCTACCGCGTTCAGGAATATCCAATGACCATATATTCGCATTCATCTGTAGCACTGAATAAGTCAGGAAGGACGCATCTCCGGCGAGACTGACTGTATGCACATTCAGCCCCGTGGTGAGACGCACTCGTTCCCCACTGGCCTTGCCGTCGCTGCCCACCGGGACCTGGTAGATGTCCCGCCTACCATCGTGGTTCGATACAAATACCAGAGACTTGCCGTCCGACGTCCAAACAGGGCTCATATGCAGATAGGTCGTCTCGGTGAGCCGTACAGACCGTCCATCCCGAACTGATACTGTCCAGAGTGCGCTCGGTGCTATGTTGCCCAGCACAAACGTTCCATAAACGAAGGTCGGATTGCCAGATACAAACACGATTCTCGATCCGTCAGGTGACCAACTCGGCGAGTGACCATCCACCAGCTCCACCAGTCGTCTGGGCTCGCCACCGGCAGCCGAGACCGTGTAAATACCGCCACGCCTTCCGTAGGCCATCCGTGTGCCATCGGGCGACCAGGACACACCGAAGATCTCGTCCTCTCCCCCCTCTGTCTGGACCACCGTTCTTGCGGGTCCTCCGGTGGTTGGCACAACCTGGACGGCACTGCCGTTCGCGGCCGTGTTCAAAAACGCGATCTCCGTCCCTTCCGGCGACCATCGGGGCGAGCGGTGATGGCCGGCGATCGTTTCGGTGAGTCCAATGCTGGCCCCGCTCTCTGCGGACTCCCGCAGATAGATCTTCATTGCGCCAAGTGGGCCTGAAGCATACGCCACAGAACCTCCATCGGGCGAAATCGCCGGATCCAGCTCCAACCCCAAATCGTTGGTGAAGCGATGGGTCTGCCCGGCTGTGAGAATCTGCGGTCCGCGTCCGATCGCAACCGTGAATCCAGCTACAACAGCCAGCACCACGAGCAGCGCCGTAACCACCGCCGCTGTTCTTCGCTTGCGAGGCACGACATTTTCTTCGACCGGAGCGAACAAAGGCCTGGTGGCACGTGACGAGGTTGTCAGCGCATCGGCAAACTCAGCGGCGCTGTTGAACCGCTCCGCCGGATCTCTGGCTAGTGCACGCAACACAGCGGCGTCCACTCCGTTCGGTACGGACTCGCGCCTGGTTCGGACCGGTGTGGGCTTTTCCTTAATGACCTTGGTCAGCACCGCATGCACGTTTTTCCCAACAAATGGAGGCTCACCCACGAGCATCTCATAGAGGACGGCGCCAAGCGAATAGATATCGCTACGACCATCGAGATTTGGATCGGCGTGAGCCTGCTCGGGGCTCATGTATTCGGGTGTGCCCACCATGAGACCCTGAGCAGTGACTCGCTGATCGGGATCGGTCGCAAGGCCGAGTGCAATGCCGAAATCACCAATTAGGGGTTTCCCTGCTTGCAGTAAGATGTTGCCAGGTTTGACGTCGCGGTGTACCACACCTTCCCGATGAGCGAAATCGAGCGCATTCGCGATCTCAGCAGCTATGAAGATCGCGTCCGAAACCGGTAGCCGTCCTTCTCGCTCCAAACGTTGAGTCAAAGTCTCACCATAAACGTACGGCATGACATAGTAGAGCAGTCCGTCAGCCTCGCCGGAGTCGAACAGCGGCAAAATGCTCGGGTGGTTCAGCTTGGCGGTGACACGGATTTCCTCTAGAAAACGCTCACCCTCGACCACATGACGCAGTCCCGGGTGCAGGAGCTTGAGCGCTACCTTTCGCCCAAGCTTGAGATCCTCGGCGAGGTAAACGAACGCCATCCCACCGCGCGCGATCTCGCGCTCGATCCCGTAACGGTCGGCAAGTGCAGCCTTCAGTTGGTTTATCGGATCTGGCATGGCACCAACATCTCGATCACGCGTTAGCCTTTTTGCCCCATTTGATTCGTCTTCCCGGCTCAGTGCACCTTCGGCTAGCCTGTGAAAACGAGACGTTCTCTCGCGGTATTCTGCACCCGGCTTTTATACTGGTTATAAAGTACCATGTAACTTGTTTATGCGATAGAAGGGCGAATCTGGTGGCAGAGAAGAAGAACGGCCAATATGGAAGACGTGCAGCACACCTGGACTGTCGTAGTCACCGGCTGATAGCTTTTAACACCGCCAGTCACGCACTTTATCCAGAGGCAAGTCGTCATGAGTGAACCGATCGTACCGCAAAAAGAGCCCTACCTGATCGAAGTAGAAGCGGGGAAGGTCTATGCATGGTGTTCATGTGGCCGCTCAAAGAATCAACCGTTTTGCGATGGCACCCACGTCGAGACCGACTCCACGCCAGTAATCTGGGAGGCTAAGGAAGACGAACTCCAAGCTTTCTGCGGATGCAAGAAGACAAACAAACCGCCATTCTGCGACGGTACGCACAACACTTTGTGATTCACTCGAGATATCAGTGAGCCGGCAACGAGCGTTTATCGCAGCCGTCCTGCTCGTGATCCCCGGTTCCGGATTCGGAGTCTCGCTCCAACAGGTGACTCCGCAGGAGCCGTTTGAGGTTTTTGAGGCAACGATACAGGAGCTGCAGCATGCAATGGCGTCGGGCCAAGTTACCGCCGCCGAACTCGTAGATGCGTATCTCGCTCGCATAGACGCATATGATAGGATCGGACCCAGCCTCAACTCAATCATCCGCTTGAATCCAGATGCCCGCTCTGAAGCCGAGGCACTCGACAGAGAACGTGAAAGACTCGGCCCGCGCGGACTGCTCCATGGCATCCCGGTCTTGCTAAAGGACAACTACGACACCGAAAACATGCCCACGACCGGTGGATCGGTTGCGCTTGCAGGTTTCTTCCCTTCAGACGACGCATTTCAGGTCAAGCAGTTGAAAGAGGCCGGGGCAATCATTTTAGGTAAAACCAACTTGCACGAGCTTGCTATGGGCATCACTACCATAAGCTCGCTCGGAGGACAAA
>JBDHHK010000179.1:0-9988 GCA_039589395.1 Gemmatimonadota bacterium
GACTTGCCGTACCTGCCCCTGGTGTGGGCCGCATTGTTGGTCAGCCACTTCGTGGTTGGAGTGAAGTAGTGGCCACCCTGTTGACCGGCCAGGCGGATACGATCCCCGTGTTCGTGGAGCCGGTGCCGAACGCCGTGGCGATTACGTCTGGCGATGCGCAGGCCGCTATAGCCGGAGCAACCTTGGCGCAGCTGCTTACAGTCAGCGTGACAGCTGAAGACGGACCTGGGGTTGACGGAGTGCTGGTCGTGTTCGCCGCCGGTGCTGGTTCTGTCGCACCGGAGTCGGTACTCACCGATACCGACGGACTTGCTCAGACAATGTGGACACTGGGAACGGTGGCCGGAATGCAGACGGCAACAGCAGCTGTTGAAGCGATCCCTGACACAGTGACTTTTTCTGCAACAGCCAGCGCGGGTGCGCCGGCGTCTGTGGCCATTGGACCGGCGACCGGCACGATCAACACCATTGGAGGCACACAGCAGTTTGGTGCGACGGCTAACGACGCCAACGGCAACGAAGTGACTAATGCGACGGTCACATGGGAGCTCACGGACTCAACGGTTGCTTCGATTGATGCCACTGGTCTTGCCACCGGAATCGCGAACGGCGTCACCACCGTGTTAGCCACGGCCGCCACAGCGACCGGCACGGCGACGCTGACCGTGAGTCAGGCCGCAACCCAGTTGGCATTCACAGTACAGCCGAGTGCAGTCGCAGCAACATCGCCGATAACACCGGCTGTGGAGATTTCGTTGCTGGATGGCGGCGGGACTGTGGCCACCAACGCAACTGACAATGTGACGATCGCTATCGGCACCAATCCGTCGGGTGGCACGATTTCTGGAACTCTGACCGTCTCCGCCACTGACGGTTTCGCGACGTTCTCGGATCTCAGTATCGACACCGAAGGCGTCGCCTATACGCTGGTCGCGACTGGAACCGGAGTTACATCCGCCACTAGCACGGCATTCGACGTTTCGATTTCACCGTCGAGAGTTATCAGGTGGACAAACGCCAACGGCGGGAGCTGGAACGACCCAGCAAACTGGAGTGGGGGAGCTATTCCGACCGCCACAGACAGTGTGGCAATCGATCTAGCAGGCTCATACACCGTGGCGCTTGGCACTGCAGCGTCAGCCGAGAATCTGATGCTTGGTGGCGCCGGCAGTACACCGATGCTCAGTATCGGTTCGGCCTCCACAGCCTCACTGACAGTTGCCGACGGTATTCAGAATGCCGGGGCCATTGCATTGGCTGGCGGATTCTCAAATGCCACCGCCACCCTTACGGTGACAGACGGGATCCTCGTCAATACCGGCACAGTCTCGTCGTCGAGCGGATTCGGCGGAGTGAGTCATACTATCATCGGAACAGTCGACAACCAGGGCACAATCGCAACCGATTACGATCTCACGATCAGCAACGCTGGGGGAACGTTCAATAGCACCTCCGGCACGTTGGATGTCTCTAGCACCAGAACGCTGAGCTTAAACGTCGGCGCGGTCACATTCGGTACCGGTACCCAGCTCACCGGAGCCGGAACCGTGAGTATTCCGACAGGCACCCTACTCGGCCTCGCGAGCGATTTCTCACTTGCTGCGGGTGATCACACCTTGAGCTTAGGTGGCGGTGGCGGCGTGACAGTCACCGGGCCTGGTGCGCTGATTGTGGCAGACACGCTTGCGCTACAGGCAGACACGATCGATGCGCCGCTCACCGTCCGAAACCTGGTCACGGTCAATCAAGACAATGTCGTCAACGGTACACTCGCCATCCAACCGAGTGGGGCACTCCGGATATCATCTGCAAGCACTGCGTCACTGACGGTTGCCAACGGCTTCACAAACGCCGGCACGATCGAGGTCAACGGTGGGTTCAGCAACGCAACAGGCACCCTGACCGTTGCCTCCGGAACACTCACGAACGCAGGCACCATTTCCGCAGCAAGCGGATTCAACGGCGTTTCGCTTCTACTCGACGGATCCGTGGTCAACCAGGGTACCGTAATCGCCGACTATGATTTCACGATCGGGAACGCTGGCGACACGTTCAACACATCGAATGGTACACTCAGCGTCTCGAGCACCCGAACATTAAACCTGGCTGGAGACAACGTCTTCTTCGGTAGCGGCACAGTGTTCACCGGGGCAGGCACGGTCAACATACCGACTGGAACGGGGCTCGGCCTGACGAGCGACTTCACACTCGCGGCCGGAGACTACGCCCTGAGCCTGGGAGGCGGCGGTGCGGTCACCGTGAGCGGCCCGGGCACCTTCATCGTTGCCGATACACTTGGCCTACAGGATGACGTGATCGATGCGCCGCTCACCGTCCAGGACTTGGTGACAGTCAATCAAACAAACATTGTGAATGGCGCACTGGACATTGAGGCTGCCGGCATACTCCGCATCCAGTCGGCATCCGTAGCGGCGTTGACGGTCGCAAACGGATTCACAAATGCCGGGCTGATAGACCTACTTGGAGGATTCACAAGCTCTAGTGCAGCACTAACGGTGACCTCAGGTACGCTCACCAACACAGGCACCATCAACGCTGCAAATGGCTTCAGCGGAGTGACGCTATCGATCACGGCGGACGCAGTCAATAATCAAGGCGACATGATTGTGACCTATCCGCTGTCCATGAGTGGACAGTTGATAGTGCCGGCTGCGGCTCCAGCGACTCTTACCGGGGACGGTGATGCTCTCACGGTGAACGGGCTCGATGTCGACGGCCTGACCATAGGCAACCTCCCGCTCGTTTCAACCAATGGGACGATCACCCGCTTCGACAACGTGACGTTCCAGGATATGAGCACGGCGGCGGCTCAATTGACTGTGAACCATCCCGGCGCCGATACAGCGATCACTTTCAACAGCGTCACATTCCTGACGACTCCATCCGGGGGGTATTACGTCCAGGCCAACGACACGGATACAGGCGATGGCGTTCCGCTCACGATAGACATGGTAGGGGCCTCACCGCCGGACGGGTCGGCCTTTGAGAGCGAAGTAAACGGGGCGCTCATCAACTGGGTTGTGCTGCCAGGCGTCGTGTGGACCGGCGCCGTGAGTCAGGATTGGAACACGGCCGGCAACTGGGACAAGGGCCGAGTACCGGGACAAACCGATACAGCATACGTCGCTGACGCGACAGTCGTCGTGAATGCAAACGCAGCATCGTCTGTGTACGCGATCGAGGTGACGGGCGCGGCTTCGCTGCAGCTTTTGAACGGGGTGTTCACGGTGGACAGCAGCGCCACCGTCGGCGCCTCAGCAGAACTCCTGCTCGGCGGCGCATGGGTGTGGCTCGACGAACCGAGCGCGATACCGGGTGGAGCCACGGTGACGGTGCTGCCCTCGGGTACCGCGACCTTGCAGGCGGGACAGCTCAGTGGCGGCGCATTCACGAACGCCGGAACAGCGCAGTTGACGGGGGCTTTCCTACTCACTCAGGCGGGGACGTTGATTAACGACGGACAGTTCGAAGTGCTCGACGGAGGCAGTCTTACGGACGCGCTGTCCTTCCCCAACGTACCGCAATTCAACAACACAGGCACGCTCCGGATCGCGGCCGGGAGTGGCAACGCACAGATCTCGCGGGTCAACCTCACGAACACCGGTACCGTCGACATCCAGAGCGGCACCCTGCGCATGCTCGGTGAATCTGGGCAGCCAACCTCGTTCACCCACCAGAGTGGCGCCCTCCTACAAGGCAACGGGACGCTGTCCATTGAAACAGACGCCAGCCTGAGTTTCCAGGGCGACCTTGCTCCCGGAACACCGGGAACTGTCAGCACCTTCACCGTCAACGGGTCTCTCACGATGGAAGGCACGAGCTCGCTGCTTATTGACGTGGACGCCGACGGCGGCGTCGCCGACGCCGTGGTAGTCACCGGAACCCCCGGCACGTTCGTTGGCAACGGGCAGTGGACGCCCACCTTATTGAACTCGGTACCGACCTTCGGGGCGTCGTACACAATCGTGTCGGTTGCCGGAACTCCGAGCTTCACATGGACTGATACCGACCCGTGGTCAACCGCCGTCGCGGGCAACGACATCGTGGCGACGTATGGTACCGGCGGCATCAGCTGGACGGGCGGCGGCGACGGCACGACCTGGCACGACCCGGCGAACTGGGACAATAACCGGGTTCCGGGGACCGGCGCATTCGCCGGGCTGGATACGGTCTACGTGTCCGATGCGTCAGTTCAGGTAGCGGGAACAGAAGCGGTGCAAGTGCGGGCCATGGAGCTCACCGGCGCGACACCTGCCCTTACCGTCCTGACGTCCGCCTCGCTCACCATCGACAGTAGTTACTCGTCGACGGGTACGACGAACGTGAATGGCGGCGTCTTCGGTTATGACGGCTTCGGAGGAACGGTTACGGGAACGACACCCACGCTCACGCTATCCGGCGGCCAATATGCGGGATCCGGCACGATGGAGATTCCGGTCGGCGGCTCGTTCACATGGCTGGGTGGATCGATTCAGAACGGCAACGGCACCATTCGCGCGCTAGGCAATGCCTCGATCGTGCCGAGCGGCACCACATTCTTGCAGAACTATACGATCGAGCTTGGGGGAGCGACGCTTTGGAATTCCTCTACTACCATCAACGGATTCGGCGCTGTCATTAGGGTGCTTCCGGGAGTCGTGGTGGACCACCAAAGCGGCGGGTTCTTCAACCAGTCGTCACCGGTATCGGTACTCGACCTGCAAGGTACATGGCAGACCAACGTGCCCTCGGCCGCACTGTCTCTGCAGCTGTTCAACAGCGGTACTCTCGAGGTGCTTGGTGGATCTCTCAACATCTCCAATCCAGACACGGCTTACACCACCGGGGGAGACTTCTTTGTGGACTCGCTCGCCACCCTCGGTATGGGCGGCACACAAGCAGTGACACTTGATGCAACGTCCAGCGTCTCGGGACGTGGAACATTCCAGATGTCAGGCGCCCCCGGAACACCACGAACGCTAGTAGTGAACGGCACGTACGACGTCAGGAAGACCTGGCTTGCCTATGCCGACGCAATCTTCAGGGTGAACGGCTCGGCGGTTACCGACTCGTTGCTGCACTTCGGCAGCGAGATCGGCGGTAGTGGTTTGATCGAAATCCGGGATGGAGTAAACTGGGCGACGAACGAAACGTTCGGCCCGGGAGGTGGGACACTTCGGTTCCTTCCCGGCTCGGAGCACACGTTCACGTCCGGCAGCCGCACCCTCGATGACTTCACGCTCGAGATCGGTTCTGTGCTTACATGGGACGGAATCGCCACGCTGACAGCACAAAACGCATCAACGATTCGGATACTCTCGGGTGGGGTAATTGATGTTGTTTCGACAGGCGGTGGAACCATTGCAGATGGCGGCGGCGCACCATCAGCGATGGAGAACCTCGAAATCTTCTCCGTTCAATCGTCAGCAGCGAGTCCGTTGGTTGTCGACATACCGTTCACGAATAGCGGCACCATCGTGCTGGGCGGTACGAATGCCCTGACGTTCACGAGCACTTTCGCGGATCAGCCCGGAGCCGTGATCGACGGAGGTGGCGCCATCGCAGTCGACGGGTCGCTGGTAACTCCAATCGACGGAAACTTGATGCCTGGCGGCTCGGGTGTGGCCAATCGGATCACGTTTACGGGTCAGACGGGCAGTACAGTGCAGCACCGGGGTGTCGCGTACTTTGAGATAGGTGGCGTCGGCGCGTCCGACGTCCTCGAGTTCAGCGACACGCTCGACGTCGCGGGTGACACCGTCGATGTCAGCGTTGTGCTCGGCGGCTACGAACCGGCAGGCCCCGGCCCCGACTCGATCCCGATCGTCGACGCAGCTGAGATCCTCGGTAACCCCGACGTGATCCTTGAGCCGACTCCGCCGGCGGGCTGGAGTGTCACCGTAGAACGCGCGGCAGGTGTGCGGGATACCCTTTGGGTCATCTACAGTCCACCGGGTGCTGCTGCGGTCAATAGTTGGACTGGCAGCGCCGGCGACGGGCTGTGGAGTTCAGCCGGGAACTGGAGCCTGGGTAGGGCGCCCATTTCTGGTGACACGGTAAGCATCACAGCCGACGGCACGTATACGGTTACGCTGGACACCGACCCGACCATCGGAGCGCTAACACTTGGTGGTGCGACTGGAGCACAGGCGCTGGCAACTGACGCCACACCGAGAACGATCGTCCTCCAAGGCGACGGGATTATCAATCAAAACGGTGTCCTGGACATCACCGCATCTGGGCTATCCTACCTCGATGGCGCCGGAACTCTCACCCTTGATGGTGGAACAATCCAAGCCTCCAGCGGCGCGGCGTTTTATGTCGGCGGAAGCGGCGACAGCACCGTGTTGAGTTACCTGGGAGGTGATATCGCCGGCGACGGAACATTTGGTATCACAAGCTCGGGTTCGCTCATCCTCGGTACGAACCTGACAATCGCAGCTCCAACCGCGTTTTCGCTGAATAGAGCCATCATCGACGCACCCTTAGGCGACACGCTGATGATCGGCACTGGTGCGTCGGCAACAATCAGCGGAGTCTCATTCGAACAAGGCATCATCAACGCAACGCTGATGAATCAGGGCAACATCACTTTTGCCGGCGTCGTACAGCAGAACGACTCTCTCATCAACGCTGCGGGCGCCACCATTTCAATTCGGGGTGCGGTTGACAATGTGCTCACGGTCGACAACGGTCTGGTGAACCTAGGTACCATCATACTCGATCCGCCGTCGTTGCGCAGCGCCACCATTGCGGTGACAAACGGTGCGCTGCAGAACGCAAATGCCGGCCAACTCACTGCGACTGCGGATGGATCAGGCAACACGATCCAGTCGCGCCTGCTCAACAGCGGGACAATTACCGTTGACCCGGCAGCTGCGCTCACAGTTACTGAAGCAGCAACGTCACACCTGAACATGGGTTCAATAACGGTGGGAAGCGGGGGCACGCTCACCATCACCGGTGCAGGGTCGAGCTTCAGTAATGTGTCGACAGGGATCCTCGAAGGCTCCGGCACACTTGACCTTTCGGGGCTGAGCGCGAGCGTGGTTCAAGGCGATCTACTCCCGGGCGGTAGTGGGGTCGCGGGTCCGCTCACGATCACCGGCAGCACCGACGGTACGGTACAACACCGCGGCGTCGCGTACTTCGAGATTGGCGGTGTGGGTGCCTCTGACTTACTCGCGATCAGCGACACGCTCGACGTCGCGGGCGATACAGTCGATGTCAGTGTGGTGCTGGGCGGTTACGAACCAACTGGACCGGGGCCGGATTCGATTCCCATTGTAGATGCCGCCGAGATCCTCGGCGACCCCGACCTGATCCTAGAGCCGACACCGCCGGCGGGTTGGAGTGTTGCCATCGAGCGTGTGGCAGGTGAGCGAGACACATTGTGGCTGATCTACACCCCATCTGTTGCTGCCTCGGCCGAGGTCTTGCCGAATGGTATCACGCTGACCGACGCCGAGACGCAGCAGTTTGACGTTGCGGCACTCGACGAAGTCGGTGACACGATCCAGAGTCCGTCGGTTACCTGGGCCAGCTCGAATCCGCAGATCTTGGCGATCAACGCTTCGGGTCTCGCTAGTGGTGTGGCCAGTGGCCAGGCTGTGATCTCCGCGACGGTGGATACGGTCACGTCCTACGCCCTGGTGAATGTGGTGACCACGGGTGTAAGCCTCGCCGACGTATGGGCCAGAACTGATACCGTTGCCACTGGGGGAACACCTTTCCTTGGCATCTGGGGCGCTGATACGACCGCGGTAGACGCGAGCGCAACTGACGGCACACAGTCTGGCGCGTCCGGCATGTGGAGGTACGACGGCAGCGCGTGGGCACAGTCGACAGGTACGGGCGGCGGCGTGTCCATTTGGGGGCTTGGACCTGACGAGCTCTACTCTGTGGCGGGAACTTCCATATACCGTCGCTCAGGTGGCTCGTGGGCTTTGTTTGCCACGGGACAGTGGACCGGCAACGCCCGGGCTCTGTGGGTGGCCGCACCAGACGACATCTACGTCGTGGGTGACGCTGGACTAGTTGCACACTACGATGGTACGACGTGGACGAGCGGCGCCGAGCCCAGTGCGGGAGGCAACGCTCTGCGCGCATTATGGGGACCGCATCCAGACACCGTCTATGCAGCCGGTGACAATGGCTCAGTGATCCGCTCGATCGGCGGTACATGGGCTGCGGTCACAGGCACGGGCGTAGGAGGAACAGGCCAGACGGCTATTTGGGGTACCTCGCCGCGTGATGTATGGGTTGCCGGTGGCGGAGTGGCCACACACTTCGACGGTTCAACATGGACTGCAACGAGCGTTACTGCATCATTCGTCGGCCTTTGGGGAACGGCTCCGAACGACGTCTACGCTGCGGTGAACTCGAACACGCAGATCTGGCACTACAACGGGACGTCATGGAGTGAGTTGGTGCGTAACATCGGTCCAGGGAACACGAGTGGTATTTGGACAACATCGGTCGGACCTGTGTTTGCTTCCTCGTTCCAAAACGCGGCCCAACCACCAAGCGGGTATGTGACGCGTGGCTACCGCAACACCGCGGTGAATGTCACCGGCTCGACCAATACGCTTGGGGTGGCAGATACGGTGCACCTCAATGCCGAGGCGACCTCCAACGGGACCACCGTGCCGAACGTTCAGTTCATCTGGACGTCGAACGATGAAGGTGTAGCGACCGTTGACATCAATACCGGTATCGTGACGGCAGTTGGTGCGGGTTCTGCCAACATCACGGCTACCGCCAAGGGTGGTGCGAACAGCACCTACGGAATCACGGTGTCAGGACCTCAGCCCAGCGTTTCTTGGACCGGCGGAGGCGACGGCTCGTCGTGGAGCGATGCAGACAACTGGAGCAGCGCACCGTCGCTCCCAGGCCTCGGTGATGAGGTGTACATCGCGTTGGACGGGGCCTTGGTCAATCTCACCACCGACGCTCAGGTCTTGGCGCTGGAAGTAACTGGAAACGGTGCGGCACTCATTCAGAACGCAAACACGCTCACCATCGACAGCAGCGCCACATTCGGTCCGAATGCGGTCTATTCGATGGGCGCTGGTACCCTCAACGGCGCCGGTTCAGTGGCCATCCAGGGAACATTGGATTGGACAAACGGAACGTGGACCGAGACTGGAACGGTAACGGTAGAGTCGACGGGATTGTTGGCTCTATCAGGCTCGACGAAAAACATCTACACTCGCACGTTAGAAATAGCGGGTAACGCGACGTGGACGGGGGGCACGATATACCTGTACGAGGACGGGGGGCACGATATACCTGTACGAGGGTGGCACAATCAACAATCAAAGCGGTGCCACATTCGACGTGCAGGGTGATGTGAGCATGATCAACGGCACCAATCCCGGTCCGTTCAACAACGCGGGCACACTGCTCAGATCCACCTCCACCGGGATTGCCACTATCGGCGTGGTGTTCAACAACTCGGACACGGTGGGAGTGAACAGCGGTACGTTGAGGCTAACGACCGACGGTGCCAACACCGGGCCGTTCGGTGTGCTGGCGGATGCCACTCTCGAACTCGGGTCAGGAACTCGAACCTTCGGTTCAAACATCACAGGTGCGGGAGTAGTCACATTTGCCGGTACCAACACGGTGAGTGGCAGCTATGCTACGCCAGCCATAATCACCGCAGGCACTACGATCTTCAATGGACCGGTCTCAGTGAGCGACAGTGTCAGGATCGCCGGTGGGACGGTGACGTTCGACACGCCTGCCGCCACGTTGGCGTTCCCGTTTATGAGACAAACGACCGGAACCATGAGCGGAGCTGACAACATCACGCTCAGTGACTCTCTGTTGTGGTCAAACGGTACATGGAATGGTACAGGAACGGTGACGTTAGAGTCGACGGGATTGTTGGCTCTATCAGGCTCGACGAAAAACATCTACACTCGCACGTTAGAAATAGCGGGTAACGCGACGTGGACGGGGGGCACGATATACCTGTACGAGG
>JBDHHK010000180.1:0-9261 GCA_039589395.1 Gemmatimonadota bacterium
ATCAGCGCAATTGGGGTCAACACAAAGAGTGCACGCATTGTCTTATCTCCAAATGTCCTAGTCAATTGAAACGAGACACACTCTCCCTACGCTCCATCAGGCCGGGTGGTTTCGACTGGTGGCATTATTGGCTCGCCTTGCGTACTTTCACCCAGACTGAGACAGGTACCGTAACCAACCAGCTTTTGGACGTTTAGGCTACGTCAAAAATGCTCTCTGAAGGGAGAATCAATGGCCTACGTGATCGCTGAGCCGTGTATCGGCGTAATTGACAGAGCATGCGTGGATGCATGTCCGGTTGACTGCATTTATGAGGGTGAGGATCAGCTGTATGTACACCCCGACGAGTGCATCGATTGCGGCGCCTGTGAGCCCGAGTGTCCTGTTAGCGCAATCATGGCCGAAGATGACCTGCCTGAAAAATGGGTGAGTTTCATAGCGAAGAACCGTGAGTACTTCGAGGGCGACGAGGAACGCGAGGTGGCGCACCCGCGCGAAGACTGATAGTACCGGGCCCCGGCAGCCTGCCGGGGCTATGTTCACCACGCCAAAACACGACATAGACATGCTGGAACCTGAGCTGCCTCGGTGATCCTAATCGATCCACGTGCTCGACCGATCATCGCTCATCGTGGGGCTTCGTGGGATGCTCCCGAAAACACGCTGCTTGCGTTCGAACGAGGCTTGGAGCTGGGAGCGGACGCATTCGAGTTCGATGTCCGCTTGTCGTTAGACGGGATACCGGTAGTAATCCATGACGCAACCCTCGACAGGACAACTAGGGCGAGGGGGCCTGTCAATTCGCTGACCGCACGACACCTTGCGCGTGTCGATGCGGGCTCAGGGCAAGGTATTCCATCTGTCGAGCAAGTGCTCGAGTCATTCGCAGATACCCCGGTCATAATCGAGGTCAAGGAGATATCGGCGGCCCGGCCGCTCGCAGATGTGATCAGGCGCCACGGTGCGGTTGACAGGGTGCTGGTTGGGTCTTTCCTGCACGCGGCTTTAAGTTGTTTTGAAGAACTCGAGATCAACAGATGCGCGTCGCGGCGAGAGAGTTTCTTTTTCTGGCTAGGATCGCGGTTGCGGATGCCGCTCGGTGCGAGTTCATTCTCGGCGCTTTCAGTGCCTGTCCGCCACCGCGGCATTCACGTGGCCGATCGGGCGTTTGTGCAGACAGCAGTTCGGAGGGGCATGCCAGTCCATGCTTGGACGATTGACGACCGAGTCGAAGCGGAACGCTTGCGCGCGCTCGGAATTGCTGGCATCATCACAAACCGGCCGGATCGCATGACAGGACTTGCAAGGAGCTAACGACGGAAACCGCCGACCTCTTTCTGCTCGGATCCGCTGCAGCAGCGGTGGTGGCCTTGATCCTGATCTTACGGTCAGACAAGGCCAAGCAGGTCATTAGTGATGCCCTGCCTGGAATCCCCCCAACGTCGCCAGGTAAGAGTCGGGAGCCCAAACCGGCGTATGCCCCTCACGAGTTGCTCGTGGCATGGGTGCAATTCCTAAAAACGGATATCATGGAGGCAGTGAACACGCTGCATAACCGCCTCAATGTAATTTCCCATACCGTTTCTGAAGCGACCTCGCAAGACCTCACACCGGAGACCAGGCAGGCGCTTGACAGGATACGGAGCGAGGTCGACAGATCCACGAAGATATCATCTGGACTGCTGCATCGAGTCCATGCGCTCGCGCCCGACACAATGCCTCCAATTTTGTTCGAATACGATGGCTCGAAAATCCCACCCGGAAAGATCCTACTCGTAGAAGATGACGAAGCAAACCGGGCGGTGATCGCCAGGGTATTCGAACGGCTCGGCCACCAAGTCACCGCTGTTACTAATGGATTCGAAGCTTTCGCTGCTTTGGAGGCAGCAGAGCCGGACTGTATCATCTCCGACATCAGGCTACCCTATCTTGACGGACGTACTCTGTTCGAACAAGTCGAGCACTGGAAACCGCATTTGGCTGCAAGATTTGTGTTCGTGACCGGTGACTACACCAATCCGGCTACTGTCAAATTCCTGCAGACCACGGGCCAGCCGTATATAGGAAAGCCGTACGAGCTGGAGACATTGCTGGGAGCAGTTGCGGCAATATTGCAGAATCGAATCAAGGATGGATCGGACGCTGTGATTTGAGAACACGGTGTTCTGCGAACACTTAGAACCCGAGGGAGCTGGCAAATGGCATCGGCCAACGGCAAATCCATTGCGCCATTCGTACGGTTGGTTCTCTACTATTTGGTACTAGTATCGATCGGCATCTTGATTCGCCAGATGTGGCCCGACGTGTATGCGATGTTATCGCGGGGGATTGGCGAAGGCGCGGGCATAGGACCCGCGTTGTTTGGCGACGTACCAGCTGAACCAACGGGCCCTCTCACAGATCCGTATCCAGCTATATCAACGGCACTCGTGATTGTAGGTGCGTTCGCTGTGATGCTGCCGGTGGCTTGGGTGTACATGATCACCAAGAGGCGGGAGGGGTACGATCGTTCTGTCGTTCAGACTCTGATCGCGCTGCCTACCGCCATCTGTGGAGTAGTGGTGATCGTCCAGAACAGTTTTGCTCTGGCTTTCGCGCTTGCCGGAATCGTCGCGGCCGTGCGGTTTCGAAACACCCTCAAAGACACCAAGGACGCGGTATACATCTTTCTGGCTATCGGGGTGGGTCTCGCCGCCGGAGTGCAGCACGTGGACGTGGCTCTGATGGTCTCTGTGCTCTTCAACCTCACGATTCTCGGATTGTGGGGCACGAACTTCGGCAATGTCTACGCCGGGCAGCTGGGAGATCCCGAGCTGCAGGCATCGCTGTCACCCGATGGTGTTGAAATGCTCGCAGCGCGGTCGCAGTTGATTCAAGAACGGTTGAAATCGACCGAAGGCCTCGCGAAAGGCAAGCGGCCCAACGCCATACTATGTGTCCGAGTGTCGGATGCCGATGCGGCTAAGCCTTTGGTAGAGGCGATACTTGCGGTCGACACAAAGGTCTGGGAGCTAATCGAGCTCAGAGACGAGGACGACGAGACGACTCTCGAGTATCTGGTCCGTAAGAAGAAACCCGTTCCGACGGCGACATTGGTTGACAAGTTGGAAGGGCAGTGTGCTCCATACGTCCTTGGGGTTGAGTACCGACTGCTTGCCGGCGTAGAATAATGATTAGCCGCCGAAGGATGATGGAGTACTCAGATCAGTCGTCCGCGGCAACTCGAAACCCCATTGGGACAGAGGTGGTCCGAGGAATGCATGCCAACTGACGCACTCATACGATTAGCGGTACCCACCAAGGACGCGCTCATGGAGATGAGCTCGGCCCCGCTACCGTCCGGCCTGCGCGGCAGCAATCTCGTACACAGCTTCTTCCGCGACGTCTACTATGACACGCTGGACCGCGACCTCGATCGTAGGGCGGTGTCGTGTAGGCTGCGAATCCCGATGAAGGGCGCGAGGAGTCTGGAAGTAAAAATCAGGGGAACCAAGAAGGATGGCGCGGGAGTCGTCTCGAGCAACGTCTTTCAAGCGCTTCTTCCGGACGAAGATGCCGACATGTTCGATGAGGCCTTGGAGCCCGCGCGCGTGCTTCGAGCGATTATCGATCCCGGGCGCCTAAGCCCTCGTATCGATTTGGAAACCGACTGCTTCACCAGGATCGCTCGCCACCGCGTTCTCTTGTACCCGCAGTATGATTTCTGCTACGACACTGTTGTGGCCCGGGCGAGTGAATTGTCTGAGACGTTCTATGACATCAGCATCAAACAACTTCGTCCGGGTGGTCCCCCCATCGAGCGGCTTGGCGATGCAATCCGGGAGGAGCATGGATTCAGCCTCATACTCGGCGATCGACTGGCGCGTGCAAGAGCTTTGCTCGACGGACTGGAACTCGAACGAATCGGAAGTGGCGTACGGCCGGCTCACGAGGTAGCAATCGTCCCCTACGATGACGATCGTATGGGCCTGAGGTTCCATGACGGCGCTCTCACCGTTCTTTCCGGTCCTGGCGGCGGAGAAGAAGCGGCCCGCCAAGTGTTAAAGGACTGGTTTGGAAGCTCCCAGGCACAAATGCGTCTTCTCGGCCGGACTCCGGCCTCGGCTAGCCATGCAGAGTTGGAAGTGTATCTCGTACGCCGCATACCGACAAACCTGAAGATGGAGCGACCACTCGAGTGGTTGCTCCCCAACGATGTCGTCCAGTTGGTTGGCTCTCCTGCGATTCGCGATACGCGCACGCTTGCAGCACTACACGTCGCTGCCCGGTCTGATCTGATACGCGAGCGGCCGGTGTGGGCGTTGAGAGCGCCTGTACGTCCAAGCATCTCCATGGACGCATCCGACACGTTCAGTATTGCTGACCTGCAAGGCGGCGAACAGCCGATCGTGAAACCGATGGTCGCACTCGACCGGTTCATCAACAGAGACTTCAGCCAGCTGGCGTTCAACACGCGGGTGCTGGAACTCGCCGAGGACAAACGGCTGCCACTTCTAGCACGTGTGCGGTTCTTATCGATCTTCAACTCAACCATGGACGAGGCCTTCATGGTGAGGGTCGGGTGGCTGAAACGCGCTGTCTCGTCTGGAAAATCCAAGAAAAGTATCGATGGCCTCAATGCCTCAGAACGATTGGATGCCGTAGCGATTCGTTCTAGGCGGCTCATGGAAAGGGCATACGCATGTTTCCGGGATTCCCTTATTCCGGAAATGGAATCGGCGGGAATCAGAGTCGTGGTTTGGGAAAATCTGGACGAAAGCCAACGGGCATACGTCACGAGCTGCTTCGAAGACAGGCTTTTCCCCGCGTTGACTCCTATGGCCGCCAGTCCGAGTCATCCTTTCCCTCATATACCGAACTTCACGACCGCCATTGCAGCGATGGTGAGGAATCCGGAAACGGGCGTCGAACACTTTGCGGCCGTACCAGTTCCCGACTCGCTACCGCGGTTCCTGCAGTTGGAGGGTGAATCCTCCTTCATCTCAACCGTGGATGTGATCACCCAGCATGTGGATACGCTTTTCCCCGGCCTGGATGTCATTCTAGCCCATTGGTTCAGAGTCACACGAAGTAGTGATGTCAAAATCGATGAATGGAGCTCACAAGATCTGTTGCAGGCCATAGTGGAAGAGGTGGAGAAACGGCCCTACGGCCCGGTTGTGCGTCTCGAGATCGACAGTACCATGCCGCAGGCCATGCGTGAGTTGTTGGTGCAGGAGTTCCGGTTCGAGAACCCCGATCAAGTCAGCACGCTGCGAGAATCCGACCTCTATCTGGTGGGAGGGATTTTCGACCTGAATGGATTGAGCGAAATAGCCAAGCTCGATCGTCCCGAGCTGCACTATGAACCGTTCACCGGTGCAGAGCCGGTGGATGCCTCTATCACTATGATGGACGCAATTTCTCAACGGGACGTTTTGGTTCACTTCCCGTATGACTCTTTTGAGTCGACGGTCGAGCGATTCTTCGTCGAAGCGACCGACGACCCCGATGTGCTGGCAATCAAAGTTGCGCTGTACCGTACCAACGATGACTCTCAAATTGTCAACACCCTGGCACGTGCGGCGGCCCTAGGTAAACAGGTCACCGTTTTGGTTGAGTTGAAAGCCCGGTTCGAAGAGGAACGCAACGCCGAGTGGGCGAAGGAGCTCGAGCACTCCGGCATCCACGTGATGTATGGGCTGTTCGGTCTCAAGACGCATAGTAAGGCGGCGTTGATAGCGCGCAGAGAAGGTGAAGACGTCCAGCGCTACATCTATATCGGCACTGGCAATTTGAATGCGGAGACCGCCAAGGGCTACACCGATCTCGGGCTCTTTTCAAAACATCCCGATCTCTGCGCCGACGTGAACGATCTCTTCAACGTCGTGTCGGGCAATTCGGTTCACCCCGACTATCGAAGGCTCCTCGTAGCACCAGTCAACATGTTCACCCGCTTCATGGAGATGATCAGGCGAGAGATCGACCATGCCAAAGCAGGGCGCGGTGGCCGAATCAGAATAAAGGTCAACGGCCTCGGCGACCCGGAGATCCTTGCCGCACTCTATGAAGCTTCACAGTCCGGCGTCCAGGTCGACCTCGTCATTAGAGGTATTTGCTCGCTATGCCCGCAAGTGCCCGGCCTGTCGGAACGAATTCGCGTCATCTCCACCCTTGGAAGGTTCCTCGAGCACTCCCGCATATATCACTTCGGGAACGCGGGAGAGGACGAGTACTACATCGGATCTGCGGACTTGCGCACGAGGAACCTGCGTCGACGGGTGGAGGTTGCCACGCCGGTCCTGGATCCCCGCTGCCACAGACAACTCGACGAGATTCTCGAGATGCAGCTGAACGACCCACTCGCATGGGAACTTGGTGCCGACGAGTCGTATGTTCGCCGCAACGATCAGGGCATTGGTTCTCAGGATGCTCTGGTCGCCGCGCTCGAGAAATGAAAAGATGAGTCCCGCAGCTCTCCCTTGACAGCAAAAAGAATCCAAAATGAAAACTCTTAGCCTTGTACTCGCGCTGGCTGTCCAGTTCTTGTTTGCTCCTCTATCTGCACAGGTGTCGAGGTTGTCTGTGGAGTCCATCTTCGGCATGGAGCTCTTCGCTAGCGACCTAGTGCCCGTACAATGGTCTACCGATCCTCGCTACTTCACGTCCACCGAAGAAAGTGCTGACGGAATCGTCGATCTCTACCGCGTGGATACGCGCTCCGGCGAGCGCGAACTGATGCTGCGTGGCGCCGACCTCGTTCCTCCGGGCCAGGAACAGGCGATTGAAATTGAATCGTACGAGTTCTCGGCGGACGGATCGAAACTTCTGATCTTCACGAATTCGGTTCAGGTTTGGCGCCAGAATACGAAGGGCGAGTTTTACGTATGGGATTTCGGTCGCAGACGTCTCACGCCGGTTAGCACTCAGCCAGGGCTTCAACAGTTTGCGAAGTTCTCACAGAACGGACGTTTGGTCGGATTCGTGCGGGACAACAACCTGTTTGTGACGGACCTCAGGTCAGGCCGAGAGACCAAAATGACGAGCGATGGTGACGAAAACATCATCAATGGAGCGACCGACTGGGTTTACGAGGAGGAACTTGGGCTCCGTGATGCATTCCGGTTCAGCCTCGATGGACGCCGCATTGCTTTCTGGCGGTTCGACCAGACCGTAATCAAACCATTTTACATGACCGACGCCCTCTCGCTCTACCCGGAATTGCTTCCGGTTCGATACCCGAAAGCGGGAGAGGCAAACTCCGAAGTGCGGATCGGAGTGGTGGAGATATCTTCCGGCAACACAACCTGGGTGGATATCGGACCAGAAACCGACACCTACATCGCTCGAATGGATTTCGCCAACTCCTCGGACGAAATCTGGTTCACGCGACTCAACAGGCATCAGAACCAACTCGACCTACTGCTCGCAGACGTGCGCACCGGTGATTCGCATGTGATCTTCACCGACAACGATGACGCTTGGGTCGCGAACACGGCTCCACGTTGGATCAAGGGAGGTAGGCAGTTCCTGTTCGAGAGCGAAAGAAGCGGTTACAACCAGGTGTACCTGTACGATCGTGATGGCTCGATGGTCGATCTCGTAACGCCAGGTGAATGGGATGTTCTCGAAGTGTACGGCGTGGATGAAGAAAACGAGATCTTGTACTACGCGGGAGCTGGAGACGGCCCAACCAAGCGGCCACTCTATCGAGTGGACCTAGATGGCCGAAACTTCGCCCGACTTTCATCAGGCAGTGGTTCGCACGAAACCCTGTTCAACGCAGACTTCTCCCTTTACGTCGACACCTACTCAACCGCGGGCGTCCCATCAACGCAGACACTACACTCGGCCGATGGCCAGGTGATTAGGACCATTTTCGACAACCGGCGCCTCGCTGAACGAGTGCAATCGCTAAACCTGCCGGTGCCAGAGTTCATCACTGTGCCAGGTGCCGATGGCACCCAGCTCAACGCATACATCATCAGGCCGGCAGATTTCAATCCGGGCCGGCAGTACCCGCTGCTGATGTACGTGTACGGAGGTCCGGGATCGCAGACTGTGCGCGACTCGTGGGGGGGCGACCGATACCTCTGGCACCAGTTGCTGGCGAGCGAAGGGTACCTCGTGGCAAGTGTCGACAACCGTGGAACCGGCTCTCGCGGCCGCGACTTCAAGAAAATGACGTATCGGCGGCTGGGTGAGCTCGAGGCCGCAGACCAGATTGCAGCGGCGCGGTCCTTCGGTGCCCAACCTTTCATAGATGCCGACCGCATCGGCATATGGGGTTGGAGCTACGGTGGCTACATGTCGCTGATGTCGATGTTTTTGGGTGGAGGGGTTTTCAAGGCAGCCATCTCAGGAGCGCCCGTCACTGATTGGCGCTTATACGACACGATATACACCGAACGCTACATGAGGACCCCGCAGGAAAACGCACGCGGATACAATGACGGTGCTCCCCTGAATCATGTAGACAAACTCGTCGGCAATCTTCTAGTCGTGCACGGCACCAGCGACGACAACGTGCATTTCCAGAACACTGTGCAGTTGGTGAATGCCCTCGAGCTGGCCGGCAAGCAGTTCGACATGCGTATCTATCCGGGCCAGCGGCACGGGTTTAGAGACACCGCGATTCGGGTGAATCAGTATGAGCTGTTTACGGAGTGGCTGAAGCGGAAGTTGTAGAATGCCCAATGTCCAATGACCAATATTGAATGATGAAGTGCACCTTCATGTGTGCGACACTTCGTTATTGGATATTCCTCATTGGACATTCAGACTTCCATTGGATGTTCAGTTATTCGCCGCCTCGATGGCTGCCGGTTGTGTGTAAGAAAGTCTCCAACCTCAATGCTTCAGATTCTCTCCGTCGCTCGACGAAGCGGCGGACTCGGCGCGCGTGTATCCAGGTCGAGACGAAGATCAAGATCAGTGTGGCGAACACGAATGTCCAAGCGAGCGGCCGGACTTGTGAAAGCCCGATGCCCGAGCCAGCGAGTGTCGCGGCGCCGAGCAACGCCTCGACAACAGCCAGCTGAGAATGGCCTGTAGTCTGCCGCACTCGTGTCCGCAGCTTCAATCCGCCCGAAGCAAGTCCGAGCAGTCCCACCAGCATCAGTAGCACACCCATGAAACGATCAGTCCATCAGGCATTCCTTCATCGTCGGCTCCATCGCCTCCAGCGCAGCTTTGAACGTGGCAGGCTCGTTGCCGAAACCAAGGCGCAAGTGACGCTCAAACCCGAAGTGATCGCCGGGCTGAATGAGAACGCTGTGTGCC
>JBDHHK010000181.1:0-9210 GCA_039589395.1 Gemmatimonadota bacterium
TTATTCAGAACGAGTCTGGCCTCGGCCTCGGGGGTAGAGGGCACTTGCTGGTTTTCGTCGAGCCCGATGGTTCCAGACAGATAAAGCGTGTTGCCCACCAGCACCGCGCCGCTAAATGGCAGGGCGGTCGAGTCGGTCGCGGACCGCGGGTTGATGTGGCGTCGTACCTCCTGCGCCGACAGCTCAGCGGAGACGGCTGATACCAACGCGGCGGAAACAAGCACCGCAATTGTTGGGAACCTCATGACTCACACCTCCTGAGGATGGGAGATTAAAACGTGCTGCTGCTCAGACATTAGAGGAGGGATTGCAACCCTTCCCTACCATCGCCTTCAACTTCTCGAAGAAGTTCTCGACCACGCCCAAAGCTGCCATTACCCCTTCGGCCTCATCAGCTCTTGGAACTCAGGGTAGTCGCGAAGAGGATCAAGTTCGATACTGAACGAGGCATTTGCCCAATCCCACCAAGTGTCGGCGTCTCGAAGCAACTCTGCAACTCGCTCTCTGTCACCAAGTGCCCCGGCAATCACCGTGCGCCAATAGGATGTCTGATCGCCAAATGCCCCAAGCCATTCGTAGTCTTCAAGCCATCGTGCATCCTCCAACGCCTGTGCACTATCTCCGCTCGACGCACATATGAATCCCCGAAAACCACGCGAACGTACGTCGTCTGGAAAATCGTCGACTAGAGCGTCGACGACACTGAATGCGTCATCGTTTCGTCCGTCAAGGTAGAGAGCTTTCCCGTACCAGAAGCGATAATCCATTGATGAAGCTTCCCCTAAAGGTCTGTTCGCAAACCATTCAAGCACAGATTCGAGTACGTCTCTCTCCACGTCGTCAAGGCCATCAACATGCAACACCTCAACGGGGAATACGAGTCCTGAAGGGTTGGATTGCACATCGGGCTCGGCCTCTAGGATGTCCAGCACTCTTTTGACTTCATCTACGTCACCAAGAGCGGCTAACTCTCTGGCCCGCAGGCCGAGGCAGCTTCTCGTTCGATCAGGATGTAGTTGACATCCTCTCGTAATCACTTCGAGAGCTTCCCTGTGCATTCCCAAATTACGAAGTGAACCGACCATCACTTCCCAATAACCGAACCACTCACGAGCCCACCCACGCTCTGGGTCAATCGCCTCTAACACCTCGACGGCCTCGGCTGGTCGGTTTCTTAGCCTCCATGCACCTACGGCAACGTTGAATTCGTCCGGTGACCCTGGAGCCAACGCTCCCGCACGCCTGACGTAGCGATAGTACGCAACTCGGTCGCCCTGTAGCCGTGCTCTCCTCGCCATCACCGCCGCTCTCTCATACGGAGTGAGCCTTTCACCAAATCCTTCCAACACCCGCAGCACAGAGTCAGCCTCGAAAGGGCGTTGGCGGTTTGAAAGCACGACCACCAAGCGAATCCGCGGTTGTGCCCATGTTGGGGCCAATTGTGACGCTCTGCGATACTCCCGTTCCGCCTCCTCATACTCCCCGCTCCATTGGCGACTCTGGCCCTCACTAAACGCCTGATACGCGTCGTATGTTGGAGGCTCTCCGACTGCATCTGCCCAATCACTGAGACTCTCGTCGAACCTCAACGCTGCGAATGCCATGACCTGCTGTTGTACATTCGCTATGATCTCACTCTCGGATGTTCCTATTCCTCTTACCGGACCGACCGAACCAAGCAGGCCACCATTTAGAGCGTCCACCATGCTGACCTGGACCTCAATGCTGTCAGTCCCAACGCGGTAGAGCGCACCCGAGATGACAATACCAGCACCAGTTTCCTCGGCCAAAGCAATGATCCGATCACGCACTCGCCTTTCTTCAGCTTCAGACTCAACGTACTCCCACGCCTCCAATGCTAGATCCCAGGGTGTAACCGGTATCGCTGCCGCTTGAAGCCCTTGCGTAATCCAGTGGCCAACTCTAGAACCGAACTGATCGAGCGACGGGTCACCCGTCTCGTTGCGAAACTCAGCAACGACAACGTGGTTGGGATCGAGTCTTACTCCGCTTCCGCGAGGGATTGCAGCCAGCACCGCGATTACCGCGACAACAATAGCAACTCCTACCGTTCCGCCCGCCATCATCCACCTGTGCTTCGCCACGCGATTAATCGGCGAAGTGCCCGTCGGCGTCACCCCCCCACTCGGCGTCGCCAACGCCTCCAACTGCGGCAACAACTCCTCAGCAGTCTGCCAACGGTCGGCCGCTTTCTTCTCCAAGCACTTCATCACTAACTCAGCCAACGATGGTGGCACCGACTCCCGATACTTCGTTACCGGATCGGGTGTCTGGGTGACGTGAGCCGCGAGCAACTCCTGCTGAGTATTACCGACGAACGGAGTTCTCCCGGTGAGTAGTTCGTATGCGATTACGCCAACGGCGTAGATGTCGGCTCGGTGATCGATGTGAGGATCGGCGGCGGCTTGTTCGGGAGCCATGTATGCAGGCGTACCGAGAGCAACCCCCTCGGTAGTGAGCTTCTGCGCTCCCGTCGCCTCACTCACAGCCTTGGCAACTCCAAAGTCGGTCACCAACGCATGACGCTCCGACAGCATCACGTTGTCAGGTTTGATGTCTCTATGAACAACGTTGTGCTTGTGCGCGTGACTCAAGGCGTCAACGACATCTCGAAGGATTCGCACCGCCTCTGGAACGGGTAGTTCGCCCTCCTTCGCCAGCTTGTCGCGGAGTGACTGCCCCTCCTCGTAGGGCATGACGTAGTACAAGAACCCGTCAGCTTCTCCCGAGTCGTAGAGAGGCAGTATGTGCGGATGGTGCAGGTTGGCAGCGATCTTGATCTCTTGGTGGAATCGCTCCGCACCTAATGCTGCTGCGAGTTCTTGTCGAAGAACTTTGATGGCAACCTGCCGTTCGTGTTTCAAATCTTGGGCGAGATACACCGTAGCCATGCCTCCGCTACCGAGTTCCCGCTCGATCGTGTAGCGGTCAGCAAGTGCAGGTTTCAGACGATCAGAGGCATCTGTCATGGGTTGAAAAGGAAGTAGTCATAGACAGCGCGTGCGATCTGGGCGATAACCTGCTCCCGTTCCGGAACCTCCAACTCTGAGTCCTTGACAAAGACCACCGTTATCACGTGGCCCGCTTCATCCGGTAAGTAGATGTAGCCGACGTCGTTAGTCGTCTTTCCAATCGTTCCCGTCTTGTGTCCCACCTTGGTTCTTGGAGGCAACACACCCCTAATGCGGCCCACCCCCGTCTCCACGCGCTGCAGAGCGTCGAGGAGCAACTCGGTGCTGTGTTCGCTCAGCGCCTCGCCGTTCCACAGGGCCTCGAGTAGCTCGGCCATGGCGACAGGAGTCGAAGTGTCTCTCAAGTCTGCCGCAAACGCCTCCGCAGCAACCTCTCGTGTTGAATCGCTCACGGAGTCCGCTAGTTCGCGAAAATCATCGATTCCGATCCGCCCATCATCCGGGACATCGCGAACACCCAAGTAATCAGCAATGAGAAGGGAAGTCGGTCGATCCAGACTCAGGCCATCGATGTCGAGCTGGGCCATTCGGGCATTCACCGCTTCTGCCCCACCCGCCGTGTGCAGCACGAGATCGGTAGCGCTATTGTCGCTTATCAGGAGCATGAGTTCCATCAAGTTCTGGACCGACAGAATTACGCCCGGATCGTCCAGCAGGTTTGTCAACGTACCGCTACCGGGATGAAGGTCCTCGGGAGCAAGCTCGATCATGTCTTGCAGGGTTATCTCACCGCGATCGACCCTTGTGAGTAACTGGACAGCGATTGGAACCTTGTAGGTGCTCGCCATTGGGAATCGCTCTTCCCCGTTCAGAATAAGCTGCCTCCCGGTCTCGATATGCTTGACTGCTACTCCCACCTTCCCACTTGCTCCTTCAGCCAGCCGCTCAATCTCTTGGAACAATCGCAAAAATCCCGGGTCTTCCGGCGGCTCATTGGTCTGGCCCCTACTTGATGCTGTGAATACCATCGCCAGAGCCACGCAGGTGAGCGCGGTTCGAATCAGGGTGAAAACTCGGCTCGTTTCAAGCATCGGGGCTTCTCCACGCGATCATTATGTTCGTTTTTCCACCGCTACCGAGTTCACGCTCGATGGTGTAGCGGGAGGAGAGGGCGGTCTTGAGGCGGTCTAACCCGTCACCTTCAGCCATTGGCGTTTCCCGTGGTCCTCATGAACAAGCCGGAGCCAAAATACGGGTCTGGCGGTGATGTGGCTAGGTCATGATGCAACAAGATATCCCGGCCACCGCGTGATGCTCGGGGAGTTGAATCCTCCGCCAGCGCGCTTTCGGGCCGGGTGGTTCGGTAACCGTCCAGCAGATCATCGCAGTTCAGCCTGATTAGGCGATGGTCAGATTTGAATGTGCAAATTTCAAGAGGTCGTGGATGGGAACTCCGAACGGGCAGACTGCCTGACAGTGCCCCTCGCAATGCTCGCACACGTCCGCTTTCTGGTTCTCTATGTCTCTGTAAAGCTCCAGTGCCCATTTCTCTCTGCCTTGAGCCACGAAGTAGTGGTTGTAGCGCATAATCGTGTTGACTGGCACTTTTGATGGACACTGAGATTCACAAGCTCCACACGCATGTCGGCAATACAGTTGGCCGTCCGTCTCGGCAAAAGCACTCAAACTGCTCTCATCAGTTTCCGTAAGGCGACTTCCGGAAAGCGGTAGGTAGTTGTCTATATCATCGAAGTTCTTGAAGGTGACAAGAGCAGAATGCACATCTGGGTTGTTGAGTACAAACCGAATGGCTGCATCCCGGATCTGGTCTGGGGTTGTCAGGTTATGCCGGTCGAGGAAAGGTCTGGCTTGCTCTCGCTGTCTTTCGTATTTCAAGCGAAGTGACTTCATCCACTCCGGTGCTTCCTCACCCAGCCGTTCCCGTTCTTTGTAGAGGTCATTGAAATAGTCGAACCCACCGTGACCAAACGGAGATGTCTTCATCACGGTGGTACCGATGTTCTTTTCTCGGCACTCTCGGAGCAATCTTTCACCCATGTCTCTTCGGAGGTAGTTGTAGACAAATAACAATACGTCAAACCGACCATCCTCTATTGCAGTGCCGAGTACTGCATCCATTGGATCCACTTGCTCATCGGACCAGTTCGTACCGTGACACGAAACGCCGACGTGACGGAGTTTTCCCTCCTGCGTCAGCTGCGCCGTTGCTTCGTGAAAAGCCTCATTTCTCACATCCGTTCGAACGGAGGCGCTGAGCATCAGACAATCGATGTACTCGGTGTCCAAACGGCCGAGGCATCTCAACGCACGATCCTTCACCTGTTCGCTTGTCTCATTGCCAGTCAACACGAGTTTGGTGTTGATAAACAGCGTCTTGCGATCGAAGCCCTTGATTGCTCTTCCAATCAGCCTTTCGGATCCACCGTTGGAATAGGATTCACTCGTGTCTATGTAGTTCGCCCCCCGCATGAGGAGCGCATGCATAACGGTCTCTTCTAGCGGATGTCCAGCTCCCAGGTCCGACGCCTTGAAGCCGGTTCTACCAAGCGTTCGGTATTCTTTGATTCTCGAGGGCTCCAGAGGCGTCTCGATTTCGCTTGGCGAGAGCGGACTCGATTTGGGAATGGCTCCCGTGCCGGCGACTCCGAAAAGAAAATCCCTGCGTTTCATATCAAACCCCTGTTATGCGGAGAGCCGCGTACGGTTCCGGCGTTACTTTCGTCTAGTCGTCGGCTACTCGCGCTCCTCGATGGTCCACGTCGAGATGGAGACTTTCCAGCTCCCGTCCGCCTGGCGCCGCCACACCAACAACCACTGGCCGACCTGCCGCGCGACTTCTCCGCTTGCCTTCGAGACTCGACGCTCCTCGTACGTCGAGTACGTGACCGCGAGATCACCCGACCGCCGGATTGCCGGCTCGCCAATGTCGTCGAAGAAGACATCGGTCTGCTCCCTGGACCTCACCATGCCCTCACGGATCACCGCCAGGCCCCTGACGATCGGACCCCTAGCGGGCAGGCGGACCACGTCTTCCTCGTAGAAGGACCATATGGCCTCCGCGTCACCGGCAACCCAGGCTGTTCGGAGCGCGTCGAAGCTCTGTGCGATCTCCTCCGTGTTGGCCTGCGGCTCGCTCATGGCACAGGCAGCGAGCACCGGGAGGACGGTAACGAGGAACCGCGGCTTGGCAGAGTTTTTCGACATGTTCGGTTGCACAGCTACTCTCTCCTCATCTCAAGGGATATGCGATTGAAGCCGTCGATTAGGAAGACCACCCGATTCACGAATCCACTTTCATCTGCTTGTTTCTGCGCCATCTGCAGCGCCCGCTAGGGTCAGGATCCAAATATCGGCCTCGGTAACTCTACGGGAGAAGTACATCTCTCGCCCGTCCAGTGAGAGCCGGGGCGGTCCGATAACATCTCTATCAACGGAGAAGACCGACCTCACCTCCTTCGTTTCAACGTTGACGACGAAGAACTCCTTGCCTCCGGACACGAACAGCAGATGCTTGCCGTCCGGGAGCCAGACCGGCCACTCCCCAAAATCCGTCAGGCGCTCATAGCCACCGGTGCGAAATGTGTAGATGATGATGCCTGCGTCGCTGAAACTGGGCTGACCCGCGAGGCGTTCTCCGTCCGGCGACCATGAGTTTACGCAAAACTCCGCCAGAGTGTCGTCGGGAATGGTTAGGGCCTGGGGCTCTTGCTCCTCCCAAGATCGAGCTGGGTCGAAGAGCATTACGCTCCGACTATCTTCACTCGCGACGCAAGCCGCTATCCGTTCTGCGTCAGGCGACCAAGCCGGCACCGTTCCCCTGTTTGACGTCACCTGCGTGAGGTCGCTGCCATCGGGGCGGATCTTCCATATATCCAGCGGCCCACCCCGGTTCGAGAAAAACGCGATCCAATCGCCCTTCGGAGACCAACGAGTTACACGGTCGACCGCGGAATCTCCCGTCACACGCCGCAGCCCCGTCCCATCGGTTCCCGCAACATAGACATGGCCTTCGGGTTGCGAGAGGGAGTAGAACGCAATCCGCTCACCGTCGGGCGAAGGATCCGGTGACACCCAACGACGCGACCCGGTGGTGACCCAGGTCGGCTGGCCGATCGGCGTTCCGGTGGATGGATCTGTTTTTTGACTCTGGATGTTCACCGTGACAAGAACGGAGCTGTACGCGATGCTTCGTCCATCACCTGAAACGCTCATATGCGCCAGGGACGTTGCCGGTGTGGTAATTGGCTCCGGAGGGGCCAACGTCTCGCCCGACTCCTCGTCGATGGCTACGCGCCAAAGGTTCATGCTCCCGCTGCGATCGCTGGCAAAGTAGAGGTACCTGCCATCGGGGGACCACACCGGGTTCCAGTCGGTCGCGAGGTGGCTCGTTACGGCTCTTGGCTCGCTGCCCGAGGCTCGAACAGTCCAGATGTCCCCTTGATACACATTCCCTTCAGTCGACTGCCCAACCCGCGCCATGAAGGCAATTCGATGACCGTGAGGCGACCAGCTTGGCAACACTGCGTCCTCGACATCGAGCTGCCGCGGTTCGCCCTGATTCACCTGGATTACCCACAACTGGCCCATGCCTTCTCCGTTCTGTGGGTTCAGGTCGACGTTCTCCATGACATATGCGAGTTGCGTACCGTCCGGGGACCACGTTGGCCTGAAACCAGCTCGCGTCACACGCCTCACGGCCTCGCCGGTGCGACCCATGATGAAGATCCCACCTCCATCGCGACCGGACCAGAACGCGATCTGCTCGCCGTCGGGGGAAAAAGCCGGATGATCGTCGTCCGCTGGGGAATCAGCCGTCAAGTTGATCGGATTCTGACCACCGACAGACTTGAGATAGATATCCCGGTTTCCCAATCCGTCGCCTGAGTAGACGATCCACCTTCCATCGGGTGAAAGGCTTGGGAACATTTCAACACCTGGCTCTGTGGTCAGCTGGCTGTATGTCGCGCGAACTGGTTCCGTCCCAACGCCGGTGCCTCGGATGGACTGGACCGCCAGATAGGACACTAGAACAACGAGCGCGCTGAATGCGATGATGGCTGCAGGCCGGCGACGGCTGGGCGTAGCTGCCTGAACGTCAATTGGGACTGTGGTATCCCACGACGTCAGCGCCTCCGCGAACTGCCGCGCCGTTGTGTGCCTATCAGCCGGGACTTTGGCGAGCGCAGTTGTGACCGCAACCTCAACGTGTTTAGGAACAGTTTCGCGGATCTTCCTGAGGGGAACAGGATCGGTGCTGATGACTTTTGCAAGCAAGGCCTGCATGTTCGATCCCGTGAATGGCGGATCACCCGCCAGCATCTCGTACAGCACGCAGCCCAGTGCGTAGACGTCGCTCCTCGCATCGAAGCCCCGGTCCCCGGTTGCCTGCTCCGGGCTCATGTAGGATGGCGTTCCCAGTGACAATCCGGTTTCGGTAATTCGTTCGCCCGCTGCTCTACTGACTGCGAACGCTATACCGAAGTCGGCCACCATGGGCGTTCCCTCGTGCAGCAGGATGTTCTCGGGCTTGATGTCGCGGTGGATCACTTCATGCCGGTGGGCGTAGTCGAGCGCCTCGGCCACGGCGGTCGCGATCTTCACGGCATCTTCAATTGCGAGCTGTTTCTCGCGATCCAGCTTTCCCCTCAATGACTCCCCGTCCACCACTGGCATCACGTAAAAAAGGAAGCCGACCACCTCGCCGGAATCGTAGAGTTGCAGGATATTCGGATGGTGAAAATTCGCAGTGGTCTTGATCTCGTGCACGAACCGCTCGGCTCCCATAACCGTAGCGAGCTCGGGGCGCATGACCTTGAGGGCGACTTGTCGGTCGTGCTTGAGGTCGTGGGCAAGATAGACGGTGGCCATGCCGCCGGCGCCGAGTTCCCGCTCAATTGTGTAGCGGTCGGCGAGCGCAGCCTTCAAACGATCAAAGGCGTCGGTCATGATCTGGTAACATGCAGCAGGAAACTGAAAGCTGCTAGACCCAGAAGGTCCTTCTACGGTTGGGCAAAATTGCACAAGTCGAACAACGAATCGATGGTCACCGATCAACGGGTCAAATCAGGAGGTCATTCGGAGGTCTTTGGTTAATGCAGATTCCCTAACTGCTTGCAGTTCAACAGTTTAGAACGTCCGACCAAATGGCTGTTAATGCCAAGGTTCGCCTCCGGGTGAGTGGATGGATCCTGCACACCGGGTCGGGGGTTGAGACTCGGTACGGAGAGCTCCTCAACCACTTCAGTCGAACACCGAG
>JBDHHK010000182.1:0-9138 GCA_039589395.1 Gemmatimonadota bacterium
ACGTTTTGCACGCTTTGCTCGGAGCGGTGTCGATCTTCGCAATCGGTGTGGTAGGGGGAGTGCTATTGGATAGGGCGATATTGCATCCGAGTGCTCTGTCTGCGCACACCGATGCAGCTGCCAGGACTATTGACGCAACGCACGAGAGCTTCTTGCAGGAGATGCGAGCAGACTTGGGTCTTACTGAACAACAGGCAAGTCAGGTGCAGGAAATATTTGCGAGGCACCAAGCAGCCGTGAATGAAGCATGGTCTGCGGTTCATACACGCCTGGATGCTGCAATCGATAGTGTGACCACCGAGATCGAGGCTGTTCTCGATTTGGAGCAGCGTTTTGAACTCCACGAATGGCTGATGGAGAAGCACGGAGTGTCTGCCGGGCACGGCGTGGGTGAGGGTCATTGACGCCATGAACACAAAGCTTTGGATTGGTCTGATAGTAGTGGTTGTTGCAGGTGCGACAGGGGTCTGGGCTTTCGGCAGGGGCACACTTTCAGGTGCTGACGCACCGCCTGCGGAAGAGAGCTACCGCACCGAGACGATTCAGCGGCGGCAGATCGGCTCGACGGTGATTGCCACAGGTGTGATCCGTCCACAGGTCGGTGCTGAGGTGCGCGTTGGCTCCCGCGTCTCGGGAATCTTGAAGGAACTTCACGTCACCATCGGAGATTTTGTACCCGAGGGCTTCCTTCTAGCGGTGCTCGATCCGACGGAGTTCGAGGCTCGGCGCGGTGAAGCGGAGGCACGACTCGAAACAGCCACCGCCGAGAAGAACTACTGGGGATTGGAGCTGGGGCGCGCACGTGAAATGCTGCCGGAGGCAGTCATTACTCAGGCCGAGTTTGATGCGGTCGATCGATCCTTCAATACTGCGGTTGCGCAGGTCAGCCAAGCCGAGGCTGCTCTCGAATCCGCAGAGATTCAGTTGGGGTTCACCAAGATAACGGCGCCGATTGGTGGAGTGGTGGCGTCGGTCTCCACCCAAGTGGGAGAGACCGTAGCTGCATCCTTCGCGAGCCCCACGTTCGTGACCATAATCGATCTCGATCGACTCGAGGTGTGGGCGTACGTGGATGAGACCGACATCGGAAGGGTGGAGGTGGGACAGAGCGCGACGTTCACTGTGGATACGTATATGGGCACCGACTTCACGGGGACCGTTACTGCAATTCAACCGGCCGCAGAGATCGTGGACAATGTGGTGAATTACGTGACTCTGATCGAGATCGGCCCCACGGAGGGGAAGACGCTTCGGCCGGAGATGACCACGACGGTCAACATCCAGCTTGATGGACGGGATAACGTCTTGACCCTTCCGAACGGTGCGGTGCGCCGGGATTCCGAGGGCGCTTATGCGTATGTGCCTGGGCCTTTGGGGCCGGTGAGGCGAGCGATTCGGATAGGGTTCAGGGGTAGTGCGTACACAGAAGTGCTTGAAGGGTTAGAAGAAGGTGAAGAGGTAATAGTCGGGTCAGTTCAGACGGGATCTTGAATGATCGAAAGCGAGGTTCGTGTGACAACGGAGCTAGGGAAGATCGTGCTGGAACAGGTGAACAAGACCTATCGGAAGAACTCCGACGAGGTGAGGGCGTTGGTCGACGTATCTGTAAAGGTGGATCAGGGCGAATTCGTGGCGGTGGTAGGCCCGTCTGGTTCGGGCAAGTCGACTCTGATGAATGTCGTAGGGTTGTTGGACCGACCCGACTCGGGAAGTTATCGGCTCGACGGGGGAGAGGTCGATTCTTTTCTGCCGGACAAACTGGCGCGACTTCGGAATGAGAAGATCGGCTTCGTGTTCCAGAGCTTCCATCTCCTGCCGAAGACCACGGCAGTAGAAAATGTCGAGCTGCCGCTCATATACTGTACTCGCTCCGACATATCGGAACTCGGCGTGCGTGCCCTGGAGCAAGTCGGGCTCAAGGATCGCGCAAGGCACCTTCCCAGCGAACTGTCCGGTGGCGAACAGCAGCGCGTTGCCATTGCTCGCGCGTTGGTGAACGAGCCTGAGATCATCCTCGCGGACGAGCCAACTGGAAATCTCGACACCCGTTCCGGCCTCGAAGTGCTGGCAATATTCCAAGAGCTGAACCGTCAAGGGAAAACGGTCATCCTCATCACACACGACCCTGGTGTCGCTGCGATGGCTGACAGAGTGCTGGAACTCGTGGACGGCCGAATCGTCTCGGACAAGAAGACCGAGTCACCCAAAGATGCGCGCAGAGAGCTGGAGGTGGTCTCATGAGGAGCGGCAGACTGGTACGTCACGGCTTCAGAGACATGGCTCGTCATCGACTGCGGACCTTCTTTATGATGCTCGGCACATTCATCGGCGTGTTGGCCCTCACCATAGTCGTGGCGATCGGGCAGGGGACGAGGGATGCCATGGTTTCGAGAATCGATAAGGTCTTTTCCGGGTCCAGCATCCTACTGTCGGCCAGTGGTGGGGGGAGTAGAGGCGGGCCACACTCGGCGGGACCAGTCACAACCCTCACGATTGACGACTTAGAAGCGATTCAGTCATCGATTCCTTCGATCGAAGTCTGGGATCCGATGCTTCTTGCGGGACCGCGTGAAGTTGTCTATCGAGGCAACAGCAACACGGTGCGTGTGATGGGGCACTCGACGCACTATGAGGAGGTGTGGAGTCGTGGTGCGAGCCGAGGTGCCCTTTTTGGAGATGCAGAGGTGAGGTCTTCCGCGCGTGTCGCCCTGGTTGGTGAAACAGTTGCCAGGGAATTGTTTGAGGGAGCGGATCCCATCGGTCTGCAAATTAGGATTGGCTCGGTGCCGTTCGAGGTTATCGGTGTTTTGGAGGCTATTGGCACGGACCTACATGGATGGGACAGGGACAACGAAGTGGTCGTGCCATATACGACGGCGATGCGCAGGATCATGAACGTTGATTACATCGGTACCGCGAAGCTGTTGGCTGTCAGCGATGCGGAAATCGAAACGTCGGTTGCTGCAATTGAAACACTACTGCGTGAACGCCATGCTCTTGCGGAAGATGAGCCCAACGACTTCAGCATGTTCACTCCGGTCCAGGTTCAGCAAATGGTGGGTTCCATGAACCGGATTTTCACGTTGTTTCTACCGATTGTTGCCGGGGTATCGCTGCTGATCGGTGGAATCGTCGTAGCCAATCTGATGATCATGGGGGTAAACGAGCGACGCGCTGAAATCGGGCTTCGCAAGGCGGTAGGCGCTCGTCAGAAAGACATACGCTTGCAGTTTCTGCTCGAGTCGTCGCTGGTCACGATGGTCGGGGGAGTGCTGGCGTTGGTGGTGGCCGTCGTTGCACTCAGCTTTGTGTCCCGCGCGATGGATTTCGAAAACATCATGCCTTGGCAGGCAGCCGTTCTCGCCTTGGCTGCGGCAGTGCTGGTGGGGCTGGTAGCCGGCGTGACGCCTGCGAGACGAGCGGCGGCATTGGAGCCCGTTTCCACCCTTCGTGAGTGATCGGTAACGATTGGTGAAGCTGGCACGAAATCTCCATCTGTCGGTCAAGGCACTCTTTCGTCATCGGGTGCGAACTGCCCTCGCCCTATCGGGAATGGCAGTTGGCGTGGGCGCAGTTTTGGTGTTGACTGCGGTCGGAGAAGGCAGTGAGCGGGAGGTCTTGCAGGAGATTGACGCCCTCGGAAAAAACCTGCTGCTCGTGAGCACGTCCGAGGCGCCTCGGGTTCCGTGGCGAAGACGAACCCTGGCTAAGGTCAACACCATGGTGCTTGAAGATGCCGAGGCAGTATTGGCCGGCTCTCCCGATGTTGTTCTCGTGGTGCCCGAGCAGAACCAAGGTCGCCGCCTCAAGTACGGCACGATGTCGACAATGGCAACGGTGCGCGGAACCACGGTCGATTACGAAACGGTTCGAGACTTTCGTACGGTGTCGGGCCGATACTTCACGCGGGAGGAAAGCCGCAACTCGGCACGAGTGGCTGTGATAGGGGATAGGGTGAGGGAGATCCTATTCCCCGAGGAAGATCCGATCGGCAAGACGCTACTTGTGGGAAAGATTTCGTTCCAGGTGATTGGCGTCTTGGAGCCAAAGGGAACGACCATCGATGGTCTTTCCGAGGAAGACAACCAGGTCGTCATCCCAATTCGCACAGCCCTCCGCAGAGTTTTCAACGTCGACTACATCAACATGCTGTTTGTGCAGGTGAGTGACAGAGAGCGAATGGATGCCGCGAGAGAGCAAGTCGCGAATGTGCTCAGGACCAGGCATCGGACGCTCGAACGCGGGCTAGTGGACGACTTCGCGATCCGGAGCCAGCAGGTAATTCTCGAGGCTCGCCTCGAGGCTATCACATCTTTTCGGCGTATGATACTCGGCCTGGGTGCTGTGGCAGTAATTGTGGGCGGGGTCGGTATACTCTCGATCATGCTGCTCACGGTGCGGGAACGCAGAAACGAGGTTGGTCTGCGGGTGGCGGTTGGGGCCCGCCGGAGAGACATACTCGTTCAGTTCCTGGTGGAGTCACTGCTCCTTGGAGCTGCGGGTGGGGCGCTTGGTGTTTTGGCAGCCCTCGTTGTGGCATGGATTGTCGGCAAGAGCACCGAATGGCATACGGTGTTGAACGGGACTGCACTTACTATCGGCCTGCTTTCCGCGCTCGGCATAGGCGTGCTCTTTGGCGTCTATCCAGCACAGAGAGCGGCGGCGTTGGATCCCATTGACGCGTTGAGGGCGGAGTAGCCTACTCCGCTGCCCTCAACACCTCGACCGGATCCACTCTGGTAGCACGGCGTGCGGGCAGATAGCTAGCACCGAGTACTACCGCGAATAGCAGTACTCCCCCTCCTATATATACTCTGGGGTCGTGTGAACTAGTGTTCCACAGGAACGACTCCAGAAGTCGACTCCCTGCCCAGGCGCCGGCGAGGCCGACTAAGACGCCAACCAGCGCGGTCAGAGTGCTCTTGCGTAATACGAGGTTCCGAACGCGCCCGCCCTCAGCCCCCAGCGCAATGCGCAGGCCCAGTTCACGTTGCCGGTTGGCTACCGAATACGCCACCACTCCCCAGGTACCGACAGCGGCAAGAAGAACAGTGATGCCTGCGAATATGGTGAGTAGCCAGAAGATGAGACCACGATCGCCGACGGAACGGGAGATCAACTGGTCCATCGTGGAGATGTTTCTCATGGCGATGGTTGGATCCATCGCAAATATCTCGTCTCGAATGATACGGATTGCCTCGTTAGGGTCTCCCGAGGTTCGAACCACGGCATATCTAGGCCCGCTTCGCTCCCGTGTAGTGTAGTAGGCAACTGGCCATCTTCCCTGGTCGGGCCTAACGTACACGACATCGCCGACCATACCCACCACCTCCGCGGTTTCCCGCCCGGACGGGGAAAAGAAAACAGTCACCCTCTTGCCGATCGGGTCCTGATCCGGAAACCACATCGAGGCCGCCGTTTGACTCAGCACCACAACGGGTGGGCCGCGGAGCCCGTCTGATCGGTTGAACCCGCGGCCTCTGATAATGGGAATGTCCAGCAACTCGAAGTAGTTGTCTGAGACCGGCACAACACCCGCGCTACCTACATCTGTCATCCCAGACTCGCTGTCCTCGATCCTCACTCCGAGTACCATTTCGAAGTGCCTCAATATCGCACCGGATGACAACGCGACTCCTTCGATGACTGGAACGGCACTCAGTCGCTGCTGGAGTTCGTCGTCGAATGAAGCCGAGAGAACGATATGCGACCGCCAAATCTCTTCGTCTCGTGGGTCGAAACGGGGGACTGCTTGTGGGCTGGAATACTCGAATGTGAGTAGCCTTTCCGTACTGAACCCGTCATGCACACGAAGCAGACGGCCCACGGTGCTGCCCATGAGGCCAACTCCGACCAACAGTATAAGAGCGAGTGAGACCTGCGCACCCACGAGAAAGGCCTGCGGGTCGAGGCCTTGCTTGCCACCGCGACGTTTGGTCGCTCCTGCGCCGTCTTTCAGATGCTCTGTGATGCGAACCGACGAAACGCGAAGTGCTGGTATGAGTCCGATCAGCAGTGCCGCGCTGAGTGAGACGAGGACAGCGAAAACTATCACCCGCGTGTCGAGCGTGAGACCTTCGGGGTTGATTACCTGGAGACCCGAGTCGTTGCCGCGCAAGAACTGAGTTGGCCATGCGACGGAAACCAGTCTCATGCCCCATGCCGACAGAATAAGCCCTGCGGCACCACCGATGCCCGAGACGACCAGGCTCTCCAGCAGGAAGGAACGAATCAGGCGCCATCGGGAGGCACCGAGCGCACTCCTTACAGCCCCCTCCCGCACACGCTTACGAGCTCGGGTGAACAAAAGGCCTGCGAGGTTCGCGCATGCTACGAGAAGCACCAATCCGGACGCCAAAACCAGAAACGTTGACGCTGCACTTGCGGACGGGTTCGTCCATACCTCAGCAAGAGAGCGGACCCCAGCTCCATACGTATCTTCCCTGGGCCACTCCTCTGCGATTGCCTGACCAACCACTTCCATCTGTGCTTCGGCTGCCGCGAGCGTAGCTCCGGGACGGAGGCGTCCTACCATCCAGACAATGTGGTTTCCAGCTTGCCGCAGAACGCCTGGTTGTAGCACCGCATATGAGCCTTGGGGTAGCCACAGCGTTGCGTCACCCGTGAAACCGGAGAAGTTCGGGGGGGCCACACCCACAATCTCGAAAGGCACTCCATTCAGTTGAATCTCCCGTCCGAGTACCGAAGGGTCACCTCCCAGCCGGGTTCGCCAGAATGAATGAGAGACAACCGTCACTTGATACGGCCCCGACGGATCCGCTTCCTCTGCGACAAAGCTCCTTCCAAGCGCCAGCGGGCGCCCGACGACGTCGAAATAATCGGTCGATACCACCTCAATTGGCAGCTGGCTCGCGGGACCGAATCCTGTTAAGGTTGCGACTCTCTCTCTGTAGCCCGTGACAGGCTCGATAAGGCAGTCGGGCCATTCACTGAGCCTCTGGACGTATGGATACGCCCACCTGGAAATCCGTTCTCCATTTTCGTCTGTCCTGGTCAGATCAACGCTCACCATTCGGTCCGCTTCTGGGAACGGAGGTGGAGTGAGCACCGCAACCTTCAACGCTGAAAACGCAGTAACGTTGGCTCCAATGCCGAGTGCGAGTATCATCACGGCCGCGATCGTGAATCCAGGAGCTTTTCGGAGTCCGCGGAGAGCGATTCGCAGGTCGGCGAGAACTCCTGTCATTATTCCGATCTTTTCTTTGTTGGGTTTCTGTCCCGAGGGTTTTTCAGGATGCTTGCGCCCAACACGGTCTTCCCATCTCGTTTGTAGCCCGGTGCGGATCAGGCCCTTCACCTCGCGGAGCTGGAATCCCAACAGCTTGCGCCCACCGGATACTCTGCGCGCATTTTCAACGCGGGCGCGGAAGACGGCCTCGATCTCCATGCCGTACTCCGTGCGCAACTGCGACGGATGAAATAGCAGGGCCGTGCGGAGGAGCCAGAGCCAGAACGCAGACGGTTCCTCTGGATTCCGTCCACTCATGTTGCACGCGCCTGAATTACCTGTTTTGCTTCCGCAATGTCCACGAGTTGACGTAGCCGAGCCGACTCGGCGGCGAGCGCAGCCCGACCCCATTCGGTGAGCCTGTACGTCCGACGCCTGCTGTCTTCTGCTGGCGAACGCTCAGTCGCCGGTGCTGGCTCGATCAGCCCCTCGTTCCGCATCCGTCTGATTGCGTGGTAGAGAGCACCAGTTTCAATCTGCATGCTCTGTCCGGTACGCTCCTCGACTTCCTTGATGATGCTGTACCCGTGTCTGTCAAAATCGGCGAGCGCCAGCAGGATGTGGTACGTGAGCGTTGTAAGCGGGAGAATCTCGTGCGGGTTCTTCATGGGGTCTCGCAGGCCGTCGTTGAATTATCGAATCCACGAACGCAACTATATGAATCGTTCACATAAACTATATGAATGATTCACATAACGGAAGTGGCAAGCGTTTGGTTTCAGGTGGCAGTTGTCGAACGGCGTTTGCCGCGGAGAAACGCGGATTGACGCAGATGTTGATGTTGGGTGGGGTGGGGTGGGGTGGGAACCCAAGTTCCTTGTTGTCCTCCGCGTCCTTCTGCGTCCATCAGCGGCAAATGGACCGTATACTTGAATTCCTCCACCGGCCTTTCTGGTAGCGCTTGCGTATCGACACCCCGCGAGGCATTGTTGCAGCCCTGAACGAGCATCTGTTTAGGCTCGGATTTCGAGTTGATTTAGAAGGGGTAGATTGGGTCCAACTGTGAACGGTGACATGCAAGTACCACAGAATAGGACGGGCCTCGCTCGCGATATGAGCCTACTGGGCCTCGCGGCTACCGGCATTTGCTCAATGATGGGTGCGGGTATCACGGTCGTGCCCTTCATGATTCAGCGCAACGTTCCAGGCATCGGACCCTATGTACTGCCTGCATACCTGTTCGCTGCTGTGCCAGCGTTGCTGGCGGC
Source organism: Gemmatimonadota bacterium (assembly GCA_039589395.1). Lineage (GTDB taxonomy): Bacteria > Gemmatimonadota > Gemmatimonadetes > Gemmatimonadales > GWC2-71-9 > JBDGYW01. Next base: position 8,458 of record JBDHHK010000182.1, read on the forward strand.
GTTGGCCTATGCGATCCTCGCCTCAGCGATGCCGCGGGCCGGTGGTAGCTATGTGTACGCCAGCAGAGCGATCAACCCTTACTTGGGTTTTGTGGCGAGCTTCTCCCAATGGTTCGGGCTGTGCATTGCAATCGGCGTGGTTTCGTATGTGCTCATTCCTTTTTTGCGCGACGTGGCCGCCGCGATGGGCTGGCAGGGATTGGCCGATACGCTCGATACAGGAATCGTGCGTCTTTTCCTCGCACTCCTGTTCCTTTGGACGTTCGTTGTCGTCAACATTCGTGGCGTAAAGCTCTACGAGCGCACGCTGGTGCCGATGATGTTTCTGATGTTCGTTTTGGGTGCTGTGGTGATCGTAGCCGGGTTCCTGTTCGATCAGGGCGATTTTGCCGCCGCAGTACTCGAACGCGAGGGCAGGACGATCACTGCGGGAGGTCGGCCTCCCTTCAGAATCGCCGTCTACCTCGCTGCGGCCGCCGTATTGTTTTCTAGTTTCATTGGCTTCGATTCCATCGCACAAGCAGGGGGAGAGGCTAAGAATCCAAATCGAACGCTGCCATTGGCCATCGGAATTGCGGTTGTTACCGTGGGAACCTTTTACCTGCTCTTCACAGCGGCGGTGTATCACGCTGTGCCTTGGAGCTACATCGCCGAACAGGCAGCATCTCGGGACGTGACTGC
>JBDHHK010000183.1:0-8975 GCA_039589395.1 Gemmatimonadota bacterium
GTTCCTCCAACTTCTTGCGTTGCGTGATGTCGATCAGAATTCCATACAAGAGCGGGTCACTGCTCTCGGGATCGCGAACCATGTAACAGGTGTCCAGAACCGTTTTCTCGGTGCCGTCCAGCCCATGAATCTCGAGTTCGAAATCGCGCACTGTTCCGTCGCGTTCGAGCTGTGCGTGCTCACTTTCCCATTGAAGCGGATTGGCGCAAAGGTCTCGGGTCTTGTGTGCCTGCAGCTCCTCGAGGGAGCTGGCTCCCAGAAGCTTGATCAATGCAGGGTTAGCATCCAGGACCGAGCCGTCCGGCGTGGAGATATAGATGCCCTCGTTGATGTTGAACACCAACTCCCGCAGCGTGTTGGCATTGCGGAGGGGTCGCGAATCCGTCGGACCTGCGGCTTCAGCGGTCGTTGAGGAAAATTCGTCCATGTTCCGTCGACGGGAGAATTTGTGCTCAGTCCGTCTGCGGAGCAAACGCCTTTAGGCCGTCCTGCGCCGCTCTGCGAACTTCTTTGTCTCGGTCTTTCGTCAGCTCTCTGAGAACCTGCCGCGCACCGTCACCGCCGGCCAGCGCAAGGCCTTCGACGGCTGCACATCGATCACCCGTCGGACGCTGATGTGTGAACATCTTCCCCTTGCGACGGGCAACGTTTTCGAGCGTTCGCACCGCCTCAGGGGTTCCAATTCGACCGAGCGCCCTGCACAGTTCCTCACGAATCTTTGGATCCTCCTCCTGCTCCAACTCGTTCGCAAGCGGCATGATGAGTCCACTGAACCCCGAACCTTTCAGTTCTCCTGCCACTGTCATGCGCACCTGTGGATCTTCATCACGTAGCGAAACATGTAGGTGGCGAGCTGCCGCAGGCGTTCCGATCCGCGCCAGCGCGATTGCCACCGACTTCCGCACACGCGAATCTTCGTGATCGGCAACCTTGCCCAGCTCCGGTATCGCTTCCTCGATGCCAAGCTCGGCGATCAGATCTGCAACGTTGCGCACCACATACCACTGATGATGATTCAGCATCGCAATCACGTTGCTCGTACCCTCGCCGAGTTTTCCGAGCGCCATCATGTATGCCCTGCGTTCAGCAAAAGTCGGCGCCCCAACTAGTTGGTCCAAAAGAAGCTGTGTTGCGTTCGAACCAGCGCGCGACAGAATTGCCAGAACGTCCTCGGCGTAGAGCGGATCCAGAAGGAGGTTTGAAAACGACCTGAGAATCTCTGAGCCTAGCATTCGGCGCAGAGCTACACCGCAACAGATCCTGACATCCTCTTTAGTTGCTTCTTTCTCCTGGTGAATTACCGAAAGAATGGCCTCGGTGGCGTCCTCGCCTCGCTTGTTTCGAACTGCCTTGACCACTCCATCAGCCAAGGCATCCAGGCCCGCAGTGAGTTGGGGACCGGCCTTGAGGCCGCGCAGCCTCTTTGCGGCGACTCCCAACGACACCCTGCCAGCTCGAATATGTTCGATCAACTCATCTATCGAAGGGGGTGTGGGAGTTGGAGCCATTGCCGACTCACTAACTGCGGCGGCCGGTGCTTCTTCCTGAGCCCGATCCTGGGCCTCCGCTGCGCCCGGTGCTTTCACCGCATCCGTAACACGCTTGGGGCGACCCTGCTCGGCCATCTCGTCTGCTTCCGGGCAAAGAACATGAATGCGGCGGACATTTGCATCCGTCAATCGCTTCTCTACCCCATCGCCGGCATCAAAGCCGCCTGCCTGAACCGCTAAGCCTCTAAGAAGATGCATGAGTGAAGCTGGAGACACACCTTGGGCTATCTGAATCTCAGTCACGCTGTGTGCATTCATCTGACCAACGAGAAGCGGTATGGGGGGAGTGTCTGTCGGAATCACGGAACCTTCCACGGTTAGCTCCGGCCCCTTGAGACGCACGGTCCAGCTGCGGCGCGTCGTCTGCTCCGCGAGAGAGCGCAAGACCTCTTTTGCCTCTTCGACTCCACCAGGTTTGTTTCGCAGCAACTCAACCATTCTGGCAATCAGAAGCACGAATCTCTGTCCATCGGTCATGGCAATAACATACCGATACGCCAGGGGGGCGGCAAACGCACGACCCTCCAAACATCAATCGGCACCCTCTCGGTTATTCGATGATGTCCCAGGCTCCCTGAAACTGATCGAGGAGATCGCTGCTGCGGCTGTCGAGCGGATGTTCTCGACGCGGAACCTCAACATGCTTGTCCGCTCCGCAAAGCGCAGTCGAAAAGTACCGTTGGCCGGTGTCATTGGCCAGGACGACTACCTTCTTCAACTCAGGCCTAGCGGCGACGAGTTTCAGAGCTGCGGCGACGTTGCAGCCAGATGAAATTCCACAGAAGATTCCTTCCTCACGGGCAAGTCGCTGCGCCGTCGCGATGCTTTCCTCCGTGCTTACCGTGATTACCCCAGTCAGCTCGCTTACGTCGAGGTTGCGCGGCACAAAACCATCGCCGATACCTTCGATCCCATGCGCACCCCAGCGACGCTGCGACAGAAGCGGACACTCAGCCGGTTCTACAGCGTAAAGGCGAACAGTGGATAGCTGCTCCCTCAGAAAACGCCCTGCTCCAGTGATTGAGCCTCCCGACCCTTGAGACGCGACAAGCGCATCGATCTGACCACCACACTGCTCCCAAATCTCTGGACCCGTTGTTAGATAGTGGGCCTCCGTGTTCACCGGGTTGTCGAACTGAGCTGGCACCCAGTAGCGTTCCGGATCAGCGTCGTAGATCTCCTGCAACTTTTGCAGCGACAGGTCGACGTCGCTCTCGCCCCCGGGCGTGAACACCAATTCGGCTCCGTATGCCCGCATCAGTCGTTTGCGTTCTTCACTCATACCTACCGGCATTACCACTTTACATTCGTATCCCTTGACGGCAGCAATACACGCACATGCGGTTCCAGCATTCCCAGTGCTGCACTCGAGCACAGTTGTGCCGTGTTTCAGATCGCCGTTACGCTCCGCCTCCTCGAACATGTGGAGGTAGATACGGTCTTTTAGGCTGCCACTCGGGCCATACCACTCCAGCTTCATCAACACCTCGGCATCGAGTTCGGAGCACAAGCGCCGGAGACGAACCATCGGTGTTCGCCCGATTCCGTCCAGTACGGAATCCAATGCCCGAGAGTATTGGGTCCAGTCGACCGTCTCTTTAGAACTGTTTTTCAACGCTCACCTCCATCCGTGTCGAGTTCCGAAAACGTTTGATTCGAAATCGGATACTCTGCCCAGTCGGCGTGGTCAAAGTGCCACCACTCAAACTCGTATACGCTGAACCCTTCCGATTCCATGGACCGACACAACAGATCTCGAAACCAGCGCTGGCGTGACGTACCACCGGGATATCGTGCGTAAGATCGCTCGGAAAACTCATCGTAGCCACCAACCATCTGGACCGGTTGCTTCGTCTCGAGATCGTAAAGCGTCACATCTACTGCGGAGCCACGATTGTGACGGGATCCACTTGCGGGATTGGCCACGAATATCTTGTGCTCCTCCGGCGTTGCATCCCAAAACATCTTCGTTACGTACCACGGTCTGTACGCATCGTGAACAAGCAGCGCAAAGCCACTCTCTCTAAGCAGCCGATGAGCACGCACAAGAGCCTCTGCGGCAGGCCTCTGGAGAAACGCCCGCGGTTCATCGTAAAACACCGCGCTCATGAAGTTGTCTGTTGAAGCGTAGCGGACGTCCAGCTGAACTGTTGGGTCGAGTTCAACCAGCTCAGCCAGCTCGGGCTCACGCAACTCAGCAGTTTCCGTTGGTGGGTCAGCCGCGAGCGCGGCCTCCCTCAACTCATCAACCAAAAATAGCGGTTCGATCCTGAACACCTCACCGGCATCGGTACCAACTGAGCGACGTTCGAAGGTGACACCTCCCACCTTCACTGCGTTTGCCTTCCCATCCTCGCCCCTGGCAAAGTCGACGCGTTCTCCGTGGTACAATCCAGGCCCGGTGAGCACATACTCATCGCCGCTCAGCTGATCGAGTGGATAGTAGAGAAGCCACTCGATCAGCACACTCAAGGATCCGTTCCGTTCGAGTATGTAGAGGGTATTGTGGTCCCAACCGTACTCGCCGATCAACCCGGTCCAGTCTGGCGGAACCGCAGGTGGTTTCCGATCTCCAGTTCGTGGGAGAGTGCTGCCATCCAACAGGACCGCAGATTCGCTGGGGACGAGGCGAGTTCCGTATTCGTGTACGTCATCGGCAACTAGTGTGTCGCCCTGGGAGCGCAACTCCACGACGGTTTCGCCACCGTCAACTTGCATGAAGAGACGGCCAGACCACTCGGTGAGCCTGACACCCATGTCACGTGACTCATATTTGCCACTTAGGCGTCGCGCAAGTTCTGGTGGCACCGGATCGCTCACCGCCAGACTCGGTGCTTCTCTACCCGCGCGCACCGCCAACATCGTCTCCAGAGCAGCGTTGGCGATGCGCTCAATAACCGCGTTGGAAAAATCTTTGGTTGCGGCAACCACAACTCCGATATTCTCTTCCGGCAAGACTGCTAGTTCGGTCGCGAAACCGTATATGGCACCGTTGTGTCCAACCCGCCGATGACCCATGAATTCCGATATGCCAAAGCCGATTCCGTAACCGACGGTCGTGCCCGAGTCCGCATACTGTGGTGTCCACATCTCGTCCAGGGTCTGTGGGTCGAGCATTCGCCCGCCGGGGGATTCACCGCGCGCGAGCAGTGCGCTTATGAACTTTGCGAGGTCCTCTACGGTCGAATACATGCTGCCAGCAGGCGACATGCCCAGCTCGAAGGTCGGTGCTTCGAATTCCCGACCATCCAGGGTCCACATAAACCCCGTCGCCATCTCGGACTCAATACGCCCGGTCCTCTGGAACGCACTTTTCGTCATGCCGAGCGGCTCGAGCACGGCACGCGTCAGATATGAGGAGAACGGCTCCTGCTGCGTGTGCTCTAGGAGGTAGCCAACAACCGCGATGGCTGCATTGGAGTATTTGGCCGCCGTTTCCGGAGCGTAAACCAGCTCCGTGTAGTTCAGGCTCAACGCAGTCTGTCGCAACGAAGGTTCCGTGGGGTCAAAGTAGTGACCGACAGGAGGTTCACGTACCAGGCCAGATCGGTGCGTCATCAGGTGGCGCAGCGTGATAGGCACGTCAGACCTGTTCTCCGGGCTGAACTGCGGTAGGTATTCGGCGATCGGAACATCCAGATCCAGAATCCCTTGCTCGACTAACTTCATAACCGCAATGTCGGTGAAGAGTTTGGATACCGACCCTACCCTGTAGACTGTTCTGGCTGTTGCAGGAACGCTGTCCGAGGGATTTGCATATCCGAATCCCCGAGCCCACACAACCTCTTGGTCGTCGACTAACGCAATCGAAAGAGCTGGGAGGCCTTTTTGTCTCATCTCATCCGCGATGAACTCCTCGAGAGCCCGCGCACCTGAACCATAGTCCTGCCGCGGACCAATGGAGTCAGGCTCTGACTCACATCCAAAACACACCAACACCAGCAAGGCGTATGGGAGTGTCATTAGCCTTCTTGATCGCTTGGGCGTTGTCATTGACTCTCCAAGGTCATGTGAGGACATAACCCGGTCACCGGAGGTACCCGGTTGCGGTTATCCGTCGAGTGCCTCTTTATACAAACCGGTACCTGGGCACGCAAGGCAGTCTGGTTCGACGACGCAAGGACAACCGGAGAATAGCTGCGGTGAGAGAGTCAACGGTCTTTCAGAGATACTTCCTACCTGGCTTCGTCTTTCAATCGGTGGTGATCGCCGGTGGGTACGGAACTGGGCGAGAGCTGGTGGAGTTCTTCCTGACACAGGGACCGCTCGGCGGATTGCTGGCAATGCTGTTGGTCTCAACCGCCATATGGAGTGCCGTATGCGCCTGCAGCTTCGAATTCTCACGAGCATTCAGAGCATACGATTACAGGAGTTTCTTCCGAGAACTTCTCGGGTGGGCGTGGCCATCATTCGAGATATGCTATTTCGCGTTGGTGTTGATCATCCTGGCAGTTATCGCGGCTGCAGCCGGATCTATCTTACGGGAGACATTCGGGCTCCACTACGCGATTGGCGTTGTCGGAATGATGGCCGCCGTCGGATACCTGGTATTCCGTGGAAGCGGAACGATCGAGAAGTTTCTCGCGGGCTGGTCTTTCCTGCTATATGGGGTGTACATCGTCTTCTTCGTGTGGGCGTTCACGAAGTTTGGAGGAGACACGATCTCAGCCCTCGCATCAGGTGAACGCACTGGAAACTGGCCAATAGGTGGAGTCAGGTATGCGGCATACAACCTCGCCGTCATACCGGCAGTCTTGTTCTGTACACGCCATATGCAGTCTCGTAAGGAAGCGGTTACCGCAGGCCTGCTAGCCGGACCGATTGCCATCGTCCCCGGATTCCTCTTCTACATGACCATGGTAGGCCAATATCCAGAAATCCTGGAGAGCACGGTCCCGGCCAATTACGTTCTGGAACTCATCGGGTCACGTTGGTTCCAGATCGCCTTCCAGGTTGTTCTGTTTGGCACCCTCGTGGAGACAGGTACCGGTTTGATCCACGCGGTGAACGAACGGATAGCGAAAGTATACGCAGAGAGAGACGCGAACATGCCTTTGTTTCTACGTCCGGTAACGGCTCTCGCACTACTGATAGTTGGAGCTTTGCTTGCACAGTTCGGCTTGATCGGCCTAATCGCGCGCGGTTACGGAACGCTGACATGGATCTTCTTGGGCATCTTCGTGATCCCTGTGTTGACATGGGGTGTCTGGAAGATCTGGAAACACGCAACAAAGCTTCCGCGGGGGCATGATGAATACGCAGGCTGACTTCGTCTTCAGACACCTCTCGTCTCCCGAAGACTACGCCGCATGCGTTCGACTGCAGCGTATAACTTGGGGTCAGGAATTCACGGAACTCGTGCCTCCTGTAATTCTCATGCTCACTCAGAAAGTTGGAGGAATAGCGGCCGGGGCGTTCGCCGACGACGGGCACCTCGCTGGTTACGTATACGGTCTCACAGGGTTCCGAAACGGAGCGCCGGTGCACTGGTCGCATATGCTCGCAGTAGAGCCGAAATTCGAAGGGCTCGGTATAGGTAGAAGGCTCAAGGAACTCCAACGAGAGCTTCTGCTGGAACGCGGAATCGAGCTGGTTAGTTGGACCTTCGATCCCCTCGTGGCACGCAACGCCCACCTCAACTACAACCGACTGGGTGTGGTGGTGACTGAATACATTCCCAACATGTACGGCACTGACACGGGTAGTCTCCTTCACAGCGGCTTGGGCACGGACCGATTCGTAGTGGAATGGTCGTTAGCTGACAGTCACGTAGAAGAAGTTCTTTCGGGAACTCCTTCACACCTCGAATCGGAGATCACCTCGGCACCGATCGTCAACACGGAAGAATCTGGTGGAAATGTGTTGCCCGTCGAACGCGACCTCCCAAACGCGCCCGTCGTGCGGATCGAGATTCCCTGGGACATCGAACAGATCAAGGTTGAGTCCATGGAGTTGGGAAGGCAGTGGCGTGCTACAACCAAACGCGCATGCTTGTTGTACCTCGAGCGGGGGTATGGTGTGGAAGGCTTCTATTCGGAAGCCGACACAAAGCGCTGCTTTTACTATCTCGTCCTTCGCCAAGGAGAGGATGAATGACGTTTACGATCAAACGAATCACCTTACGTGAGATTCGGATGACGCTCCGTGAACCTTTCAAGATCTCCTCTGGGGCAACCAGTACTAGACGGATACTGCTCCTACAGCTTCAGGGAGCGGATGGCTGCACCGCTTGGTCCGAATGTGTTGCGGGCGAATCACCAAACTACTCCCCTGATACGATCGCCACATGTTGGACCGCAATCACCGAATGGATCGCACCCAAAGTTCTCGACAAGGAGTTCCTCGGCCCTAGCAGCGTTAGTGACGAACTCGATAGCGACATTCGCGGACACAAGATGGCGAAGGCGGCCGTGGAGATGGGAGCCTGGGCCCTCGAGGCGGAGCGAGAAGGCGTGAGCCTGTCACACCTGTTGGGTGGTACGCGTGCGCAGATCGGGACGGGAATCTCCCTGGGGATTCAGGACGATCCTGCCGCGCTCGTCAGAAAGGCCAGTGAGGCATTGTCGGAGGGTTATCGAAAGATCAAGCTCAAGATTAAGCCCGGCTCCGACCTGGAATACGTGGCCGCGGTCCGTGAGACACTCGGCTCTGATGCACCGCTCATGGTAGACGCCAACAATGCGTACACAATTGCGGATTTCGATCACCTGATGGGCCTCGATGAGTTCGGCCTCGTGATGATTGAACAGCCGCTCGCGTGGGATGACGTGGTGAAGCACGCTGAGCTGCAGAAACTCTTGAAAACCCCAATCTGCCTCGATGAATCGATTACCGGAGTGGACAAAGCAGAGGACATGTTGGCTCTTCAAAGCGGAAGAATCATCAACATCAAGCCCGGTCGCGTTGGAGGGTTTTCTGAGTCCAAGGCCATTCACGATCTTTGCGATCGAGAGGGCATACCAGTATGGTGCGGGGGAATGCTCGAAAGTGGCGTTGGCCGAGCTTACAACGTCGCTCTCGCGTCGCTGCCCAACTTCAAGATCCCTGGAGACATCAGTCCGTCAGCACGTTATTGGGAACAGGACATTGTTGATCCAGAATGGACCATGGATACGGAAGGGATGGTTGCCGTACCCCACGATGTCCCCGGCATCGGAGTATCCGTGAATGTCGATCGGATCGAAGACCTCACAGTTCGCGCAGAGTCATTGGTGGCCAGTTAAGGTTCCAGGCCAGCATTGTAACTGGTCAAGAACTCCAGGAACCGCGACACTTCGACCATGTCGGCTCCGAGATACCGAATGCTGTGCGAGTCGGTGCGCTCCACGATGGGCAGATAGGCCAGGACCTGTGACGGCCGATAGTTCTTGAACCGCACGTCCACAGTAATTGGCTCAGACAACACTAGCGGCTGAAACTCATCCA